>NZ_RKHK01000001.1:970618-1294158 GCF_003752405.1 Bogoriella caseilytica | reverse complement strand
ACCCATCGTGCCGCTCTGCACGAGGTGGAGTCCTTCAGCGATCTCGTGGATGTGGCGCGCCGGATCCACGTGACGGAACGCGAAGCAGGTCATGTCGCTGTTCTCGGCCAGCTCCTGGCCGGCACGCGATCGCATGAGGCGCTCGCCGGCGCGATCAGCGACGGCCTGGGCGTGTGGGTGCAGGAGGTCGAAGCAGTCCTTCACCGTGTGTTCTCGGGAACGGTGCTATCCGGCGTCGTGGACGTTCCCGGGCTCGCCCATGCCATGAGCGCCGCCTTCATCGGTCTGGAACTCTACGAAGGTGCCGCACCACGCGGGGCGGAACGGGCACTGGCCTCGCTGGAGTCGTTGGCGGGGATCATCGCCGTGATCGACGATCTTGGGCCGCTCGAGCGGCGCGTCCTTGAGCGCCGATTGCGGTCTGTTCCGCGGCCGGGGCCGGCCGGACCACCGGATCCTGCCGAAGGTGGTGCCTGAGATATGCAGCCGAGCCTTACCTTATTTGCGCACCGCCCCTGTTTTTAAAATGCCGGCGCAATAGAATACGCAAGGTGGCCAGAAAACCTCACACGCCGCTTTCTCCGGAATAGCTGGCGAGATTTCGATAAAGGCCTTAGATTCGATGGAGGCGCACCCCGCGTCACATTGAACTCAGGAGGTTCCGATGACCACACTCGCAGAGCTCCCCACGGTCACCGAGTGCTCGGCGGCCGGCTGCTCCTACAACGAGCACACCCACTGCAAGGCCCCGGCCGTGACCATCGGCGGTGAGGCCGGCTCCGATGCCAAGTGTGAAACCTTCATCCCTCTCGGCATGAAGGGTGGCCTGGACAAGGTCGTGACCCATGTCGGAGCGTGCCAGCGGCACGAATGCTCCTTCAACGAGAACCTGTCCTGCTCGGCACCTGCCGTGCGGGTGGGCGCTGGTGGCGACGAGGCCGACTGCCTCACCTACACCCCGCGCTGACCGGGAAGAGTACTGCTGACCGGGAAGAGTACTATCGGCCGTCCCGGCCGCGCTGCTGCCGCCGGATCCTGACAATGAGCGCCGCCACCACGGCGACGACGCCGGCGGCAGCAGCAGCAGCCCCGACCACACGCCAGGCACCGGGCGACTCCTCGTCGTCGAGCAGCTCACCCTGTGCCGGGCCGGCGCCCGGGGTCTCGTCGGTGGTCTCGGTGTCCGTGGCAGGTTCAGGAGCGTCCTCGGTGGGCTCCTCCGTGGGGGTCGGCCCCTCCTCGAGGCTCCCTTCGACGGTGAAGCTGAGGGCAGGATCGTCGCTGATGCGATGCCCGTCGCTCGAGACCACCGTCCACGAGATGTCGTAGACGCCCGGGTCGAGGTCGGGCAGTGCGAAGACCACATCCACGCCCGCGTACGTCGGCTCCGGCTCGGCGACCACCTCGCCGTCCGCATTCGTCACCTCGACGGCGGCGCCCTGCTCCAAGGGCTCGTTGTTGAAACTCAGCACCAGTTCGTCTGGTGCCGACTCCAGGGTCTCGCCGTCCTCCGGGTACGAGCTGAGCAGGAGGTCATGGGCGGAGGCTGCTGGCGCGCTCAGGGCGGCGAGAGCGCCGGCCAGTACCAGCGCGATGAGCAGCGCGGACACGCGGGCGAGGGACGAGCTGGACGCAGAGCGGGGAGAGGCCGTGCAGGCGCGGAGAGTCGACATCGGGGCCAGGATATACGACACGTCGTCGTAGGCCTGGTCTGCCTCCACGCCGGGGATGATCCCGAGCGATCTGACCCGGCTGCGGAGTAGGTTGTGGGCACCCCATCCGCGCGCCGCCGACGCTGCGCCCCGCACGGGCCGGCCGAGGAGCGCTCGCTCGTCGAAGGAGCACCATGCACCAGGTCAAGGCCGTCGTCGCTCGTGCCAAGGGACAACCCGTCGAACTCACCACCATCCATGTTCCGGATCCTGGCCCCGGTGAGGCCCTGGTGCAGGTGCAGGCCTGCGGCGTCTGCCACACCGACCTGCACTACCGCGAAGGCGGGATCAACGACGAGTTCCCCTTCCTGCTCGGTCACGAGGCCGCTGGCGTCGTGGAGGCGGTCGGCGAGGGCGTCACCGAGGTCAGCCCCGGCGACTTCGTGGTGCTGAACTGGCGCGCGGTGTGCGGAGAGTGCCGCGCGTGCAAGCGCGGAGACCTGCAGTACTGCTTCAACACTCATAACGCCGCGCAGAAGATGACACTCGAGGACGGCACCGAACTCTCCCCGGCCCTGGGGATCGGCGCCTTCGCCGAGAAGACCCTGGTGGCCGCGGGGCAGTGCACCAAGGTCGACCCCCACGCACGCCCGGCTGCCGCGGGCCTCCTCGGCTGCGGGGTCATGGCCGGCCTGGGCGCCGCCATCAACACCGGTGGCGCCACACGCGGCAAGTCCGTAGCCGTCATCGGCTGCGGTGGCGTGGGGGCGGCCGCGATCGCTGGCGCCGCGCTCTCCGGCGCCAGCCCGATCATCGCGGTGGACATCGACCTCGCCAAGCTCGAGACCGCCACGAAGCTCGGCGCCACCCACACCGTCGATTCCTCACAGTCCGACGCCGTGGCGGAGATCAAGGCGATCTGCGCTCAGTACTACGAGGGCGCCGAGGGCGCGGACGTGGTCATCGAGGCGGTGGGCCGCCCGGAGACCTGGAAGCAGGGCTTCTACGCCCGAGACCTCGCCGGGGTCCTGGTGCTGGTGGGTGTGCCTACCCCGGAGATGACGGTGCCCGACCTGCCCTTGCTCGACGTCTTCGGCCGTGGCGGTGCCCTGAAGTCCAGCTGGTACGGCGACTGCCTGCCGAGCCGCGACTTCCCCATGATGATTGACTTGTATCAGCAGGGACGACTGGACCTCGACGCATTCGTCACGGAGGAGATCGGCTTGGACGACATCGAGTCCGCATTCGAGAAGATGCACCACGGCAACGTGCTGCGCAGCGTGGTGGTGTTCTGATGGCCGCGCGCATCGACCACGCCGTCGTCTCCGGAACCTTCAGTCTGGATGGCGAGACCTTCGACGTCGACAACAACATCTGGGTGGTGGGTGACGACGAGGAGTGCGTCGTGATCGACGCCCCGCACGATGTCGACGCCATCGTGGAGGTGGTGGGTGATCGCACCGTGCGGGCCATCGCCTGCACGCACGCTCACGACGATCACGTGCGCCAGGCGCTGGAGCTGCGCGAGCGGACCGGCGCCCCGATCCTGCTCCACCCCGAAGACAAGCCCCTGTGGGATCTCACCCACCCCGGCGTCAGCTGGGACGGCGAGCTCACTGAGGGCGACACCATCGAGGTGGCCGGAACCGCGCTGACCGTGCTGCACACCCCCGGTCACGCCCCGGGCGCCGTGTGCTTCTACTCCGCGGAGCTGGGCTGCGTCTTCACCGGCGACACCCTCTTCAACGGAGGCCCCGGGGCCACCGGCCGCTCCTTCAGTGACCTGCCCACCCTGGAGGCTTCGATCGCCGCGAAGCTCTTCGTGCTGCCGGAGGACACGGTCGTGCACACCGGCCACGGCGAGGACACCACGATCGGGGCCGAGCGCAGCCGCTGACTGTGCTCGGGTAGCTCGCTGACCCCGCCGTCACGAGTGCCGGCGCGCGGAGGCGCCGGTAGGCTGACTGCGCTCCCGCCGACGTCGACGAAGAGGTGTTGTCCGCATGTCCACCTGGTCCTCCTCGGCTCCTCCGACACTGCTGGATCGCGCCTCGGTCTTGCGCCACGCCGCAGCGGAAGCCGACGCCGTGCCTGGTGCACCGAGCGGATCGGAAGCCGAGGCACTGCTCGAGGGCTACTTCCACGACGTTCTCACCGACGATCTCCAAGCCCAGCCCCCGCGTGTGCTCCTCGGTTCGGCGGTCGCGCACCGGCGTCTGGCGGCCACGCGCGAGGAACGCGAAGCGGTTGTCGAGGTCTTCACCCCGCAGGAGGAGACCCACGGCTGGCACACCGGGATGTCGGTGGTGCAGATCGTCACCGACGACATGCCTTTCCTGGTCGACAGCGTCCTCGGGGAGCTCGACCGGCGCCAGGCCGCCGTGCGCCTCCTGGTGCACCCCCAACCTGCGGTACGCCGTGACCGCGACGGCGCCCTGGTGGAGATCGTGCGCGGCGCTGAGGCCGTGGCGGCGGTCGGCACCGAAACCCCTGAGGGCGTGGTGGTCCGTGAGTCATGGATCTACGTGCAGATCGCCGGCCTGGCCGGCGAGGAGCTCGACACCCTCGCCGCCGATCTGCGCCGAGTCTTGGCCGATGTGCGGGTGGGCGTTGAGGACCACGCCGCAATGGAGGCACAGGCGCGTGACATCTCCGCCCTGCTGTATCAGGAACCTCCGGCCGGGGTCGACACCGATGAGATCACTGAGACGCGTCAGCTCCTCGACTGGCTCGTGGCCGGGCACTTCGTGTTCCTGGGTTATCGCGAGTACGACTTCCATCCCGACGAGCCCGAGGGGTCGGCGAGCCTGAGTGTGCGGGCCGGCTCGGGCCTGGGCCTGCTGCGCGCCGGCGCCGATACTGCCGGGAAACGTCTCGAGCTGCCTCCCGCAGTGGCGAAGAAGGCGGGTGAGCCTCGGCTGCTGATCGTCACCAAGGCCAACTCCGTCTCGACCGTGCACCGCCCGCGCCACCTGGACTACATCGGTATCAAGACCTTCGACGACCTCGGACAGGTCACCGGCGAGCGCCGCTTCCTCGGCCTGTTCACGGCGGCGGCCGCCAACTGGCCGGTCACCGAGGTGCCGGTGATCTCCCGTGCGGTGAACGCCGTCTTCGAGCGCACGGGTTTCTCGCGCCAGTCGCACCTGGGCAAGGACCTGCTCGACGTGCTCAAGACGTACCCGCGATCGGAGCTCTTCCAGGCCGGGATCGATCACCTCACCGAGGTGGCGCTCGCCGTGGTGCACCTGCATGTGCGCCCCCGCACCCGTCTGTTCCTGCGGCGTGATGACTACGAGCGCTATACCTCCTGTCTGGTCTACATCCCTCGGGATCGGTACACCCCGGGCGTCAAGGATCGGATCATCTCCCTGCTGTCCAAGGCGCTGGCCGGCGCCGAGGTGCGCAGCGAGGAGAGCGTGACCGAATCCCCCCTCGCGCAGCTGCATGTGGTGGTGCGGGTGGCGCCGGGTGAGAGAGCACCCGAGGCGGACGTGGCCACGCTGGAGGATCGGGTGGCCACCGCGGCGCGGACCTGGGCCGAGCAACTCGCCGAGGCCTCACGTGACCAGCTGGGCCGTCGCGGCCCTGAGCTCGCGGAGCGCTTCACCTTCCCGAGCGGTTACCAGGAGGACTTCACTCTCACCGAGGCTGTGGAGGATCTCCGCCAGCTCGGCGCGCTCCTGGACACCGAGGCCGCCAGAAGCGCAGGTGAGGGCGCCGCCGAGGGACGAGGGGGCGCTGAGCCGGAGCTGGGTGGCGGCCGAGAGGGGGGTACCGAGGCCGCCCGAGGCGCAGGTGAGGGCGGCGTCGAGGGACGAGGGGGCGCTGAGCCGGAACTGGCGGAGTCCGTGGCGGAGGACGACTCCTCACCGCTCGGCCTGCGGCTCTACACCCCGGATCGGATCCCGGGTCGCCCCGTGGCACCTGGCGAGCAGCGTCTGAAGCTCTACCGCCATGGCGACCTTCCGCTCTCGGCGGTGCTGCCGATCTTCACCAGTCTCGGGCTCGAGGTGATCGATGAGCGCCCGCACACCCTGGGCGAGAGCGACGGGCGTCGCGTCTACCTCTATGACTTTGGCCTGCGCACCGAGGACGTCGAGGCCTGGCACCGCCACGACGCCGACAGCGGCGAGAGCGAGGGCGCGGATGCCGAAGGTGATCTCCGCCGCCGCCTGGAAGAGGCCTTCCTGGCTGCCTGGCATGGGCATGCCGAGACCGACGGGCTGGGCGCCCTGGTGCTCCTGGCAGGTCTGAGCTGGCGCCAGGTGCAGATCCTGAGGGCCCTGACCTCCTATCTGCGCCAGGCCGGCTCCATTTACTCGCGGGAGTACGTGGAGGACGCGCTGCTGGAGAACCCGGACTTCGCGCGCGGCCTGGTCGCGCTCTTCGAGGCGCGCTTCGACCCCGATCGGTTCAACGAGGACGAGTCCGAGTCGCGGGCACAGGCCGAGCATGAGATCAGCGAGGCCCTCACCGCGGCGTTGGACGACGTGGTCTCGCTGAACACCGACCGCATCCTGCGCGCCTTGCTGGCCACCATTCACGCCACGGTGCGCACCAGCTACTACTGCGGGCCCGGTCCCATTGATGACCCGAGCGCGGTGGGCGAGCACCGCCCCACGATCGCCCTCAAGCTCGACCCGGAGCGGCTGAGCTTCCTGCCCGAGCCTCGCCCGTGGGCGGAGATCTGGGTGTACGGCGTCGACGTCGAGGGGGTGCACCTGCGATACGGTCCGGTGGCCCGCGGCGGCCTGCGCTGGTCGGACCGGCGGGAGGACTTCCGCACCGAGGTCCTCGGCCTGGTGAAGGCGCAAGCGGTCAAGAACGCCATCATCGTGCCCGTGGGCGCCAAGGGTGGCTTCGTGGCCAAGCGCCTGCCCGACCCGGCCGACCGTGACGTCTGGTATCAAGCCGGGACCCAGGCCTACCGCCTGTTCATCTCCTCCCTGCTCGACGTCACCGACAACCTCGACACTTCCGTGCCGGCCGGCAGCGGCGATCGCCCAGTGATCCCCCCGGAGCGCGTGGTACGCCACGACGACGACGACCCCTATCTGGTGGTCGCGGCCGACAAGGGCACCGCCAGCTTCTCCGATGTCGCCAACGCCGTGGCCGCGGACTACGGCTACTGGCTCGATGACGCCTTCGCTTCCGGTGGCTCCCAGGGTTACGACCACAAGGCCATGGGCATCACCGCGCGCGGTGCCTGGGAGGCGGTCAAGCGCCACTTCCGTGATCTCGACCTGAACACCCAGGCCGAGTCGTTCTCGGTGGTGGGTATCGGCGACATGTCCGGTGACGTCTTCGGTAACGGCATGCTGCTCTCGGAGCACATCCACCTCGTGGCGGCCTTCAACCACCAGCACATCTTTCTCGACCCCACGCCCGATGCCGCAGCCTCCTTCGCCGAGCGACGGCGGCTGTTCGAGGCCGGCCGCACCACGTGGGAGGACTACGACCGCTCGCTGATCTCCGAGGGCGGCGGGGTGTGGTCGCGCACCATGAAGGCCATCCCGATCGCCGCGCCGGTGCGCGAGGTGCTCGGTGTGGACGCCGGGGTCACCGAGCTCACGCCGCCGGAGCTGATCCGCGCCATCCTCACCGCGCCGGTGGACCTGCTGTGGAACGGTGGGATCGGCACCTACGTCAAGGCCTCGAGCGAGTCTCACGACGACATCGGTGACCGCGCGAATGACCTGGTGCGCGTCGACGGTTCGGATCTGCGTTGCCGCGTGGTCGGTGAGGGCGGGAATCTGGGCCTGAGCCAGCTCGGCCGGGTGGAGGCGGCGCACCACGGCGTGCGGCTGAACACCGATGCCATCGACAACTCCGCCGGCGTGGACTCCTCCGACCATGAGGTCAACCTCAAGATCCTGCTGGCCTCGGCAGAGGGAGCCGGGGAACTTCAGCGGAGCGAACGTGACGAGGTGCTGGTCTCCCTCACAGACGACGTCGCCCGGCGAGTACTGCGGCAGAACTACGAGCAGTCCGTGCTTCTGGGCAATGCGCGCACGGTCTCACGCACCATGGCCGGGGCACACATCCGTCTCATGCACTGGCTCGAGGAGCGTGGCGATCTCGACCGCACTCTCGAGTTCTTGCCCAGCGATGTGGAACTCGAGGAACGTGGCGGCCGCGGTGAGGGCCTCACCAGCCCGGAGTTCGCCGTCTTGGCGGCCTACACCAAGCTGGCCTTGAAGGCCGAGCTCCTCGCCTCGGACCTGCCCGACGAATCCTGGTTCCAATGCGAGCTGGAGGGATACTTCCCCGAGGGCCTTCGGCAGCGCTTTGCCCAGCACATCGCGGCGCACCCGCTCCGGCGGGAGATCATCGCGACCCGGGTGGCGAACTCGGTGGTCAACCGTGGTGGCACCACCTTCGTGTACCGGGCCATGGAGGAGACCGGCGCCTCGCCGGTGGAGGTGGTGCGCGCCTTCGTGGTGGCCCGTGAGGTCTTCACGATCGCCGAGTTCGTCTCCTCGGTGGAGAGCCTGGACAACGAGGTCGACGCCGCCACCCAGGCCGATCTCTACCTGGAGTTCCGGCGCCTGCTCGACCGCTCGGTGCGGTGGCTGGTCCAGCGCCGCCCGGAAGGCATCGACGTGGGCGCCGAGGTCGAGCGCTTCTCCCATCCGGTCTCCCAGCTGCGCGCCCAGCTGCCCGAGTTGCTGCTCGGCACCCGGAAGGCTGGAGTCGAGCGGCGCGCCGCAGAACTGGCTGAGCAGGGTGTGCCCGGCGACCTCGCGGAACTCGCAGCCGGGCTGGTCGCCGGTTTCACCAAGTTCGACGTCGTCGCGCTCGCTGAGGCGCACGAGGCCGAGCCCGAGGAGGTGGCCAGGGTGCGCGCTGCCGTGGAGGAGTACTTCTCGGTGGACCGCCTGCTCGATGGCGTTGAAGCCCTCCCACGGGAGGACCGCTGGGAGTCCCTGGCCCGCTTCGCCCTGCGTGATGACCTCTACTCCGTGCTTTCCGAACTCACGGCGGCGGTGCTGGGTGAGACCGGTGCCGGGGCCGATGCGACCGCACGCGTGGAGGAATGGGCTGCACGGCGCGCCGCCGGGGTGGAGCGCTCACGACGCTCGGTCGCCGAGGTAGCCGGCATGGACGACCCGGGCTTGGCGGCACTGCAGGTGGCTGTTCGCGCTCTGCGTGCGGCCCGGCGTTGAGGTCAGGCCTCACGCACGGAACAGGCCCGCCGGTCATGGACCAGCGGGCCTGTTCGGTGGATGCTCAGAAGGGGCGATATCGCGCTGTGAGCGGGCACTCGAAGGGATCGGCCTCGCCGAGGCCGACGCGGTTGAGATAGCGGACGACGATCCCGTAGGACGCAAACAGCCCGGTCTCGGTGTAGGGGATGTCCTTCTCGGCGCAGTACTCGCGCACGATCGGCACGACCTTGCGCAGGCTGACGCTGGGCATGCGCGGGAAGAGGTGGTGCTCGATCTGGTGGTTCAGGCCGCCCATGGCCCAGAAGATGAACCGGCCGCCGCTGATATTGCGGGACGTGAGCACCTGACGGCGCAGGAAGTCGACGGTGGAGCGCTCGGGGATGAGCGGCATGCCCTTGTGATTCGGGGCGAAGCTGGCCCCCATGTACACGCCGAAGACCATGAGCTGGACCGCGAGGAAGGCCAGGCCGAGGCCGGGGCCGAGCAGCACGATCAGCAGCGCCGGGAAGCCCAGGAGACGCACGGCCAGGAAAAGCGCCTCGACGCCACGATGGCGCAGGTCGCGCTGCGTGGCGAGTGTGGTCAGGGCCGCATAGTGCAGGTTGAGCCCTTCCAGCGTCAGCATGGGGAAGAACAGCCAACCCTGGCGGCGGGTGATCCACCCGAGCACGCCGGAACGGTCGTGGGCGTCCTCCGGGTTGAAGACCAGCGCGCCGGTCTTGATGTCCCCGTCCTTACCGATCACGTTCGGATCGGCGTGGTGCTTGCCGTGCTTGCGGCCCCACCAGCCGTGGCTCAGACCGACCACGAGGTTCGCGACCACGCGCGACATCCACTCGTTGCGCCCCGGAGCGCTGAAGACCTGCTGGTGGGCGGCGTCGTGGCCGAGGAAGGCCGCCTGCGTGAAGAGGACACCGAAGAGCGCGGCGACGGCAAGCTGCCAGGGGCTGTTGCCCAGGGTGAAGAGCAGCACGAAGGCGCCGGCGAAAGCGGCGGCCAAAGCAACCATGCGGAAGGCGTACCAGCCGTACTGGCGGCGCATCAGGCCGGCTGCTTTGACCCGGCGCTGGAGCTCGAGGAAGTCTTTGGTGGGGCTCTTCCGAGGCGCCCGGCGCGGGGACGGAGCGGCCGTTGCGGGACCAGGGGCGGGCGCCGTGGTTGTCGTCATGTGTGGAACGTAAATCGCTGGTTGGCCCGTGCGCGTCACTCGCAAGAGCCATTCCGGGCCCCCTACTCCGGTAGGGGGTCGCCGGCGTGGTGGGCGTGGTCCATCGGGATCTGCACCCGGAGCCGGAACCCGCCACCCAGGCGCGGCCCGGCCTGGACGGTGCCGCCCAGGGCCGTCACTCGCTCACGGATGCCGGCTAGTCCCAAGCCGGAACCGGGCGCGGCCTCCACGACGCTCAGCGGCTTGGAATTGGCCACCGTGATGATGAGGACCTCGGCCTCGCTTCTCGCGGTCACGGTCACGGCCGCCCCGGGGGCATGACGCAGAGCGTTGCTGAGCGCTTCCTGGATCACGCGGAAGGCTGTGAGACCGACGGTCGGGGAGACCTCGTCATCCGTGCCGGAGTAGCTGATCTCCGCACCCGAGGCGCGCGTGGCCTCGATCAGATCTGGAACATCGGTCATGGTCGGCATGGGGGCGGTCGGTGCCTCGTCATTGCGGAGCAGCGCAAGCAGCGAGCGCATCTCGCTGAGTGCCTGCCGGGAGGACTGGGCGATGTCGTCGAACTCCTGCTGGATCTCCGGGTCGATGCCTGGCTTGCGGTACTGCGCGGTGGTCGCCTGAACGTTGATCACCGACATGCTGTGGGCCACGACGTCGTGCAATTCGCGGGCGATGCGGTTGCGCTCCTCCAGGTCGCGACGGCGTTGGAGCTCTTCGGCGCTGACCCGCTCGGCCTGCTCGGCGCGGCCGAGATTCTTCACCCACATCCGGCCCAGGACCGCCAGTAGCCCCACGGCAGCGCCGACGGAAACCACGACGATGCCATTGGCCAGACCGCCGTGGGGGATCGCGCCGGCAATCAACACGAAGGCGCCAGCGGTCAGCGCCGTGCTCGCCGACCAGACCGCCGCCGCCCAGAGCCAGTGGTGGCGCAGGGCCAGGGCCAGGATCACCAGGCAGTAGGAGATCAAGCTCGTCACAGGCCAGGGCCAGGTGCCGTGGCCGATGGAGCTGGCACTCGCGAGCATGGTGCCCGCCGCTGCCAGGATGGCCATCGCCGTGGCCGCGGTCGGCCGCCGCACGGTCAGGACCAGGGCGGCGCCCTGGGAGATGGCGAGCACCATGGCGAGGGCCGGGTGGACGCCATGGATCGTTGCCAGCACCGGCCACGAGATGGCGAGCAGCACCACGGCGGCGAACCCGGTTCCCACCCACGCCCAGCCAGCCGGGCTGACGGTGAGGATGAGCGCGGCGTGCGGGATCCGGCCCAGGTGATCCGGCGCCTGCTTCGATGTGCTGCCACTGAGCAGGGCGCGGGCGATCAACGCATCGAACCTGGCGAGGCCGTGGATGACCCAGGGCAGGGAGAGCAGCGCGAGCGCGCCGAGAACCAGGTTGATGGCGGAATCGAGCAGGTACATCCCGACATCGCTCTGCGGGACCATCCGCGGAGCGATCTCGCGCACCAGCAATGGCCAGCCCGACTCGGCGTGGGGTTCGCCCGGGAGGAAGAGCTTCCAGAACCAGGAGGTGAGGCCCCCGACTGCCAGCGCGGTCCAGGTGAGCGCCACCACGAAGGACGTCAGTCGGAGCGGAAGGGCCACAAGCGTCTCGAAAACCAGATCCAGCCAGCGGCGTGGATCGGTCATCACCCTCAGGAACCCCGCAAAGCTCTTCGTGGTGGGCTTGTAGTGCGCGGGGGAGATTTCCTGCCCCCAGGCACGCAGACGCAGCCGGGAGAGGTCAGCAAGTCCGGTGGCCAGCAGGAGTGTCAGCGGCATGAGCAGGGCGCCCACCCAGATGACGAAGGTCCCCAGGGAGAGAGCCGTCAGCGGCACGAGCAGCACGACGCTGGCGAGGGCCAGCGGCATTCCGGGCAGCACGTAGAGGTAGTCGCGCGCGAGAGTCCGCATGCGCGAGGGACTGCTCAGCTGGCCCATGGAGGGAACGGTAGTTTCTCCCCGTCTTGCCACGCGTCCCTCCTGGGAGCCATGCGCGCCCCCTACCTGCGAGGGAGATCCGGTTCTGGTCGGCCAGGGAAGCCGGTCGCGGTTAGCTTGGACCCATGATCTCTCATCCTGCTGGCGACGAATCGGTGCGCGTGGCGATCGTGGACGATCAGTCCATGATCCGCGCGGGTTTCGCCGCCTTACTCGGTGCGCAACCCGGGATCACCGTGGTCGGCACCGCCGAGGATGGGGCGGACGTCGTCGACCTAGTCCGGCGCACCAGCCCCGACGTGGTGCTGATGGATATTCGCATGCCGAAGGTCAACGGCCTCGACGCCACCCGCGCGATCGGAGCGATGCCGGGCACCCCTCCCCGGGTGATCATATTGACAACCTTCGACGCCGACGAGTACGTCTTCTCCGCGCTGCGCGCCGGCGCGAGCGGCTTCCTGCTCAAGGACTCCCCTCCCGAAGAACTCGTCCATGCCGTGCGCGTAGTGGCTCGTGGCGAGGCGCTGCTGTCCCCGAAGGTGACCCGCTCCCTGATCGCCGACTATGCCGCGCGCCCCCCGGAGCGCTCCGCCCCCGGCGCGGAGTTGTCGGCCCTGACCGAGCGGGAGCTCGACGTGATGGGTCTGGTGGCGCGCGGGCGGTCCAACGCCGAGATCGCCGGCGAACTCTTCCTGTCCGAGCAGACCGTCAAGACCCACGTCAGTCGCATCTTGAGCAAGCTCGGCGCTCGCGACCGCACGCAGATGGTCATTGCCGCCTACGAGTCCGGCCTGGTGCGCCCCGAGCGTTGAGCCGAGCTGGGCGTTGCCCTCTCCGAGTTGGCGCCTACTCCTCTCCGAGCTGCCCGCTGAGCCGATCGTGACGGGCGGCGCTGTCCCGGTTCATGCCACGGATCGTGACGGTCTTGCCGCGTGACTCGTACTTCCGCTGGACCGCGTCGAGTGCGGCCACGGAGGAGGCATCCCAGATGTGGGCCCGGGAGACGTCGATGACGATGTTGCTCGGATCGCCGCTGTAGTCGAACTGGTAGATCAGGTCGTTCGAGGAGGCGAAGAACAGTTCCCCCTCCACCGCGTACACCCGCTGGTCGTCCGCGTCGCTGGCATCCAGGCGGGTCACCGAGGTCAGGTGCGCCACCCGGCGTGCGAACAGCACCATGGCGGCCAGCACCCCGGCACCCACGCCATAGGCCAGGTTGTGCGTCCACACGGTCACCGCGACCGTGACCGCCATGACCGCCGTCTCCGACCTCGGCATGCGCTGCAGCGTGGAGAGCCGGATCGAGTGCCAGTCGAAGGTGATGACGGAGACGAAGATCATCACGGCGACGAGGGCGGCCATGGGAATCCGGCCCACGATCCCGCCGAGGGAGACCGCCAGGATCAGCACGAACAATCCCGCGCAGAAGGTGGAGATCCTCGTACGGGCGCCCGAGGCCTTCACGTTGATCATGGTCTGGCCGATCATGGCGCAGCCGCCCATGCCACCCGAGAAGCCGGTGACGATGTTCGCCACCCCCTGGCCCCAGGACTCGCGCACCTTGTTCGAGCGGGTGTCGGTGAGGTCGTCGACGAGCTTGGCGGTCATCAGCGATTCGAGCAGCCCCACGAAAGCCATGGCCAGGGAGAACGGGAAGAGGATCTGGAGGGTTTCCAGGCTGAGCGGCACATCGGGGATGAACAGCGAGGGCAGGGAGTCGGGGAGTTCGCCGCGGTCGGCCACCGTCGGCACGTTCACCGCGAAGGCCACCGCGATGGCGGTGAGCACCACGATGGTCACGAAGGGGGCCGGAATGGCCCGGGTGAGGCGGGGAACGACGAAGACGATGACCAGGCCGAGGCCCACCAGGGGGTAGACCAGCCAGGGAACCCCGATCAGTTCGGGGAACTGCGAGGAGAAGATGAGGATGGCCAGGCCGTTGACGAAGCCGACCATCACCGAGCGGGGGATGAACCTCATCAGCTTGGCCACGCCGAGCACACCGAGCGTCACCTGGATCAGGCCCGCGAGAATCACCGCGGCGATGAAGTAGTCCACGCCGTGCGAGCCCACCAGCGGCGCGATCACCAGCGCCGTGGCACCGGCGCCGCCGGAGACCATGGCGGGGCGCCCACCGACGACGGCGATGGTGAGGGCCATCATCACCGAGGCGTACAGACCGATGCGCGGATCGACCCCCGCGATGATCGCGAAGGCCATCGATTCCGGGATGAGCGCCAGGGCGGTCACCAGCCCGGCGAGAATCTCGACGCCGAGTTTGCGCTGTGAGCGGAGCGTCTGCAGGACTCCGAAGTTCTGGTCCGCGGTGGGAGCCGGCGGGACGGAGTGCGGCGGCGGGGAAGCGTGAGCGGAGGGCACGGAAGACCAGGCTAGCGTGGGGTGGGAGAAGCCCAGGGGGTGCGGCGCTGATCTCGGGTTGACCCTGACACTGTGGCAGGCGGGAGAACTGTCGTGATGTTGTCCATTGGAGCCTTCGCGCAGATCGGCCAGGTCACCCACCGCATGTTGCGGCACTGGGACGCGGTCGGTCTGCTCGTACCTGCTCACGTTGATGCGTTCAGTGGCTATCGCTCTTATGATCCCGCGCAGCTTGAGCGGCTGCACCGGATGGTGGCGCTCCGTCAACTCGGTTTCGGTATCGACACCGTGGCCCAGCTGATGGATGAGGGCGCCGATCTCGGTCGGCTCGAAGGGTTGCTCCGGGCCCGGCGTGCTGAGGTCGAACGCGAGTACCGACTCGCCGCGGAACGCCTGGCCGACGTGGAGCGGCGGCTCCGCCTGATCGAGAAGGAGAAGAACATGCCCGCAATCGAGATCGTCACCAAGTCGCTGCGCCCCGTGCGCCTGGCCGCGCGCGTTGCTGTCGTGCCCGAGGGGGAACCCATGGGCCCCACCGTCGAGTCCCTCTTCGACGGTGTGGCCGCGGTGATCGGTGGTGAGCAGGGCGCGCTGGAGACCCCGATCGCCGTCTACGAAATGACCGAGGACGGCATGAAGATCACCGCCGGCTATGTCTACGGCGGGGCCGTGCGCGAGGGATTCGAGTGCGTGGATCTGCCGGCCGTGGAGACCGCCGTCTGCGGGGTGCACATCGGCGAGATCAGCGGCATCCCCCTGAGCTGGCAGGCCCTGCACAGCGAAGCCGTGGCCCGGGGGAGCCAGCCCAATGCGCCGTGCCGGGAGCTCTACCTGCGTGCCGACGAGTCCGGCGATCCGGAGGACTTCGTCGTCGAACTGCAGCAGCCGGTCGCCCCGGTGGCGTGAGCGTTCGCGGCAGCGCACAGGCTCGAGGTTGCACCGGATCTAGCGGTGAAACGCCGTGACGTGCTCAGCCCTCCCGGCTCAGTGAGTGTCCGCGACGAGCTCGACCTCGAAGCCGTCAGCATTCTCCAGGTAGGCAGCGTAGTGCCCGGCCCCGCCCGCGTGGGGGTGCCGGTCCGCGAACATCAGGGTCCAGCCGCGCTGGTGCGCCTTGTAGGCGAGGCGCTCCACCTCCTCGGGGCGTCCGCCGTGGAAAGCGAGGTGGTTGACCCCCGCTCGCCTGCGGTCGTGCGATCCACTGACATCGGGACCGGATTCCAGCACCAGGTAGGTGGCACCCATGGCATAGGAGACCCCCTCCGGCCAGCGATCAAACTCCCGGTATCCGAGTTCGGTAAGGAGCCACCCCAGGCTCTGTTCCGCGCGGTCGAGGTCGGTCACCCAGATCTCCAGGTGGTGCAGCGCTCCGAAGGTCACCCCGCGATCCTTCCACGACGCCAGAGTCGCACGCGGTCTGGGCCACCACGCCTAAGGCTCACCTCCGTCGATTGTGCTCGCTAAACGTCGCTCTGGCAGCCCAGTGCGCCGCTGAGAACGACGTTTCGTGAGCACAATCGGTGGGAACGGGTTACTCGAGGACGGAGTGGCCGCGCGAGGGGCGGGGCTAGAGAACCGCCCAGCCGAGCAGGGCCGCCGCGATCACCACGGCCCAGGCGGGAGCCTTCCAGGCGCTCAGTGCCACGAAAGCGGCCACGGCGATCGCCAACGCACGCACCGGCACGTCGACGGCGAGGACTCCGGCGGTGAAGACCGGGTCATACAGTGCGGCGGCCAGCAGGCCCACCACGCCGGCGTTGACGCCGGCCAGGGTGCGCTGGGCCAGCGGAGCCCGGCGCAGGGCCTCCCAGTAGGGCAACGCGGCCAGCAGGATGAGCGCACCCGGCAGAAAGATCGCCAGGAGCGCGATGCTCGCTCCGGCCAACCCACCCGGCACCGCGCCCTCGGTGCTCGCGCCGAGATACCCGGCGAAGGTGAACAGCGGACCGGGCACGGCCTGGGCGGCGCCGTAGCCGGCGAGGAAGTCTTCGCGCGCCACCAAGCCCGCCGTCTCGGCCTGCAGCAGCGGGAGCACCACGTGCCCGCCGCCGAAGACCAAGGCCCCGGCCCGGTAAAAGGAGTCCGCCAACCGTGCGGCGCCGGATTCCGTGGCGCCGGCGAGCACCGGCAGCAGCGCGAGCAGGGCGAGGAAGAGCCCGAAGCACACGGACCCCGCGCGCCGGCCGAGGCGCACGTGCAGCTGATCGGCGCCGGCTACTCCCGTGCCCTCGTGCCCATCGTGCTCCGGCGATGCGGGCCGGAGCCAGGCCAGTCCGGCGAGCCCGGCCAGCACGATGACGCCCACCTGTCCGTACACGTTCGGGATGAGCAGGGCCAGGATCATGCCCGCCACGGCGATGGTCGCCCGCTCGCGCCCGACGGCGAGATTCTTCGCCATGCCGAGCACTGCATGAGCCACCACCGCGACGGCGGCGGCCTTCAATCCGGCGAGCCACCCCGCATCCGGGCTCACACCGACCGCCTGCATCCCGAAAGCGAAGGCCACCAGGATCACGGCGGAGGGCAGGGTGAAAGCCAGGAAGGCCGCCAGGAGCCCGAGCATCCCCGCCCGGTGCAGCCCGATCGCCATGCCCACCTGGCTCGAAGCCGGGCCGGGCAGGAACTGGCACAGCGCGACGAGATCGGCGTACGCGCGGTCGGTCAGCCACCGACGCCGCTCCACGAAGGTGGTGCGGAAGTAGCCCAGATGAGCCACCGGGCCACCGAAGGAGGTCAGGCCCAGGCCGAGGAAGGTCGTGAAGACCTCTCTCACCGAGCCTCCGGTGGCCAAAGGCGCGGAAGAGTGGGGCTGGCCGGACGTCATGGGTGAACCGTACGGCGGGCCGGTGAACGCCCGGTGGAGATCGGCCGCGAGCCGTACTCAGCCGATGACCATGGTGGTCTCCGGGTAGCGGAAGGCCTGCTTCCGCTCGCGCATGGCCAGCGCCGTGCCCAAGGTGATCGGCCCGAGGCGGCCGAGGAACATCAGCGCGCACAGCAGAAGCTGGTGGGGCCCGGACAACTCGGCCGTGATACCGGTGGAGAGCCCGACGGTGGCGAAGGCCGAGACCACCTCGAAGAGGATCTCGTCGAGGCTGAACGGCGAACTCAGTGCGACCACCAGGGTGGAGCCAGCCACCGCGCCGATCGCCAGGAGCGCCACCGTCACCGCCTCGCGGATGTTGCGGGCCGAGGCACGGCGGCGGAAGACCGTGACGTCCTGGTCGCCGCGCAACTCGGACCAGATGACGAAGCCCAGCAGCGCCACCGTGGCCATCTTGATGCCACCGGCCGTCCCGCCGGAACCACCGCCGATCAGCATCAAAACGTCCATTCCCAGCCACGTCCCCGTGTTCATCTCGCCGATCTCGAGGCTGTTGAACCCGGCGGTGCGCGGAGTGACACCCTGGAAGAAGGCCGCCAAGGTCTTCTCCGCCACGTTCATCGGGCCGAGCGTGGCCGGGTTGGCCCATTCAGTGGCCAGGACGAAGGCAGTGCCGGCAGGGATAAGCACCGCGGTGGCCAGGAGCGTGAGCTTGGTCTGCGGGCTCCACCGGCGCGGTCGCCGGTGCTGGCGGTACAGCTCGATGAGCACCGGGAAGCCGAGACCGCCGAGCAGGAAGGCCCCGGCGATGGGCAGCACGATCCACCCGTCAGCGGTGAAAGGCATCAGACTGTCGGAGAACAGGGCGAAGCCGGCATTGTTGAAGGCCGAGATCGAGTGGAAGAGTCCCAGCCAGAGCGCCCGGCCCGGAGTTTCGCCGTAACCGAGGCTCCACCGCAGCGCCAGTATCGCGGTCACCGCCAGCTCCACGGCGACCGTTGTCCAGAACACGCGCACCAGCACACCGCGGATCTCACCGAGTTGTACCCCGCGGGTTGACGCGGTGGTGACGAGCCGGCTGTGCAATCCCAGCTGCCGGGAAACGGCCAAGGTGAGCACTGAGGCCAGGGTCATCACCCCGAACCCACCCACCTGGATCAACGCCATGATCACCACCTGGCCGAACACGGACCAATGCGTGGGAGTGTCGACCACGATCAACCCGGTCACGCAGATGGCGGAGACCGCGGTGAAGAAGGCCTGCAGCACTGTGGTGCCATCCGTTGAGGCCATCGGGAGCAGCAGCAATGACGTGCCGGCAGCGATGCTGATGGCGAAGGCGAGGACCACGACCTGCACGGGACGGCGCGGATCGATGCCGTGCCGGTCCCGTTCCTTCCACCCCAGGCGGGGCGGCGAGAGACGGTGGCGGATGTTCCGGTGCGGTGCTCGCAGCATGTCGATCCGAGAGTAGGAGTCCGAAGCCCCCGGCTGAGCGGTTGAGCGTCCTTTCCGGCGTCAGGATCCTGTCAAGATCTGCCACCAGGGGCCTACATCGGTGGTGCCCCGCCTGGCCGGTCCGCGGCTACGTGCCACTCTTATGGGGTGGCCCAGAGATTGCTGCGCGGTGACAGCCCGGGGGGCGGGCTCTCCCGTGCTCGACGCGTCGCTGCCGTGGTCGGCATCGTCGCCGGCCTGCCGATAGTGACGGCCGGTGCCCTGGTGCTACGCGAGGAACTGGCGCTGGGAAGCTTGTTGTTGGTGTACCTGTTGCTGGTGGTGGCCATCGCGGCCGTCGGCGGCTTCCTGCCGGGCGTGAGCGCCGCGCTGCTCTCCTTCGCAGCGGCCAACCTGTTCCTGACCCAGCCCTACTACACGCTCCACATCGATGACCGTGACACCGTCCTCGAGCTCGTCGTCTTCGTGGTGATCGCCGTCATCGTCAGCCTCGTGGTCGAGTTCGCCTCGCGGGAGCGGGCCGCCTACCGCGACCGGCTGGCCGAGCAGGATGCCCACGCCCGGGAGCTGGCCACCGCCGACGCAGTCCGGACGTCGCTGCTCGCTGCGGTCGGGCACGACCTCCGCACCCCTTTGGCGGGGATCAAGGCGGCTGCGAGCGCCCTGCGTCAGCGCGGCGTCACCTGGCGGCCCGACCAGCGCGAGGCGCTGCTGGAGACGGTCGAGGAGTCCGCGGATCGCCTCACCCGGGTGGTCAGCGACCTGCTCGACATGAGCCGCCTGCAGTCGGGTGGGCACGTCACCCGACGTGAGTCGGTGGAGGTGGCGGCTCTCGTCGCGCACACGGTTGCCGGCCATCCGCGTGCGGCGGTGCGCGTGGACCTGCCCGAGGGTCTGCCCGACGTCTGCGGGGACGCCGGCTTCTTCGAGCGCATCCTGGACAACCTGGTGGACAACGCCCGGCGTTTCTCACCTGACGAGAGCGCTGTCGAGATCACCGCCGCGATCGCGGCCGAACCCGCCGGTGGGCCGGGGGCACAGCCGCGCGAGTCCGGCCTGGTCCGCCTCGCCGTCGTCGATCACGGGCCAGGAGTCCCCCAGCAGGACTGGGACCGGATGTTCCTGCCTCTCCAGCGGCTGCACGATCGCTCTGCCGGCGGGCATGCGGGCATGGGACTGGCCATCGCACGGGGCCTGGCGGAGGCCACCGGCGCCCGGGTGTTCCCGTCCCCCACTCCAGGCGGCGGGCTCACCATGACTCTGGAGATGCCCGTGGTGCAGCAATGATCAGGTTGCTTCTGGTCGAGGATGACCCGGCACTCGTGCGCACACTCGTGATCGTCCTCGAAGCGCACGGCTACGCGGTCCGCGCCGTCACCGACGGGCGGAGCGCGCTGTCCGCCGTGCGTGAGCAGCAACCGGACCTCGTCGTCCTCGATCTGGGCCTGCCCGATCTCGACGGCCTCGATCTGGTGGAGACTGTGCGCCCGTGGTACCGGGCGCCGATCCTGGTGCTCTCCGCGCGGGACGCCGAGACCACGAAGGTTCACGCCCTGCGTGCCGGAGCCGATGACTACGTCACCAAGCCCTTTGGCGTGGAGGAGCTCCTGGCGCGGATCGAAGCTCTGCTGCGCCGCAGCGATCCTGCCTCAGACACAGTGCGCTCCGGCGATCTGGCGGTTGACCTCGCGGCCCACAGGGTGGAGCGAGATGGCGACGAGGTCCACCTGACGCCGACGGAATGGCGAATGCTCGAGGTGCTGGTGCGCGCCCGCGGGGCGCTCGTCTCGCAGCAAGCGCTGCTCCAGACCGTCTGGGGCCCGCAGTACGCGCGGGAGACCAACTATCTCCGGGTCTACCTCGCACAACTGCGCCACAAGCTGGAAGACGATCCGGCACGCCCCCGGCACCTCCTCACTGAGCCTGGGGCCGGCTACCGCTTCCGGTAGCCGGGCGGATCGGCCGGCCTGCGGACGGCGAGCAGCCGTCCGCATCGAGCGATAGCGAGAAGTCTCAAGATAGCCATCCTCACGATTGCTGGCGTTCACCGCACATTCACGTACAGCTGGCTCTATTGACCCGGTCGTTGTGGCCACCCGGCCACCCCGCTAGGCACGATCGGAGTCATCCATGAGACGCAGCCCCCACCCGGAGAACGCGGGCGGCGGAGGCCACCCGGGCATTCAGGTCACTGCACGGGAGCCGGAGGCCGGCGCCTCGCAGGATGCCGGCGTCCCCGTCTTCGAACTGCAGGACGCCTCGGTTCGCTACGGGTCCTTCACCGCGGTCAAGGGCGTCTCCATGGACATCCCGCGGCGGGAGATCACCGCGTTCATCGGGCCCAGTGGCTGCGGCAAGTCCACGCTGCTGCGGTCCTTCAACCGGATGAACGACCTCATTCCGGGTGCCAGTGTGGGCGGTACTTTCCGCTACAACGGCGAGGACATCTACGCCCCAGAGGTCGACCCCGTCGAGGTGCGCCGCCGGATCGGCATGGTCTTCCAGAAGCCCAACCCGTTCCCGAAGTCCATCTACGACAACGTCGCGTTCGGCCCGCGGCTGAACGGTCACCGCGGCAGCATGGACGACCTCGTGGAGGAGTCCCTGCGCAAGGCCTTCCTATGGGACGAGGTCAAGGACAAGCTGAAGGACTCCGGATTCTCGCTCTCCGGTGGCCAGCAGCAGCGCCTGTGCATTGCACGTGCCATCGCCGTCAGCCCTGAGGTGATCCTCATGGACGAGCCCTGCTCGGCACTCGACCCCATCGCCACGCTGAAGATCGAAGACCTCATGCGCGAGATGCGCAACGAATACACGATCGTCATCGTCACGCACAACATGCAGCAGGCGGCCCGCGTCTCCGACCGGACCGCCTTCCTCACGGTCGACATCGATGACCAGGCGGGCGAGCGCACCGGCGCCCTCGTTGAGTACGACCTCACCAGCACGATCTTCTCGAATGCGTCCGACAAGCGGACCGAGGACTACATCACCGGCCGTTTCGGCTGAGTGACGTCCCCCACCAGCCAGCTCCAGCCTGCTGTCAATCCTAGAGACGGAAGAACACCCATGAGCACGAGCATCATCAAGCCCCGTATCGCGTCGATCGCCGCGGCGTCGGTCCTCGCCATCACCCTCGCCTCTTGCGCGGGGAACGATGGCCCGTCCGACACCGCGCCCGGCGACGACGTGGACGGCACCGAAGCTACGGACGACAACCCCGACGACGACACAGACAGTGACGACAACGCCGACGGCGACGACAACGAGGGTGGCGAGCTCTCCGGCAACCTCGAAGGCGCCGGCGCCACGTTCCCCAACCCGGTCTTCCAGGACTGGGCCTTCGAGTACTCCGGCAACGTGCAGCCCGGCGTGCAGATCAACTACCAGTCCATCGGCTCCGGCGGTGGCATCGAACAGTTCCTGCTCCAGACCGTGGACTTCGGCTCCTCCGAGCGTTACCTGCGCGAAGAGGACCTCGCGGAGGCCGCTGACGGTCGCAGCTGCGACGCCATCCAGTTCCCGGTGCTCTTCGGTGCGGTGACCATCGCCTTCGGTGACGACCAGTTCGAGGGCCTAGTGCTCGACGCCGAGACCATTGCGGGTATCTACCAGCGCGAGATCACGAACTACAACGACCCGGCAATCGCCGAGCTCAACCCCGACATGGATCTCCCGGACATGGAGATCATCCCGGTGCACCGCTCGGACGGCTCCGGCACCACCTCGGTCTTCACCACGTACCTCGAGGATGCAGCCCCCAACTGGGAGCTCGGCTCGGGCACCGAGGTGCAGTGGCCGGCCGAGACGATCGGCGGTCAGGGCAACGAGGGCGTGACGGCCGGCACCGAACAGAACCCTGGTGGCATCGGCTACGTCAACCAGGCCTATGCGATCGTGAACGACCTGCCCACCGCCGCAGTGGTGAACGAGGACGGTAACGCCGTGCAGGCCACCCTGGAGGCCACCACCGAGGCGCTCGAGGTCCTCGAAATCCCGGACAACTTCCAGTTCGACATTCTCGGTGTGGGTGGCGAGGGCTTCCCAATCGTGGGCGCCAACTGGATCTTCGCCTACGAGTGCGGCTACGACGAGAACACCGCCGAGATGCTGAAGGACTACTGGACCTGGGCCACCCAGGATGAGGTCGCCATCGACCTCGCCATGGAGCTGGGCTACGCCCCGCTCGGTGAGGGCCTGCGGCCCCGCGTCGCCGAGGCCATCGAGCGGATCAACTCCGAGGACTGAGTCAGACAGCCGGGGCGGGCCACGGCCCGCCCCGGCCCTCCAGCCCCTCAGGGGGCGTCGTCGCCCAGCACCCAAGCGATGGGACAAGGATGAGCACCACCACGCGAGAGCAACCGCCGAAGAGCGCCTTGCGCACCCGCGGTTTCGGTCAGTACGCCGATCGCCTCTTCACCGGATTCCTGATCCTGGCCGGTGCCAGTGTGCTGGCGATTCTCAGCGCCATGGTGATCCGGACGGTTTACGACGCCTACCCGGTCTTCGTGTACCAGGGCTTCTTCGACTTCATCTTCGGCACGGAATGGCAGGCCGGATTCGCCCGCAACGAGTTCACCGGAACCTACGGTGCGTGGCCCTTCATCTGGGGCACTCTGGTCACCGCGAGCATTGCGGTGGTGATCGCCCTCCCGCTGGCGATCTGCGTGTCTCTCTTCATCACCTTCTATGCCCCGAAGCGCGCGCGCACTCTGCTGTCGTACTCGGTGGAGATCCTCGCCGCCGTGCCCTCCATCATCTTCGGGCTGTGGGGCCTGCTCTGGTTCGTGCCCAACGTGTTGCACCCCTTCAGTAACTGGTTGAACAGCACCCTCGGCTTCATCCCGCTCTTCGGTGGATCGGTCCCGAACACGAACTACTTCCATGCCGGTGTGGTGCTGGCCATCATGATCCTGCCGATCATCACCGCCATCACTCGCGAGGTGATGGCGGCCACCCCGCCGGATGAGGTGAGCGCCGCCTACGGGCTGGGCGCCACCAAGAGCGAAGTGCTCTCCCGGGTGGTCCTGCCACGATCCTTCGGCGGCATCGTCGGCGCCACGATGCTCGGCCTGGGGCGCGCGCTCGGCGAGACGATCGCCGTGCTCATGCTCATCGGCGGATCGCAGCGAGCCGGCTACCGGCTCTTCTTCGCCGGCGATTCCCTCGCCGCCCACATCGCCGCCACCTTCCAGGACGCCTCACCCGAGACCTTGACCGCGTTGATGGGCGTCGGCGTCGTGCTCTTCCTGTTGACCATGGTCGTCAACGTGGTGGCACGACTCATCGTGTGGCGCTTCGCCCGATCCGCTTCAGCTGGGGATGCACTGTGACCTACGTGACTGAAAGCACCACCTCGTCGTCCTCGTCACCCACCGGCCATACCAGCTTGACCGTCCAGGACGGTAATGCGCGTCGGCGCAAGCGCAAGAATGCCGTCACCCGCGCCGTCCTGACCTTCCTGATGGCCCTGGCCGCCGTTCCCCTCGTCCTGATCCTGGTCGAGGTCGTCCGCGAGGGCGCCGGGGTGATCTCCTGGGAGTTCCTCACCCAGCGCGAGAGCCCACCGGCGCGTGAGGGCGGCGGCTATGCGGCCGGCTTCGTCGGCACGGGAATCATGATGTTGATGGCGATCGGCATCGCGGTCCCCCTGGGGCTGGCGGCGGCGATCTATCTGGTGGACTACGGCAAGGGCGCGTTCTCCACGCTCATCCGTTTCGTCACCGACGTCATGACTGGAATCCCGTCGGTGTTCATCGGCCTGGCGGTGTACGCGATCCTCGTGCTCGGCACCGGGCAGGTGATCAGCTTCGGCGGATTCACCGGCGCGGTGGCCATCGCCATCGTGATGCTTCCGATCGTGGTGCGCTCCTCCGAAGAGGTGCTCAAGACGGTCTCGACGGACATGCGCCGGGGAGCCTTTGCCCTCGGGGCGCGCAAGTGGCAGACCACCACACGGGTGGTGCTGCCCGCGGCGGCACCGGGCCTGACCACCTCGATCATGCTTGCCGTGGCGCGTGGAACCGGCGAGACCGCCCCGTTGATCCTCACGGCCTTCGGCAACGTCAACATCGTGACCGACTTCTTCAACACCGCGATCGGCGCGGTGCCACTGCAGATCTACAACGGTGCGCGTCAGCCCTTCGCTCCCGGCATCGAACGCGCGTGGGGCGGGGCGCTCTCGCTCCTGGTGATCGTGCTGGTCCTGACCGTGATCGCCCGCTACATCGGTTCCCGTGCGTCGAAGGCACACCGGGTCTGATCGGAGACCGCCGCCATGACCGCCCTCCCGTCCGGCTCGCAGCCACCCCGGGCGCCCGACCGGGCGGCCGCTGCGCGTCATCTGGACCTCGTGCGGGCCTGGCACCGTCACGGGCGGGCGCAGTCCGTGATGTTCCTCGACCCGCACCTGAGCGACGACGCCCCCGTGGCCCAGGCGATCCGCGAGGCCGGCCCGGACGTCAGCGTCCACCACGAACCCTTCCACGCCCTCGCCGCCGCCGGTGAGGAGCATCCGGATGTCCTGATCCTCTCCTGCGCGGTGCCCGCTGCCGACGCGGTGCGCACCGTGCTCGCTTTCCGGGATCAGCTGCGCCGGCCCGTGCTCCTCGCTCTGGGAACCGGCGATGTCGAGGACGCCACCGAAGTCATCGTGGCCGGAGCGCGCCCGGTTCTGGAGCTGCCGTACCGGATCGAGGAGCTGCTGGAGCAGCTCGCCGCCCTCAAGCCCGCGGAACGCGCTCCCGAGCGGATCGAGATCGGGCCGCTCATGGTGGATGCGAGCCGTTTCGAGGCGCGCCTGCATGGCCGGCGGCTCGATCTCGGGCCGCGCGATCTGATCCTCCTTCACGCCCTGGCCCAGCGCGGGGGAGAGCTGCTCACCCCCGAGGAACTGCGCGACGCCGTGTGGCGAAACTCGCCGGTCGCGCCGTCTTCGCTTCCCCCGGCGATCACGCGCCTGCGGCGCCGCCTGGCGGACGCCGGAGTGAGCGGGGTGATTCAGAACCTGCGCGGTGTGGGTTACCGGCTCGAACTCGATCAACTCAGGGCTGCCGACCCTCGGGAGCGGTCGCGCTCGTCGCGTTCATGACGGCACCTCTGCGGCGAGCAGCTCGTACAGCAGCACCTCGACACGTTCGCGGATCTCGTCGCGGATCCGGCGCACGGACTCGAGATCCTGGCCTGCCGGGTCTTCCAGGGCCCAATCCTCGTAACGCTTGCCCGGGAAGATCGGGCAGGCATCGCCGCAGCCCATGGTGATACGACGTCGGAAGCCCGGACATCCTCGGTGGTCAGGATCGTGGGCCGGTTGTCCCGGATATCGATGCCCTCCTCGGCCATGGCCTCGACCGCCATGGGATTGGGCTGATCGGCGGGCGCTGAGCCGGCAGAACGCACCCCGACGGCGCTCTGGGAGAGAGCCGAGAGGTAGCCGGCGGCCATCTGGGAGCGGCCGGCATTGTGCATGCAGACGAACATCACACTGGGCTTGGCGGGCATGACGACGTCGGGGGGTTGAGGTGCGGGGCGAGGGTGTGGACGCGCTGGGCGATCTCCTCGAAGACGGCGTCCACGGCCTCGTGGCTGCGGGCGCTGCCGAGGGAAGCGATGGACCAGTGCAGGTCGATGGGGATCTCGAGGCACTCCCGGGCGCGGTCACAGACGGTGATGACCAGGTCGCCCGGGTGATGCACCTCCGAGACGTGCCGTGGTGTGGAGGCGCAGAGATCGAGGCCGTGGCGCTGGGCAGCGGCGACGGCGTCCGGCGAGATCTGTGCGGCCGGACGGGTGCCGCCGGAGGTAGCAGGGATGCTCGAGCACTGCTGCCAGAGCGCCGCGGCAAGTTGGGAGCGGGCGGAGTTTCCGGTGCACACGAAGAGCACGCGCGGCGCCGCCTGATGTCTGGGGATGCACAGTCCGCTGAACGACACTTCGGCCAGCCGGACGTAGGAGCGCCGCCCATCACCCTCGGAGCGGTGGCGGGTGGTCAGGCCAGCCCGCTCGAGGACTCCGAGATGGTGCGCCATCAGGTTGGAGGAGATCTCCAGAGAGCCGGCTAGTTCGGAGGGGGAGGCATCGCCCAGCGCCAGCGCATCGACGATGCGTAACCGCGCCGGATCGGCGAGCGCGCCATGCAGCGCTGCGCGACGCTCGATCTCGGGGGATTCCCCCATCACGGCCATACCTCAATAATCATTGAGGTAACATCGCCGCGTCAAGTCTTCTCTGCCAGGAGCCAGCATGACCACCCAGCCCAGTGTTCTCTTCGTCTGTGTGAAGAACGGCGGGAAGTCTCAGATGGCCGCGGGTCTCATGCGGCACGTCGCCGGCACCGCCATCCGCGTGCACTCCGCTGGCACCAGGCCCGGATCCTCGCTCAATGCCGAGTCGGTGGCGGCTCTGGATGAGCTGGGCGCCGACCTCACCGGAGAACACCCCAAGCCGATTGCCACAGAGCTGCTCGACGCCGTCGACCGCGTGGTGCTCATCGGCAACGAGGTCCAGCTCGAGGAGGTCGGTTCCGCCCCGGTCGAGCGATGGGTCACCGACGAACCCTCCGAGCGCGGCATCACCGGCATGGAGCGGATGCGACTGATCCGCGAGGACCTCGCTGCCCGAGTCGCGGCCCTGTACGAGGAACTGCTTGCCACACAGCTCGGCGAGCAGCAGTGAGCGCGCCGAGCCAGCAGCGCCCCGCAGTGCCCGACGACGCAGCGGTGGTGGCCAGGCTCTCCACGCTCGACAAGTACCTACCGGTCTGGATCGTGGCCGCCATGGCCGGCGGCCTGGCGCTCGGCGCCTTCGTCCCAGCCGTCGGCGCCTGGCTGCACGCCGTCGAGATCGGGAATGTCTCGGTGCCGATCGCCGCCGGCCTGCTGCTCATGATGTACCCGGTCCTGGCCAAGGTCCGCTACAACGAGACCGGCCGCGTGGCCCGCGACAAGCGGCTGATCATCGCCTCGCTCGCGCTGAACTGGCTGGTGGGCCCAGCGCTGATGTTCGCGCTTGCCTGGCTGTTCCTACCCGATCTGCCCGAATACCGCACGGGCCTGATCATCGTCGGGCTCGCCCGGTGCATCGCCATGGTGCTGATCTGGAACGACCTCGCCTGCGGTGACCGCGAGGCAGCCGCCGTGCTGGTGGCCCTGAACTCCGTGTTCCAGGTTCTCGCCTTCTCGGCCCTCGGCTGGTTCTACCTGCAGCTGCTGCCCACCTGGCTGGGGCTGGAGACCACGAGCGCGCAGTTCTCCTTCTGGGCAATCTCCATCTCGGTGTTGGTCTTCCTCGGCATACCTCTGGTCGCCGGCTTCCTCACCCGCGTCCTGGGCGAGCGCGCCAAGGGGCGTGACTGGTACGAGGGCCGCTTTCTGCCCAAGCTGGGGCCCTGGGCGCTCTACGGCCTGCTGTTCACCATCGTGCTGCTCTTCGCACTCCAGGGCGAGCAGATCATCGCCCGGCCCGTCGACGTGGTGCGGATCGCGCTGCCCCTGCTGATCTACTTCGTGGTCACCTTCGTGCTCGGCATGGCGGTGGGGCGGGTGATCGGGCTCGGATACGCCCGGACCACCACGCTCGCCTTCACCGCCGCGGGTAATAACTTCGAGCTCGCCATCGCGGTGGCCATCGGCACCTTCGGCGCAGCCTCCGGGCAGGCACTCGCCGGCGTGGTCGGCCCGCTCATCGAGGTCCCTGTGCTCATCGGCCTGGTCTACGTGGCGCTCGGACTCAGGCGTTTCTTCCCCGCGGGGGGCACCAGGGCTGCGACCGCGGGAAGGTAGCCGCCCACCAGCTCGACCTCGCTCCCGAGGTAGAGATCGTCGCGCTCTGGCCCGCTGCAGGCCAGCCGCCGGCCATGACTATCGGCACTTCAGCTCACCGGAAGACGTTGGTGGGATGTCGGAGACCGGTTCTCGGACGGGGCCGGTCGGCCGAGCGGGAGAGAACGATGTTGCTGTGGATCGGAGCGGGGGGCGCACTGGCCTTCCCGGTGGTGTTTCTCGTGGACGGGTGGCTGCGAAGCGGTTACTCCTCAGCGCGGCACACAGTGAGCGCGCTGGCGACCGGTGCCCGCGGGTGGCTGCAGACCGCCAACTTCATCCTCTGCGGTTTGGCGATCGCCCTCGGATCTGTCGGGCTCGCGCTTGCAGGGCCTCTCCCTCTTGCAGCAACCACCGGGGTCTTCGGTCTCGGTCTGGTGGTGTCGGGGTGCTTCCCGATGGATCCGATGCGCGGCTATCCGCCCGGCACGGCCCAGGATGATCCGGAGGACTTCTCCGCCACGCATCGCCGCCATGACGCGGCCGGGGCGGTGGTCTTCTTCGTCATGCCGGCCATGCCTGCGGTGCTCGCCCTCACCGGTGAGCACGGAGCGACCCGCATTGTCGCCGCGGTGGTGGCGGCGGGACTCATCGCCGGCGTCGCCGCCTTCAACCGCGCGTGGGAGAAGGATGCTGCCTGGACTGGCCTGGTCCAGAAGGGAACACTGATCCTCGCCTGCGCGTGGCTCGCCGCGAGCTTCGCCGTGGCTGCCTAGCGACGGCTCCCTGCGGTAGTCCGGATCGTGGACACAGCCGCCGCGCGGATGTGGGCCGTGGCCCGGCCCGTCAGACTGGGAAGCACCGGCGGACCCACGTGGTCCCTCACCCACCAGCTGCACGTCCAGGAGGAATCATGGCACTGCCGCAGGACAACCATCCCAAGTTCGCGACCTATGCCCATCCCGAGCGCCTCGTCTCCACCGAGTGGCTCGCCGAGCACCTCGGGGCCCCCGGGCTGGTGGTCGTCGAGTCCAACGAGGACGTGCTCCTCTACGACACCGGGCACATTCCCGGTGCGGTCAAGATCGACTGGCACACCGAGCTCAATGACCCGGTCACCCGCGACTACCTCGACGGCGAAGGCTTCGCGAAACTGCTCTCGGACAAGGGCATCTCACGCGAGGACACCGTGGTCTTCTACGGCGACCGCAACAACTGGTGGGCGGCCTACGCGCTCTGGGTCTTCAGCCTCTTCGGCCACCCGGATGTCCGCTTGCTCGATGGCGGCCGTGCCGTGTGGCAGGCCGAAGGCCGCGAGGTGACCACCGAGGTGCCCAGCCCGGAGCCCACCGACTACCCCGTCATCGAGCGCGACGACGCTCCGATCCGCGCCTATCGCGATGACGTGCTCGCCTTCCTCGGCGGGCAACTCGTGGACGTGCGCTCGCCCGCGGAGTACACCGGGGAGACCACCCACCTGCCCGACTTCCCCCAGGAGGCCTCGCTCCGGGGTGGTCATATCCCCGGCGCCAAGTCGGTGCCGTGGGCCAAGGCCGCGAATGAGGACGGCACGTTCCGCAGCCGCGCGGAACTCGAGCAGATCTACCTGCAGGACCAGTCGCTCCAGGACTCCGAGCCGGTCATCGCCTACTGCCGGATCGGCGAACGCTCCAGCCACACCTGGTTCGTGCTCAAGCACCTCCTCGGCTTCGAGGACGTGAAGAACTACGACGGCTCCTGGACAGAATGGGGCAACGCCGTCCGGGTGCCGATCGCCGTCGGCTCCGAGCCCGGAGAGGTCCCGGGGAAGTAAGGCACGAGCGGCGCGGTCGAATGCCCGGCCGCGCCGTCTCGATCACAGGCAGGCGCCGCCGCACGTGGCCACCGGCGCAGGGACGGGCATCGGCGGCTCCGTACCGTGGATGCCAGACCGCGGTACCGCAAGGCCCCCACGGGTCCGTACCCGGGGCCGATGTGCCCCAGATGCGCCGCCCGTAGCGTCAGTTCGGTGATCATCTCGGAGCACCTCACCAAACGCTACGGCGAGAAGACCGCCGTGGAGGACCTGTCGTTCCTCGTCCGCCCCGGCGTCGTCACGGGTTTCCTCGGACCGAACGGCGCCGGGAAGTCGACGACCATGCGCATGCTGGTGGGGCTCGACAGACCCACCGATGGGCACATCAGCGTGGGGGGTCAGCGATACTCCGACCTGCCGGATCCCTTGCGGCACGTCGGTGTCATGCTGGACGCCCGGGCCGTCCACCCTGGCCGCACCGCCTACCACCACCTGCTGGCTCTGGCTCAGAGCAACAACATCCCCCGGGCGCGTGTGCACCATCTGCTGGACATGGTGGGGCTCGGCAGCGTGGCCGGGCGCCGAGCCGGCGGGTTCTCACTGGGTATGGGCCAGCGCCTCGGCGTCGCCGCAGCCCTGCTCGGCGATCCCGAGGTGCTGGTGCTCGACGAGCCGGTCAACGGCCTGGACCCCGACGGCGTCCTCTGGATGCGGCGCCTGCTCACTCGCCTCGCGCTCGAGGGCCGTACCGTCTTCCTGTCCTCGCACCTGATGAGCGAACTGGCCCTGATCGCGGAGGACCTGGTGGTCATCGGTCAAGGAAAGATGCTCGCCTCGGGAACGGTCGAGGACGTCCTCGCCTCGGCCGGACCGAGCACGGTCCGGGTCACCACCCCCGATGCCGGGCGCCTCGCCACCGCGCTGCAGGGCCCGGGGGTCACTGTCGCCTCCACCGAACAGCATCGCCTGGAGGTCAGCGGCCGCACCGCCGCCGAGATCGGCGAGATCGCCTCTGCAGAAGGGGCGATCCTCCATGAGCTCAGCGCCCATGGCCTGACGCTGGAGGAAGCGTTCATGACGATCACCCAGAACTCTGTCGAGTACAACACCGAGGGGACCAACCGATGAGCGCCGCTGCCACGAGGGGGCACCGGGCCCCAGCTGCCATCCCCGATGCCGTTGCCGGCGATCTCCACGGCAGCCGCGTCACGGCCATGGGTCTGCTGAAGGCTGAACTCACCAAGGTGCGCTCCGTGCGTTCTCTCTGGATCACCTTCGCAGCGGCCTTCGTCGTGGTGCTGGGACTCTGCTCGTACATGATCATCGACGGTGAGGTGCTCGGGGGCCAGGGCGGGCACATTCCCTTCGGCTGGACCGCCATCTACCCGGTGGGAATGCTGGTCCTGGTGATCTTCGGGGTACTGAGCGTCACCAGTGAGTACAGCAGTGGTTCCATCCGCTCCACCATGGTGGCCGCACCACGACGCACGGGGGTTCTAATCGCCAAGGCCGCCTCGGCCTGTGCTGTCGCGACAGTGCTGGCCGGCTTCTGCACCGCCGTGCTGTACGCCCTCGTGCAGATCACCGGGACCATTCCCGCCGCGCAAGGGCTCAGCCCTTTTCACCCAGACATCTTCTGGGGAATGCTGGCGGGAACCCTCATCCTGCCCTACGGGGTGGTCTTCGGCATTGCACTGGGGATCCTCGTGCGCAATGCGGCCGGTGCCATCGCCCTATACTTCGGTCTCTTCCAGATGGGCCCGCAGATCCTTCCCACGTTCCTTCCCGAGTCTCTGCACGGCGTTTTTGATTTCATGCCCTTGGCTGCCATCCAGGTGTTCAGCGCCGCGGGAATCGCCGAGGATTCCTACGGGCCAGGAACCGCTGCGGTCGTTCTTCTCGGGTGGCTAACGGTGCTGGGTGGTGCCGGTTGGTGGCTGCTGAAGACCCGCGACGTGGGACGATAGAGAGATGGCCGAACTGCTGCAACGGGCGCGGGATCTCGACCAGCGCCGGCCGCTGTGGTGGGATATCGGCCTGCCGGTTCTGACCCTGACTGTCTGCCTCTACGCCACCAGTCAGCCGGACGCTGTCGCTCTCATCGCCTTAGTTCTATTGCATGGTGCCGCGATTTTCCGGCGGCGGTTTCCGTTCGGTGCCTTAATGGTGGGCTTCTTCGTGTTGCTGCTGACGACAGCGACCGCTTTGCTCGTGGAGGCAGCGTTGCCGTGGGGTTTTCTGGCCCTATGGATCATGCTGTTCAATCTCGGACTGCGGGAGGCCTCGCGCTCCCCGCTATGGGCCGGGATCGTCACGGCGGGAGCCACGGGAATCGCGCTGGCCGTCCCTGTCACCGAGTCCGCCGATATGCCCCATCGGCTGCCCACTGCCGTGGCCGTCCTGGCCATGGCGGCTGCCTCCTACCTGCTCGGCCTGCAGATCCACGGCCGTCGCGAGCAGGTCCACGCACAACAGGCGGAGGCCGCCCGGGCCGCGGTCGTCGCCGAACGTTCGCGCATTGCGCAGGAGATGCACGACATCATCGGCCACAACCTCTCGGTGATGACCTCTCTGGCGACCGGCGGGGCGGTCTCCGTGCGTACTCAGCCGGCCCGGGCAGAAGAGGCCTTCCACGCCATCGGAGCGACGAGCCGGTCCTCGGCTCGGGAGGTGCGGAGAGTGCTGAGCGTGCTGCGCCAGGACCGCAGCGTGGGGGGAGTGGCTCTGACCCCGCCGCCCGGGGTCGCCGAGGTGGAGGGGCTCATCGACTCCTTCCGCACTGCCGGTCTGCAGGTCAACTTCGAACGCCTGGGACCGCTGGCGGGCCTCTCGGCCGGACGGCAACTCGCTGCCTACCGGATCGTGCAGGAGTCGCTGACCAACACACTCCGCCATGCCGGACCGCAGGCCGGCTCGCGGGTCACCCTCACCCTGGAACGGGATGTCCTCGCCGTCACCGTGGAGGACGACGGCGCCCGTATCCCTGGCGCAGCGCCGGGAGCCCTCAGCGATCCGGGATCATCCAGGCTCGCCGAGTGCCAGGGGATCGTGGGTATGCGGGAGCGGTCCGAAGCGTACGGAGGGTCACTCGAAGCCGGTCCGCACGGCAACGGCTGGCGGGTCAGGGCCACGATCCCCGCCGGCGTGCCCGACGCTCCAGAGTCCGGCGCCTTGACGGGCCTGGACGGGGAGCAGTCGTGATCCGCGTCCTCCTCGTCGATGACCAAGCCCTGCAGCGCATGGGCATGCTCATGTTCCTCTCGAGCCAACCGGACATCGACGTCGCGGGCGAGGCCGCTGACGGCGTCGAGGCGGTCCGGTTGGTCTCGGAGCTGAATCCCGACGTGGTGTTGATGGACATCCGGATGCCGGGCATGGATGGCATCGCCGCGACCGCGCACATCACCGGGGGGAGAGAGGGCAGCGCCGCCGGTCCGCGCGTGCTGCTGCTGACGACGTTCGACGTCGATGAGTACGTCCTGGACGGCGTGCAGGCCGGCGCGAGCGGGTTCCTGACCAAGGATGCCGAACCGGCGGAGTTGCTGGCCGGGATCCGAGCGGTGGCCTCAGGGGATGCGGTGCTCGCCCCGAGCGCCACCCGGCGCCTCCTGCACCGGCTCACCGACCCCGGGATCGGATCACGGGAGCCCGCCGACGGGAACTCGGATCAGCAGGCGGCCGCACGGGTGCTTGTCGATCAACTCACCGAACGGGAGCGGGAAATCCTCACTGCCATCGGCCGCGGCCACACCAACAGAGAGATCCAAGCGGCGATGTTCCTGGCCGAATCGACGGTGAAGGGCCATGTCGGGCGCATCCTCCTGAAGCTCGGCGCCAGAGACCGTGTCCACGCCGTCATCATCGCGTTTCGTGCCGGACTGGTGGGCCGGGAATGACCAGGGACACCGCGAGGCCGGGTACGGGATCGAGCGGGCGGGTGCGTGTCCGCGGTGGCCTCGCCTAGGCTGGTTCCATGACCTCCCCCGGCACCCTCCCGGCTCCCCTCGCGGCAGTGGTGGACGACTTCCAGGCCATGCCGGAACCCGAGCGGATCCAGCTCCTGCTGGACTTCTCGCGATCGCTCCCAGCTCTGCCCGAGCGCTACGCCGAGCACCCCGAGCTGCTGGAGCCGGTACCGGAGTGCCAATCGCCGATCTTCCTCGTCGCCGAGGTCGAGGGCACGGGACCGGAGGCCGTCACGGAGCTGTTCTTCTCCGCCCCGGCCGAGGCCCCGACCACGCGGGGTTTCGCAGGCATCCTGCACGAAGGGCTCAACGGCCTCACGGCCGGCGAGATCGTGGGCCTGCCGGGCGACGTCTCGGAGCGGCTCGGCCTCACCCAAGCGATCAGCCCGCTTCGCCTGCGGGGCATGGCGGGAATGCTCGGCCGCATCCAGCGCCAGGTGCGCGAGAAGGCCGGGCTCTAGCCGGTCAGCCGGGCTCGCCGCGCAGCTTGCGGCGCGTCACGACCGCGCTGTTGATCGCGGCGATCAGAGCGATGACTCCGCTGACGATGACCACGACGAGCGGGAAGTCACGGGTCCAGGCGAAGACCCCGAAGATCACGGCGAGCACGAAGCCGAGATTCGCCAGGATCAGCCGAAGGGTCAGCGCGCTACGTGCCGGTGGTGCACCGCCGATGCCGGCCGTCGGATCATGGTGATCGGGCAGGCCGCGGCGGTAGCGCTCGCGGTCGGCGTCGCGCTCCTTGTCGTTCATCTGGTCCTCCCATCCGGGCGAGCCCGTCTTCTGACCGTAGGGCGTGGCAGTGTCAGCTGCATCCCGGGCCGCGAGCTCCGCGCGTAGCGTGTGAACTGGGCTTTCCCGCGCTGCCACGATGTGTTCACCGACGAAGGAGTTGACCTGTGACCACCCCCTCCCACGCGCTCCCCGACCACGTGCATCTGCAGGCCGCCGGCGTGTCGCTGCTCCTGGACTGCGCGGAGGGACACCTGCCTCGCGTGCTGCACTGGGGCCACTCCCTCGGTGCGATCACGGAGCACGACATCGAGCATCTCCGGCTGGCGGCGCGCCCGCCTGCAGGGGCGGCCCAGGTGGACGCCGCGGTCCACCTGAGCGTGCTGGCCGAGCAGTCGGCCGGGTGGCCGGGGACACCGGGCCTGACCGGCCATCGTGAGGGCGCCGATTTCTCCACCGCCTTCCGTGTCACCGCGATCGAGCACGCGGCAGGCGATGGGTTCTCCATGGCGGAGCGGGCCGTCATCACAGCCACCGATGCTCCGAGCGGACTGGATCTGACCCTGGAGATCGAGCTGAGCTCCTCCGGTCTGGCGCGTATGCGGGCTGCGGTGACCAACCGGGAGGACCGGGCTTTCTCGCTACACAGCCTCGATCTGAACCTCCCGGTGCCCACCGAGGCGCAGGAGATCCTCGACTTCACCGGCCGTTGGGCGCGCGAACGCTCGCCGCAGCGCCACGCCTTCACCCTCGGCACCCATCTGCGTGAGAACCGGCGCGCCCGCGCGCTCGATGTCTCCTCCCTCATGGCGGCCGGGCCGACCGGCTTCGGCTGGCGCAGCGGCGAGATCCGCGCCCTGCACGTGGGATGGTCCGGCAACACCAGGCTCTACGCCGAGCGGCATCATCACGCCGTCGCCCTGCTCGCCGGCGGCGAGCTGCTCCACGCGGGCGAGGTTCAGCTGGGGCGGGATGAGACCTACACCGGCCCGTGGCTCTACTTCAGTCACGGCGACGGGCTCGATGAGATGGCCGGGCGATTCCACCAGTACCTGCGACAGCGCCCGGAACATCCGACCTCGCCGCGCCCGGTGCAGATCAACGTGTGGGAGGCCGTCTACTTCGATCACGACCTCGAGAAACTCAAGCAGCTCGCGGATGTCGCGGCGTCGCTGGGCGTGGAGCGCTACGTCCTCGATGACGGCTGGTTCGGATCGCGGCGTGATGACAGCTCCGGTCTGGGCGACTGGGTGGTCTCGCCCGAGGTCTGGCCCCACGGGCTCTGGCCGCTCGTCGACCACGTGCGTGGCCTCGGCATGGAGTTCGGCCTGTGGTTCGAACCCGAGATGGTCAACCCTGATTCCGAGCTCGCCCGTGCCCACCCGGAGTGGATCCTGGCCGCGCGGCCCGAGCGCTGGCCGCTGGAGGCCCGCCAGCAGCAAGTGCTCGACCTGACCATCCCGGAGGCCTACGCCCACGTGCGTGATCAGATGCTGGCCATCGTGGAGGAATACCCGATCAGCTACATCAAGTGGGATTACAACCGCGATCTCACCGAGCCCGGCAACCAGGCCAGCGGCCGCGCGGTGGTGCACGAGCAGACCCGAGCGGTCTATCACCTGATGGACGAACTCCTCGCAGCGAAGCCCGGGCTGGAGATCGAGTCCTGTTCTTCCGGCGGCGGCAGGATCGACCTCGGCGTGATGGAACGGTGCGTGCGCGTGTGGGCCTCGGACTGTATCGACCCGCTCGAACGCCAGCAGATCGAGGCGGGAACCTCCCTGCTGCTGCCCCCGGAACTGGTGGGTTCTCACGTGGCCTCCACCGTCAACCACACCACCGGGCGCCACCACAGCATCGACTTCCGCGCCTCGACCGCCTTCTTCTCCCACATGGGCATCGAATGGGACCTCACCAGCGCGACCGAGGAGGAGCTCAGCCGGCTCGGTGACTGGATCGCCCTCTACCGGCAGAACCGCGAGTTGCTGCACTCCGGCTCGGTGGTCCACGCCGACCACCCGGACGAGTCCCTGACCCTGCAGGGCGTCGTCGGGGCCGATCAGGAGCGCGCCCTCTACGCCCTGACGGCACTGCGCACCTCCCCCTTCACCACGCCTGGCATGGTGCGACTGCCCGGGCTCGATCCCGAGCGACGCTACCGCGTGAGACCACTGCTGCCCGGCGGCGCTGACGCTGCCCCCACGGAGGCACGAACGGCATGGTGGCTCGAGGGCACGACGCTGCCCGGCCGGGTGCTCGCCACCACCGGGATCCAGCTGCCCCAGCTCAACCCCGAGCAGCGGTTGCTTCTGGAGGTACGCACCGAGGAGTGAGTGTCCCTCACGGCTGGAGCGCCTGTCCCCGTGGCGGGCGCCGGCGCGGTACCGTCACATCACAGGGTGAGGAGGTAGAGCGATGAGCGACATCGGCTACGGGGACTTCGAGTTCGAGCGCAAGTTCCTCGTCCGCGACCTCCCTGCCGAGGTCCGCGCTGAGCACGATCCGGTCCTGATCGTGCAGAGCTACTTCCTGGCTTCCGAGGGCTATGCGCTGCGGGTCCGGGTGCAGGCTCCGGCCACCGCGCTCGACGGCGGAGCGGCGGTGGATCTGGGCCCGGGCCTGGATCTGGCCGCGGTCCTGGAGCGCATCACCCCGCAGATCAGCTTCTGCGGGCTCACCGCCAAAGGCCCCGAGGTCGCGGGGACCCGTTACGAGGCGGAACGCGAACTTGACGCCGGCGTGGGGGTGGAGATGATCCGCCGGGGCGGGCGGCCCATCGTGAAGTATCGCCACTCGCTGTGGCTCGGTACGGACGGCTGGGCGATCGACGCCTTTCTCGGTCAGAACGCGCCGCTGATCATCGCCGAGTGCGAACGCGGCGGCCCGGTGACCGATCTGGTCATCCCCGAGTTCTGCGTCACCGAGGTCACGGACGATCCGCGTTTCACCAACGATGCCCTGTCCGCGCGACCCTTCGCGCAGTGGTCGGCAGAGATCGAGCGGGAACTCGCCACGCGCGGCCCGCGGTTCCTGAATGACTTCGGCCGGAACCAGCTCCCCGGCGGCACACCCGGCTAGGTCGGGCTGCGGCGGTCAGCGGGTGACGTTGCCACCGATCCGGGCTGGTCAGCGTGCGCGCTCGATGAGGATGTCGCCGCTGACGGTGCGCGAGCGCACTTCCAGGGTCTCCGCGTTCTCCCCCGGGCCGGTAGCAGAGGCGAGGGTGGAGCGGGTGGAACCGGACACGGTGGAGCAGTCCAAGCGTGCTGCGGTGCCGGCCGCAATGCCGACGGTGATATCACCGGAGGCGCTGACCGCGTCCACGGAGCCATTGAGGGCATGCCGCACGTGCAGATCGCCGGAGGCGGTGCGCAGCGTGGCCCGGCCGGCGATGTCCCAGACGGAGAGGTCACCAGAGGCGGTCTTGGCCTCCACGACACTGGCGCGGCCAATCTCGATGTCCCCCGAACCGGAGCCCACCTGCAGGACGCCGGTGGCTCGTTCGATCGAGATGGCACCCGATCCGGTGCGCACCGAACCACCGCCCAGTGATGTCACAGTGACATCACCTGAACCGGAGGCGATGCGAAGCTCCTGTGCAGCAGTGGCCCGCACGCACCCGGAACCGCTCCGCACGTCCACATGGCCGAACTCGCCGCGGCTGGTGACGTCACCGGATCCGGTGGTGAGGTTCAGCGAGGATCCTGCCGGCAGTCGGACCGTAATCTGGTAGGAGCGCCCTCCGCCGAAGAAAGCCCGTCGCAGCTGGGGAACCTCGATACGCAGCACACCGCCGGAGAAGGTCACCTCCACGGACTCGGGCTCGGGACCGTGGTCGATGTCCACGGTGACCCGCCCCTCTCCCTCCTCAATGGTCAGATCCGAGGAACGGAGTTGCCCATCGAGGTGAACCGGCCCGGCAGCAGCGAACTCGTGCCGCATGGATTCAGCTCTCCTCGTGACGGCGGAAGAATCCGGCCAGGCCGCGCCGGCGGGAGGCTCCGCGAGGGTCGCCAGGTGCGGTCTTGCCGAGCAGGATGGGGTATGGCATGCGGTCATTGGTGGCCGCGCGAATGGCCAGGTGCTCGAGATCTGGGTGGGTGTGCATGGTGTTCTCCTGATGTTGCAGGGTGAAAAAAGGGGGGTGGGCGCCTAGTGGACCCAGCCGTCGAGGCGCCGCGGACCGCGGCGGCAGGGGTCTGTGACCGGCCCGGAGCTCGTGGCCTCGGGGCGGTTGACGGCGGTGTGGACGGCCCGCACCAGCCAGTTGTTCACTGAGACTCCCTCGCGGCCGGCCGCCTCGTCCACCTGATTCTTCAAGCCCTCGGGGAGTCGGAGCGAGATCCGAGCGGTCGAGCCGTCCTCGGCAGGGGTGGGCGCCGGAGGCGGCGTGGGAGGGGCGGGAATCTCTGTCTCGGCCGCCGAGGCGCGCTCGACGACGATCTCGGGGTTGCCTCCGCGCAGACGCAACTCGACGCAGTCACCGTCGAGCTTGAGGGTGACCTCTGCTGCCACATCGGCGGCCAGTTCCATCAGGGTCAGCCGCAGTGCGGGCTCGAGGGTGATCGCGAGCCGGTTGGCCGCTTCCTGGACCTCCGGACCGGCAGAGTCGGCTGAGCCTGCCAGTGCCTGCTGGAGGGAGGAAAGGTAACGCGAAAGGTCCATGACGCCACTATGGCACCATCGTGATGTCACGTCAACTCTTTATGGCGTCACGTGGTGTCACTCACGGTCGGGAGTGGTGCGTCACGCCCTCATCGCCAGATCGGGGGCAGGGGGACCTCCGCGGTGTGTCCCTCGTAGCCTCGCCACCAGCGCTGGGCCCCGGGAGGCAGACGCCGGGCGGGCACCTGGCTCAGCAGGCTGCGGAGCTTGCGCTTGCGGGCGGCGATCTCAGTGAGCGTCTGCGCACTCGGGTCGACCTCGGTCCGAGCGCCCGGTCTGGACGCCGGCCCTCCTGCGACCGCGTCCGTCGAGTCCGCCTCTGCGGGCCGGGACGCTTCCGCAGGTGAGGCCTCCGGTGCGTCGGTGGTGCCGCCGCCCGGGCTCTCGAGCAGGTCGTTCTCACTGGGTTCGACCAGGCCCAGCCGGATGAGCAACTGCTCCTCGGCGCGCCAGATCTCGCGGCGCAGGATGAACAGCTCACGGGTGAGCGCCACCTCGCGCGCGGAGGCGGCGTCGACCGCTTCGGCGGCGCGCACGTAGCCATAGTCCAGGGAGATCGCCGTGAGGCCAGGGTTGACCGTGAGCATGTCGTGGATCTCGATCTCCGGCGCGATGACCGTGGCGCCGGCCGAGCGGGCCCACTCCACCTCATCGCGCAGGCTCTCATCGGTCATGATCCCCACCGAGGAGCGCATCACCACCGAGAGCATGTCCTTGTCCCGGTAGCTGGCCTGGCGCGGAACCCCCGGCGGGGAGGCCACCACCGCGAAACATCGCCCCACACCCAGCTGGGTCATGGCGATCTCGGCCGGCAGCGTCTCGCGCACGCCGCCGTCCACGTAGGTCTCCTGGCGCAAGGGCACCGGCCGGAACACCGCAGGGATGGCGCAAGACGCATGGACGGCTTCGACCATGTCCACCGGATCGCCGCGCAGCTCGCGGTTCTCCCGGTCGACCATCCCGCCGGATTCGGTGACGTAGTGCAGCTCGCCGCTCTCCAGGCTCACGGCCGCGATGCGGAGTGTCACCCCCGAACTGGCCACGCGTGCGGGGGAGAAGAAGTCGGGTTCTGCGAGCCGCTGCACGATCGGACCAGGCTCGTAGAGGGCCTTCTCCCGTTCAGCGCCGCGCAGGATCACCGCTAGGTCGGGGCGGGCACGGCCCACCTCCCGCAGCGCGGTGAGGAGCTCGAGCACGCCGAGGGCGCCGTTACTGTCGTCGGTTTCGGCCCGCGGGAGCCGCAGAGGCAACGGCCCGGAGGCAGCGACCCGCGCAAAGGTCCGGCCCAGCGGGTTCTGGCGTTGCTGGCGCTGCAGCGCCGCGAACCATTCGGGGCCGCGCTGGCGTAGCCGCACGAACCACTCGTTCGGGGTGAACATCTCCGAGCTGTCCGCCATCTCACGCCAGAGCCGCTCCAGCCGGCCCAGCGCCCGTCGCTGGCCGGCAGCGTCGGAATGCTGGGCGAGCACGGCTCCCAGGATGGAGCCAGCCGAGGTGCCGGTGATGACGGTGGGCTCGATACCCACACGGTCATAGAGGTAGGTCAGGGCGCCGATCTCGAAATCGGCGCGCGAGCCACCGCCGGAGAGCACTAAGCCGGTGGCTCCGCGCCGCCGGTTCCGCAGGCGCAGCAGGCTGGTCAGGCGGTCGCGTGGTGCGTCGGGCATGGCCTCAGCCTAAGACTGATCGTGATCGGCACCGATCGTCACGCGAGTGGCATCGGCGACCACGTCCGCCATGGAGCCGGTGTGCTCGAAGACCCGGCGCTGGCGGTCCGCTCCGGTGCCGTGGCGGCGGACCCTGGCCAGTGCGGTCTCGACCAGTTCCACGTCACCGGATCGCTCCAGGGCCGGGCGCAGCCGGTCCACCAGCGCGCCGATCGCCTCCCAGGCGGCCACGGGCTTCAGGGTGCGTGCGTCCAGCAGATCGCCACTCACACCGGAGCCCGCCGCCTGCCAGCGGGCCAGGCGCAGCACCGGCACCGAGGGGAGCACGGCCTCATCCGTGGCCTGGGCTTCGGTCTCCACGAGCGCCCGGCAGAGCGCGGCGAGGAGCACAGCATCACGCACGTCCAGGCACACATCGGCCACCCGGATCTCGATGGTGGGGTAGCGGTGGGACACACGGGCATCGAAGTAGACCATGCCCTGGTCCAGCAACACACCCGTGGCGAGCATGTGGCTGATGGCCTCGTCGTAGCCGGCAGCAGAGCCGAAGGGCTCGACCGGGCCGGCAGAGGGCCAGCGGTCCATCTGCAGGGTGCGGTATCCCGCGTAGCCGGTGTCGGCGCCCGCGTGGAAGGGGGAGTTCGTGCACAGGGCGGTCAGGAGCGGGAGCGAGGGCCGGATACGATCGAGCACCCGCACGGCCTCGTCTCGGTCGTCGACCGAGACGTGCACGTGGCAGCCGCAGGAGAGGAACTCGGCCGCGATGACGCCGAAGCGCTCGGCGATCTGCGCGTACCGGCTTCCCGGTGCCCGGTGGGGCACCGTGGGCGTAGGGGACAGGCCGAGTGCGGCCACGGCCGCGCCCTGATGACGGGCGGCCACGCTCGCACGGTGGCGCCACTCGCTCAGTTCTGCGGCCAGGACGGCGAGGTCCTCGTGCGGGGCAGAGCCCACCTCGATCTGCTCGCGGGCGAACTCACCCTCGATCTCGCCATCCGGCGGGTTCTCCGGCATGGCCGCGAGCACCTGCGACTGCAGGGACATGGCGTGGCCGGTGGCGCGCTCGACGAGCAGCATCTCCTCCTCCACGCCCACCGTGCGCAGTTCACTCATGGACTCGTCCCTCGCCGGGTTCGACCATGTCGGTGGCCGCTCCCACCGCGTTGAGGGTGGCCGGGTCGGTGGTGTCGACCCGCTCCGGCACCCGCAGGGCGGAGGTGCGGACGCGGCCGTGCAGATCGGCCAGGCGTTCGGCGAAACCCTCCGAACGCCGGCTCAGCTGCTCCATGGCTGCTCGATCCAGGCCGAGTTCCTCGGCGAGGTCCGTCAGGGTCTGCCACAGACCCGCCTGGCCGGTGACCGCGGCTCGCATGATCTCCAGCTCCAGCAGAGCGGAGAGCGGTGAGGTGCTGATCCGGCCATTGGTCTTGAGCCGGGCCCCGCGCTCGGCCACCCAGGCCGCCGCGTGACGGTGCTGGCGCCGGCGCAGGCCGAGCCGGTCCATCACGCCGATCAGATCACGCCGGGCATCGCCGATCTCCGCGGCCAGGAGGAGGAGTTCGTCCCCGGCCACGGTGTCCGCATAGGCATGGGCCATCCGCTCGATCCGCTGGACGCCGCCCGAGGCGCCGGTGAGGTGATCGTCGAGGTAGAACCGCAGCAGCTTGCGGTCCACGGGCCCACTGCCGGTCAGCTGGCCTCGCCCCCGCAGGCCGGGCCGTTGACCGGGAACGCCCTCGAAGGCGCGGTCATGCGCCCGCATCGGCAGGGTGGGTCGTCCGGTGCGCTGCGTCAGGCCCCTGAGCATGTCGCGCACGGCGGAGCGCGCGTCGTGGCGTGGTTGCCAGCCGAGTTCCCGGCGCGCGCGGCCCGGATCGACCGCAGGCAGGCTGGTGGCCAGGTCCAGCCACCCGGGGTCGGCGGCGGCGATGCGCGCCCGCCATGCGTAGTGCCACAGGGGTCGCAGAGCGCGGCTCGGCAGCGGGAGGCTCAGGCCGTGATCGACCACCTCCGCCAGCTCGGCGGCGCCGAGCACCTCTCCGGTGGTGATGTTGAAGGCACCCCCGGCCTTGCGCCGGACCGCCGCGACGTAGGCGCGGGCGGCGTCGGAGGCGTGGACCACCTGCACGCGCAGCCCGATCGGGGAGGGCAGGACCGGCAGGCGGCCGGGCGCCAGAACCGAACGGGGCACCCAGGGGCCGAGGAAGTAGCGGCCCACTTGCGCCCCGGCGTGGCGGGAGAAGACCAGCGCCATGCGCATGCGAGTGACCACGATGCCCGGGTGCTGGGACTCCAGCTCATCCAGCACGCGCTCCTGGGCGGCCTTGTCCACCGAGTAGTGGGAGGAGGGCACCCCGTGCACCGGCCAGGACTCGTCCTGCAGGGAGAGGTCGTGCTGCTCCGGTTGCGGTGAGTACGCGGCCCAGGAGGAGGCGCAGACCAGTTGCCCCACTCCGGCGCGGGCGCAGGCCTGGGCCACCCGGCGGGTTCCCTCCACGTTCGTGCGCCGCAGCAGTGCACGGTCGTGATTGGGCTGGATGAGCCAGGCCAGGTGAATGACGGCATCCGCGCCCGCGAAGGCCTCGGCGAGAGCGTCGATGAGCTCGTCCTCGGCACGATCCGAGAGTGTCTCGGCCCCCACATCCGCGGTAGTCCATTCGGCCGCGTCGTAGGGAGCCACGGTGCGGTCGGGTAGGCGCCGGGCGATGCCGAGGATCTCGACGTCGTCCTGGTCGGCCAGAGCAGTCAGGACGGCGGTGCCCACATGGCCGGTGGCTCCCACCACCACGACCCTCATCGGAGGTCCCCGACAGCCTCGGGGGCGGTTCGCCCGCCACTGCCAGCGGGCAGCGCGGGGTCCAGGACGACCTTGATCGCGCCGTCGTCCTTGGCCTGGAAGGTGGCGTAGGCCTCGGCGCCGTCCTCGAGCGCCATCCGATGGGTGCGTAGGTCGAGGGTGCCCAGGGGGTCGGCGTCGTCGGTGACGTAGGGCAGGGCTTCGTCGAGCCAGTGGCGGACGTTCGCCTGCCCCATGCGCACGGAAACCTGCTTGTCGAAGAGGGTCATCAGCGGGAGCGGATCGGCCATGCCGCCGTAGACGCCGGAGAGCGAGATGGTGCCGCCACGGCGCACCAGGGAGATGGCTGCGTGCAATGCGGCCAAGCGGTCCACGCCCGCTGCGGTGAAGAGCGGCTGGGAGACGACGTCGGGGAGCATGTTCGCGGACTTCTGCACCGTCTCCGCCAACGGCGAGCCGTGTGCTTCCATGCCGACGGCATCGATCACGGAGTCCGGGCCGCGACCACCGGTGAGGTCCTGGACCACTTCGGTGAGGGCGGCCACGTCCTTCAGGCCGTCCTTGCCCTCGGCGCCCAGGGAGCGCAGATCCAGCGTGTGGGCGCCATGTCGCGCGGCCATCTGCAGGCGCTCGGGCACCAGGTCCACACCGATCACGGTCTCCGCGCCGAGTGCCCGGGCCACACGGACGCACATCTGCCCGATGGGCCCCAGACCCAGGACCACCACGGAGCCACCGTCAGGGATCTCGGCGTAGCGCACTGCCTGCCAGGCCGTGGGGATGACGTCGGAGAGGAAGAGGTAGCGCTCGTCGGGCTGCCCGTCGTCCGGCACTGGGATGGGGCCGTAGTGGGCTTGGGGGACCCGGAGGTATTCGGCCTGGCCGCCGGGCACTTGGCCGTACAGCTTGGTGTAGCCGAAGAGCGCTGCGCCCATGCCCTGCTCGCGGATCTGGGTGGTCTCGCACTGGGTCTGCAGGCCGCGAACGCACATGAAGCAGGTGCCGCAGGCGATCTGGAAGGGCACCACCACGCGGTCACCGGGCTTGATGTGGTTCACCTCGGCACCGACCTCTTCCACGATCCCCATCGGCTCATGGCCCAGGACGTCGCCGGCCTCGAGGAAGGGGCCGAGCACGCCGTAGAGGTGGAGGTCCGATCCGCAGACGGCGGTGGAGGTCACGCGGATGATCGCGTCCGTCGGCTCCAGTATCGCGGGGTCGGGCACGGTCTCGACCGAGACCTTCTCCCGGCCTTGCCAGGTCACTGCGCGCATGGGTAGTCCTCTCGCTTTGCGTGGGGCGTGGAACCCACGGTGGCACCGGGTGACCGCTCCCGCATCCCAGCCGCGAGTGGCACGATGCGAGCGTGGAGGCACGATTGACGACAGCGCAGGCGGCCGAGGCGCTGGGGGTGCGACCGAGCACCGTCTACGCCTACGTCTCGCGCGGTGTGCTGGGGCGCGTCAGCGAGGTGGTCGAGGGTCGCCGCGTCTCCTTCTTCGACCGCGCGGAAGTGCTCGGCCTCGCCGCCGAGCGCGCCCGCTCCCGCGCGGGCGTGGTGAGCACCCTGATCGAGTCGGACGTCACCTCCCTCGATCCGCGGGGGCGGCTCCTCCTCCGAGGTCACGACATCGGGGACCTGGCCGGGCAGGGATTCGAGCAGGCCGCGGCCCTGGTCTGGCAGGACGACAGCGTGCCATGGCCCCCGGTGCACCCCGACTGGCGACGCGCTGCCGAGCAGGTGGCGGTCGCGGGGGCAGCTGATCCCCGTGACCGGCTCGTGCTGGCGCTGACGCTCGCCGGAGCAGCCGATGAGCACCGCGAGGATCTCGGACGGGAGCACGTCCTCACGGTGGCGCGTGGCGCCATCCAGCTCGCGCCCGCAGTGGTGGGGGTGGCGGGAGGGGATGCTCCGAATCGCCCGACGCGAGGTGGTGTGGCCCCGGGCGCTCCGGTGGCCGAGCAGCCCGGGAGAGTGGCCGGCGAGCTGTGGCGCGCGCTCGCGGGGCGGACGGCCGGGCCTGCTGAGTTCGCCGCGATCGAGACTGCGCTGGTGGTGCTGATGGATCATGAGCTGGCCGCGTCCACGCTGGCGGTGCGGATTGCCGCCAGCACCCGCGCCGACCCGTGGTCCTGCCTCCTGGCGGGGTTGGCGGTCCTGCGCGGCTCGCGCCATGGCGGCGCCGGGATCCGTGCGGCCGTGCTGCTGCGCGAGTGGATGGAGCGCGGCGGGCTGGTCGGACCGCCGGCCGCGGGGTTCGGCCATGCGGTCTACGAGCAGACCGACCCGCGAGCAGAGCTCCTTCTGGAGCGTGTGGCCGCTCTGTCGCCCGAGGGCGCGGCGGCCGTGGAAAGCCTGAGCACGGAAGTCCTGCGTCGCCATGGCGCCTGGCCGAATGTCGATCTCGCCCTTGCGGCCCTCACGGTGGCTGGCGGGCTGGATGATCGCGCCCCGGCGGTCATCTTTGCGGTGGCGCGCATGGTGGGCTGGACGGCACACATGCTGGAGGAACAGCCACACGGTCTGCGATACCGCCCGCGCGCCGTCGCCGGAGGCTGAGGCTGAGGCCACGGTGGTTGCCCGTGCGCACGCGGTGATCTTGCACGCACGGGGGTGGACTCGCACGGGAGGCGACCTCGCGCGAGGTTGATTCCGTCAATATCTGCGTCATGCTGGCAGGCGGCCAGCATGACGGCATGACTGATACCGCAGCCCTGCGTCCCGGACTCGCCGGCGTCGTCGCCTTCGAGACCCACATCGCCGAGCCCGACCGCGCCGGTGGCACGCTTCGATACCGCGGCGTCGATGTCGAAGAACTGGTCGGAGTGCTGAACTTCGACGCCGTCTGGGGTCTGCTCGTGGACGGCGATCCGAACACGCGGCTTCCCGCCGCGGAGCCCGGTGCAGTGCTGCCGGCCACGGGGGATCCCCGCGCGGACCTGCAGGCCGGCCTGGCATCACTGGCGCCGCGCTTGGGTATGCGCCCGTTCGTGGACATCGATGCGGCACAGGCCCGGGAGGACCTGGCCCAGGCCACGGCCACCGCTCACGCCCTCGCCGCGCAGTCGGCGCGCGGCCTGGGCGCCGTGGTGCCCCAGCGCGTGGTCGAGGACGGCCGTAGCGCAGCCGAACGCTTCATGATCCGCTGGCAGGGAGAGCCCGACCCGCGCCACGTCCAGGCCGTGGAGAGCTACTGGATCACCGCCGCTGAGCACGGAATGAATGCCTCGACCTTCACCGCTCGCGTCATCGCCTCCACCGGGGCGGATGCTTCGGCTGCGTTGTCCGGCGCGGTCGGGGCGCTTTCCGGGCCACTGCACGGCGGCGCGCCCTCGCGCGCACTGTCGCTGATCGAGGAGGTCGAGCGCACCGGCGATGCGGGCGCCGTCGTTCGCGGCGTGCTCGATGCCGGGCAGCGCCTGATGGGCTTCGGGCACGCGATCTACCGGGCGGAGGACCCACGGGCGCGCCTCCTGCGGTCCGCAGCCGAGCGCCTCGGCGCCCCGCGCTTCGAGGCCGCTCGCGCCCTGGAGGTGGCCGCTCTGGCCGAGCTGCAGGCACGCAAGCCCGACCGGGTGCTCGCCACGAACGTGGAGTTCTGGGCGGCGGTGGTGCTCGACCTCGCCCGGATCCCGGCGAGCCTGTTCACCACGCTCTTCGCCTGCGCGCGCATGGCCGGCTGGAGCGCGCACGCCCTGGAGCAGAAGGAGCTGGGGAAGATCATCCGGCCCTCGGCCCGCTACGTCGGGCAGCGCGAGGTGGCGCTGAACGCCCTGCGCGCATCTTGAGCGCTCTAGGCTGACCGGATGGCGATGAGCTCGGAGCGGGCGGTGCGCACCATGTTGCCGCATCTGCTCGATCCCGGGGCCATCGTGCTGGTCGACGGGCGCTCCGGCTCGGGCAAGACCACGCTGGCTCGCCGGTTGATCGGTGCCGCGCGGGAAGCGGGTGCAGCGCCCCGGCTGGTGGCCCTCGACGCCATGTATCAGGGGTGGGATGGGCTGTGGGCAGCAGCCCAGGCCGCAGCGCAGGATCTGGTACGGCCGCTGAGCCGCGGAGAGGCCGGCCACTGGCAGGAGTACGACTGGAACCTCGGGCGTGTGATCGCGCGGCACACCGTCCTGCCTGGCCCACCCCTGCTGGTTGAGGGCGTGGGGGCGTTGACGCCGCTCTCGGCTGCGGCGGCCACCTACCGGGTGTGGCTGACCGCTGAGAGCGGGCTCCGCCGCGAGCGGGCACTGACTCGGGATGGCGAGACCTTCCGCCCGCACTGGGACCGGTGGGCAGCGCAAGAGGCTGAGCATCTGCGGCGCCACCAGCCCGAGCGGCTGGCCGACCTGGTCATCGATACGTCCGGCCTTCGCGGTCAGTGACCTCGCGCGCTGGCGACGGAGTGTGAACAGGGGCGCCGGCCGGTGAGCGCCGGGCCCGGCCTCAGCCGAGACGCGCCGTGAGCACCAGGTCGGTGCCGGTCTCCAGGCCCGCGTCGACCACCCGCAGGCCCGGTGACATGTCGGCATTGAGGTCGATGCGCCGGTCGCTGGTGTCGATGTGGTTCCGGGCGAACAACAGCACGACGGCCACCAACGGATTGCCACTGGAGAGCTTGATCTTGCTGATGGACAGCATCATGTCGTCCGCCAGATTGAGATCCGCCCGGAAGCGTGCCGAGGCGGAGAGAACGCCCTTGCGGATCTTGGCGAACCCCCTGACGTGCACGCTCCTGCGCCCGCTGGAGCGGAGGGTGACATCGAGCCGGGCGAGCGTGACTCCGGCCTCTGAGGCCGCCGCCCGGGCGTGGCCGCGCACGACCTCGAGGAGCTCGTCCTGGTTGACCGCCATGCGCACGAAGGCCTGGGTCGGTTCTGCGGTTTCGGGCATATCGAGCCAGAGCGACTGATCCGCGCCCTCCAGCCAGGCGATGGGAAAGTCCTCTGCTTCGGCACGCACATCGACCGCCGCGCCCATGATCCGGATCGGGTGCGCCCTCACCGTCACGCGGCGGACCACGGCCGGGGCGCTGCTGAGGATCTTGGGTGGGGTGTCCTGGACCTCCTTGGGGTCCCCGTCCACGGCCACGCCGCTGAGATCAATGTCGAGCGTGGCGATGTCCTGCCCGTCGAGTGTGGCCGCGATGGTGGCGTTGTCGAGGCCGGTGAGTTCCTCGGTGGAGTAGCGGCTCAGCGCGGTGTGAAGTCGCCTGGCGAGATCCGCTCCGGTAGCAGGCCGGGGCAGCTGGCCCAGGGGGAGGATCGGCGCGCTGTGCTCGGTCACGCACTGAGAGTAGCGCTGCCCATGGGCGCAGGGGCGGAGTGCAGGCTGGTGGCTGATCGGGTCCCAAGCTGCGGCGCGGTCCTGCAGCGGGGACCATCGAGGAATGGCCAACCGACTTGCAGCCGCCGCCTCGCCGTACCTCCTCCAGCACGCCGGCAACCCGGTCGACTGGCTGGAGTGGGGGCCGGAGGCCTTCGCCGAGGCGCGCCGTCGCGACGTGCCGATCCTGCTCTCAGTGGGCTACGCCGCCTGCCACTGGTGCCACGTGATGGCCCACGAGTCCTTCGAGGATGACCAGGTCGCCGAGGTGATGAACGCCGGCTTCGTGCCGGTCAAGGTGGACCGGGAGGAGCGGCCCGACGTCGACGCCATCTACATGGCCGCCACTACTGCGATGACCGGCCACGGCGGGTGGCCGATGACCGCCTTCCTCACCCCCGGGGGCGAGCCCTTCTTCTGCGGCACCTACTACCCCAAGGTCCACTTCCTGCGTGTGCTGGACGCCGTCCAGGAGGCCTGGACCGACCGCCGCGAGCAGGTGCTCAGTTCCTCGGCCACCGTGACTGAGGCTCTGGGTGGCATGGCGCGGTCGGGACCTTCCAGCCCACTGGACGCGCACGCTCTCGACGCCGCCGTCACCACCCTGGCCGGGCAGTTCGATCCGAGCAACGGCGGCTTCGGCGGCGCCCCGAAATTTCCGCCGTCGATGGCGCTGGAGTTCCTGCTGCGCCACCATGGGCGCACCGGCTCCGCCGAGGCCTTGCGCATGGTCACCGAGACCGCCGAGGCCATGGGCCGTGGCGGCATGTACGACCAGCTCGCCGGCGGCTTCGCCCGGTACTCCGTGGACGCCGAATGGGTGGTGCCGCACTTCGAGAAGATGCTCTACGACAACGCGCAGCTCCTGCGCACCTACCTCCACCTCTGGCGCTCGCTCAGCGCGGCAGACGCCGCTCCGGACCACGGCGCGACGGCGGACCTTGCGAAGCGGGTGGTACGGGAGACCGCGGAGTTCCTCCTCCGCGACCTCGGCACCGCCGAGGGCGCTTTCGCCTCGGCGCTCGATGCCGATGCCACTGACGAGGCCGGCCACAGCGTCGAGGGCTTGACCTACGCGTGGACCCCCGCCCAGCTCGCCGAGGCACTCGGCCCGGACGACGGCGCCCGCGCCGCTGAACTCCTCGGCGTCACCGAGGCGGGCACCTTCGAGCACGGCGCCTCCACTCTGCAGCTCCGGTCCGACCCGGCCGACCCGGAGTGGTGGGAGGAGGCGCGTCAGCGTTTGCTCACCGCCCGGGCGCAGCGCCCGCAGCCAGCCCGCGACGACAAGGTGGTCACCGCCTGGAACGGTCTCGCGATCGCCGCGCTGGCCGAGGTCGGGGCCCTGCTGGAGGAGCCGCGCTACCTGAGCGCCGCGCGCACCTGCGCCGAGCTGCTGTTGGACCGGCACCTCGTGGACGGCAGGCTACGCCGCGTTTCGCGCGACGGCGTGGCCGGATCAGCCGAGGGCGTGGCGGCCGACTACGGCGACCTCGCCGAAGGCTTGCTGGCCCTGCACCAGGCCACCGGCGAGGCCCGATACCTGCACGAGGCCACCCGCCTGCTGGAAACGGCGGTCGAGCTCTTCGGCGACGACGGCGGCTTCTACGACGTCGCCGAGGATCGCGTGGCGAGCGAGGGCCTCATCACCCGCCCCCGCGATCTCACCGACAACGTCGAGCCCTCGGGAACGTCCGCGCTCGCCGGCGCCCTGACCACGTCGGCCGCGCTGACCGGTTCCACCGAGCACCGCGAGCTGGCTGAGCGTGCCGTGGCTGCGGCAGGTGCGATCGCCCGTCAGGAGCCGCGCTTCGCGAGCTGGACCCTGGCGGTGGCCGAGGCACAGCTCGCGGGTCCGCTGCAGGTCGCCGTCGTCGGCCCGCCGAACGCCGCGGGCCGTGCAGGCCTGGAACGCGCCGTGCGGCACTCGACCTCGCCGGGCCTGGTGCTCACCGCCGGTGAGCCCGACGCCGCAGGTATCCCGCTGCTCGCCCAGCGCCCGCTGGTGGGCGGGGAGGCTGCGGCCTACGTGTGCCGCGGTTTCGTCTGCGACCGTCCGGTGACCACCGTCGAGGAACTCACCGCCGCCCTGCGCCGCTGAGGACGCCGGGCGGCGGGGATCGCGGTCACTCCCCGGAAAGCTCCTCGGCGGGAATCAGCGCGGGGACGACCCGGACCACGCCCTCGCCGTACTCACCATCGAGCTGCTGCTGCACAGTGCCGTCGTCGTAGACGACATCGACGACCACCTGATCGGAGCGGGTCTCGGTGTAGCTGGCCAGCAAGCCATCGATGTGATCGTGCAGTTCGTCCTGGATCTCCCTCAGCTCGGCCTCGGTGCGCTCGGCTTCCGCCACGCACAGAGCGCCGCCCCAGATCTCGCGGAGTTCGTCGTAGGCCCCCTCCGGGTCCTCGGTGACCCGGACGTTGACGGTCACGTACTCCGGATCGTTCATCGCTCCTTCGAGCTCGACCAACTCCTCGTCGCTCAGCTCTCCGCTCTCGACGGCGCCGGCTGCCTCGTTGACGTCCTCGGGTCCTACCGGGTTACGGGACTGGTCCATCCACGCTCCGGCATAACCAGGCAGCTCCTGGGCGGCCTCGTACACCGCCTGCATGTCCTCGTCCGTGGTGCGCTCCGGATCGACTACCTGCCACCCACCGTCGGGTTCCTCGCAGAGGGTGCCCAGGTCGTGCTCATCGCCGGCATGGGCCGGAGCGTCCTCCTCGGCGCCGATCTCGGCGACCTCGAAGGTCTGCGCCGCGCTGTCGTAGTGCCCGCGGACGACGTAGATGCCCCAGCGCACACCCGCTTCCTCCTCGTAGCTCCCCTCGGGCCACTCGAAGCCGAGCAGCTCCGGGCCTCCGCACTGCGGCGGGTAGGACTCCATGACCCCGCCCAGGCAGAGTTCCGGGCCGTCACCGTCATCGAGGACGGTGACCGCGTGTCGTGTGGTCAGCAGCTCGCCTTCATCGGGTGCGGCGGCCGGGTCGCTTCCGCCCTCGCCGCAGGCGGCCAGCAACAGCGCCGCAGAGGCGCTGGCAGCCAGCAGGGCGGTGGTGGGCCGGGGGTTGGTCTGCGAGGTGTTCATGCCCAGCTTGTGTCACTGGCGGCGCCAGCTTTGCGGCCAGGCTGCCAGATTGTCGCGGAGCGGTTGCCAGCCCCGGGTCGCGCATGTGGGCCCGGCCGTCCGTAAGGTGGGCGCATGGATCGACGCAGGGGCTTCGTGGCGCTGGGCGCAGTCACCACGCTGCTCCTGGTGTTCGTGTGGGCTGCCAGTGCGGAGATCCCGCGGTTCACCGGCGATCTGCCCATCCCCGACCTCGACGCGCCGCCTCCGCCCCCGCCCGAGGAGATCGAGCAGCCCACGGACGAGATGCTCTGGGGCGAGGACGAGTGGGACGAGGAGCCCCGGCCAGAACTCGACGTCAACTGGGACGTGCTCGACCGCATCCTGGCCGTCGTGCTGGCCATCGTGATCCTCGCGGCCGTCGTGCTGGCGGTTCGCCAGCTCCTCATCTGGTGGAAGGGCCGCCAGATCGACCGCCGCCAGCCCGAGGACGACCTCGGTGACCTCGACGCCGCCATTGCTGCCACCGGTGAGAGCGCTCAGCTCCGGGCGGCCACTGAGGGCGATGCCCGCAACGCGATCGTGGCCTGCTGGGTGGCGCTGGAGGATGCGGCTGAGAACGCCGGCATGGTGCGCAGCGCCTCGGAGACCTCCCAGGAGTTCACCGAACGGGTGCTGGCCCACTGGGACGTTGACCGCTCCACCATCGCCGGGCTCGCCGCTCTCTACCGGCGTGCCCGCTTCTCGCGCCTCGACCTGGCTGCGCAGGACCGTGATCGCGCCCTCGCTTCGCTGGAGCGCGTCCATGCCGCGATCGTGGCCCGCCGGGATGCCGAGCGGGCTGAGGCCGAGCGCGCCGGCAGACCGGGTGGTCCGGGAGCCGGTGTGGCACAGGCTCCGGGTGCTCACTCGCGGAGGCCGCCGTCGTGACCAAGAAGCTCGCCGCGCGGACCGCCGTCAGTCTGGCTCTCGGCGCCATCCTGTTCCTGGTGCTGTGGTCCCGTGACCTCGCTCCGGGCCCGTGGCTACTGGGGGTGCTGTTCTCGGTGCTGGTGGCCGGCATCGTGGTGGGCGTGGCGGGAACCCTGCTCGATCACACCGAGCTGGTCCAGGAAGCGGACTGGTTCGGCGCCGAGCAGGTCGAGCACAAGATCTCCCGCTCCGCCTCGGATGTGCGCCTCACCCGTCTGCGCTACCTCGTGCGCGACAGCGTCGATCGTGACGATCGTGGCGAGGCCCTGCACGCCCTGCTCTGGGAGCTCTCCGCCGATCGGCTCGGCCGCCACGGCCTCGACCTCGCGGCCGATCCCGCGGCTGCCTACGCCGCCATGGACCCAGCCCTCGCCCGCTACCTTGCCGACCCCGACCAGGGCCGCTCCCGGATCAGCGCCCGTTCCCTGACCGACGTCGTCGCACGAATCGAGAAACTGTGAGCACCCATCCAACCACCCCCGATCTCGACCACGTCACCGCCCAGGCGGGCGCCGTGCTGGACGAGGTCGAACGCGCCGTCGTCGGCAAGCGGGAGCCGTTGACGCTCGCGCTGGCAGCCATCCTGGCCGGCGGGCACGTGCTGCTGGAGGACCTCCCGGGGCTGGGCAAGACCCTGGCGGCGCGATCTTTCGCGCAGACCCTCGGCCTGGACTTCACCCGCGCCCAGTTCACGCCCGACCTGCTCCCGGCCGACCTGACCGGTGCCTACGTGTACGACCAGTCCGAGGGAGAGTTCGAGTTCCGCAAGGGTCCGTTGTTCACCGGGCTGCTGCTGGCGGACGAGATCAACCGGACGCCGCCGAAGACCCAGTCGGCCCTGCTGGAGGCCATGGGCGAGAAGCAGGTGACCGTCGAGGGCCAGACCTTCCCCCTGCAGCGCCCCTTCCACGTGCTCGCGACCGCCAACCCGGTGGAGTACGAGGGCACCTATCCGCTACCCGAGGCGCAGCTGGACCGCTTCCTGCTCCGGCTCTCCTTCGGTTACCCCAGCGAGGCGGACGAGCAGGACGTGCTGCGCCGCCGACTGGACCGGCGCCAGGAGGAGATCGTGCTCAACCCGATCACCGATGCGGCAGGGCTGCAGGGGATGCAGCGCGCCGTGGAGACGGTGCCGGTGGAAGAGGAGATCACCCACTACTGCGTGCAGCTCGCTGCTGCGACCCGCTCGCACAACGCCGTCCAGGTGGGGGCCTCCCCGCGTGGATCGCTCGCGCTAGTGCTGGTGGCCCGCGCCTACGCCGTGGTCCAGGGCCGCACCTTCATCGTGCCCGAGGACGTCAAGGCCGTGGCGCACGCGGTGCTGGGGCACCGCATCGTGATCAAGCCGGAGCTGTGGATGTCCGAGGTCTCGGGCGCCGGAGTGGTGGAGACCGTACTCGGCCAGGTGCCCGTGCCGGCCGCCCGTGAGGCCGCCGTCGGGGCGTCGTGACCGTCGCCTCGCGGGGCCGGATCGAGAACCGCTGGTTCCTCACCCAGGCCCACCTGCGCGCCATCGTCGTGCCCGTGATCGGGGTGCTCGGCGCGCTGCTCGCCGGGCGCCCGGATCTGCTGGTCATGGTCGCACCCCTGGCCATGATCGCGGTCTGGTCGAGCCTGGCCCGCCCACGCGGGGCCCCGGAGGCGCGGTTCGGTGTGGCCCGTGTGGTGCTGACCGAGGGGGATACGAACCTCGCCGTCCTCGACGTCTCCGGCCTGGACGGCGTGGAGCTGCTGAGCACCTCACTGGCCTCGACGCCGTGGATCGACCGGCGCCCCCGGCACGGCTCCCGCATCGCACTGGTGACCGAGGACGACGTTGAACGGGGCCGCGTGCGCCTGGTCACCGGTGCCGACCCGATCCGCTGGGGTGCGCACGCCGTGGGCCCGATGCTGGTGGGCGCGGTGGGTCCCTGGGCGGCGCACAGCTGGGGGCCGGTGCCGCTGGCCGAGCGCAAGATCCGCGTGCTCCCCGCGCCGGAGGCCTTCGACAACTCCGCTCCTGCGCCCCATCCGCGCGGCCTGGTCGGCCAGCACACCGCCACCCGGCCCGGCGAGGGCAGCGAGTTCAACAGCGTGCGCCCCTTCCAGTGGGGTGACCGCCTCAAGCGGATCAACTGGGCCCGCTCGAGCCGCACCGGCGAGCTGCACGTGACCTCCTCCTACGCGGACCAGGACACGCACATCGCGCTGCTGGTCGACGCCCAGGTCGACCTCGGCCGCTCCGAGGGCGCCGGCGGTGAAGCCTCCTCGCTGGATCGCGCCCAGCGCTCCGCGGCCGCCATCGCCGAGCACTTCACCCGCCAGGGTGACCGCGTGAGCCTGCAGGTCATCACCGGCTACCTGCCGCAGCGCGTGCCGCCGGGGACCGGCAAGCGCCACGCGCGGCGCATCCTTGAGGTGCTCTCGCGGGCCAAGCCCTCCACCGAGTACAGCTTCGACCCGAACCGGGTGCGACTGGGACTGCCGCCGGGAACCCTCGTGGTGGTCGTCTCCGCCTTGGTGTCGCCGGCCATGATCGTGCGCGCGGCCTCGCTGGCGAAAAGCGGGCTGACGGTGGTGGCCATCGATGTGCTCGGTGAGCACTTCGAGACGCCTGAGGAGTGGGACCGCCTTGATCACCTCGCCTGGCGGATCCGCATGATGGAGCGGGAACGGGAGATCTTGCGGGTGCAGCAGGCCGGCGTGGGTGTGGTGCCCTGGCGCGGTCCGGGCAGCCTCGACGTGGTGCTGCGTTTGCTGGCACAGCGCGGCCGCACCGGGGCGATCCGATGAGCCCGCGCGCCAAGGAGCTGCGGCACGGCTCCCGGGAAGGACTGCTGCTGCGCCTGGCCATCGTGCTGAGCGCCGCAGCGGTGGTGGCGCTGGCCGCCGTCACCGCCGAAGCGAGCCCTTTCGACATGTGGGTCGTGATCGTGCCGATGCTGCTCGGGATCGCGGCAGCCCTCGCCCCGCAGGGCGTCGCTCCGCTGGCACTGCTGGTCTACTTGGTGATGCTGTGGGTGCTGGTCAGCGACGACGTCGCCTCGGGGTGGACGCTCGCGGTGGCTGCGGCGGTGCTCATCATCCACACTGCCGCCGCGCTAGTGGCCGCTGTACCGGTCGCGGCGGGGTGGCCGGCGGGTATCTGGCGGCGCTATCTCGTGCGCGTGGTGGCGGTCTTCGGCGCCGTCACGGTGGTGTGGGTGGCGGTGCGCCTCGCGGCCGGCGCGACCCTGCCGGGGGGTACGGTGGCGCTGGTGCTCGCGGTGCTGTTGGCCGCCGCAGCGGTGCTGGTGCACGACCGCTGGCTGCGTCGCTCGGCGGCTCGGTAGCTTTTCCGTGCTGCTGCGATTTCGCTGATCGGTTGCCGATCACGCCCTGATAGGGGCGGATTCTGCAACGAATGCGCCCATGTGGCGGTTACGCCCCGCCGTCGTCCTGGTCCTCCAGGACCGGAGTCTCGTCGAGCACCGGCGGTTCGGACAGATCCGGCTGCGTGACCAGCACGAAGACGGCGAAGAGCGCCACGTAGACGGCGAAGACCCGGAAGCGCGCGCGATACAGCAGCGTCAGCACGAGCCACAGGGCAACAGCGCCCACGACGGCGGAGACGGCGAAGGCCGTCCAGTAGGAGCCGGCGCTGATCGTGAACCCACCCTCGTGGCCCAGCAGGCTGCGGGACTGCACGGCCGTGGCCGCCACGATCGTGGGAATGGCGACGAAAAAGCTGTACTGCGCGGCGATCTTGCGGTGCATTCCCAGGGCCAGGGCCACCGCGATGGTGATGCCGGAGCGCGAGATGCCGGGGAACAGGGCGATGGCCTGGGCGAGGCCGATGGCCACCGCCACCCACAGCGTCATCTGGGCCGGGCCCCGCCAGGTGCCCGTGACTGAGTCCGTCCACCACAGCATGACGGCGGTGCCGAGCAGGAGGATGGCCACGAACCACGGCACGGCGAAGGCGTCGGTGCCGAACTCCCGGACGGCGAAGCCGAGCACGCCGGTGATACCCACGGTGACCACGCCGAGCAGCATGAGCTTGAGGTGCACGAGGTGACGCATGGTGCGGCGACGCCACAGCCAGCCGATCTCGCGGACGGTGCCGCGCAGGAGCCGGAACAGCGGCCGCCACATCACCACCACCACCGACACCATCGTGCCGAGGTGGACCACCAGGTTGAAGAAGATCATCTCCGGGCTGTCGGCGGAGGGAATAGGGGATCCCTGGTTGCTCAGCCAGTGCTCGGTGATCACCAGGTGGGCGGAGGAGCTCACCGGCACGAACATGAACAGGCCCTGCACGATGCCGAGAAGGGCCGCCTCCCACACAGCCATCAGTGGGTCTCGCTCTCGGGTGCGTGGCCGCGAGTGGTGCGGGCCGAGGGGTTGCTGGTGCTGGTGCTGGTGTCGGCCGTGGCGCTGGTGCCGGTCTCGCGAATCCCGTGGCGTGCGTCGAGCACGATCATCGCGAGCACCAGCGCCGCTCCGAGGAGCGCGAACAGGATCGGCTCGGCCAGTGGCTCTTGTGGCGCGAGCAGGGTTCCGGTTCCCTTGTCCTCGGTCTCACTCATCTGCCACGGCCACAGGGCTCGCAGGGAGCCCGCCATCAGCCCGGTCATCACCAGCAGGGTCACACGACGATGGCGCTCGAGGAGATAGCGCAGCAGCTGCACCACCGAGACCAAGCCCAGCAGTGCCCCGGCGGCGAACGTGCCGATGTAGGCGAGATCGCGTTCGCTGACGGCGGTGAGGGTGGCTGAGTAGATGCCGATGGCCAGCAGGAAGAAGGAACCGGAGACGCCGGGCACCACCAGTGCGCAGATGGCGATGGCGGCGGCGAAGAACACCAGGGCCGTCGGCGGCTCGGCGGAGGTGGTCTGCGCGGCGAGGCCCACGAGCCAGGCCGCTAGCGCCGCGGCGCCGAGCACCATGATGCCGTCGCGGGCGATGCCGGCGAAGCCGCGCAGGCGCCGGGGTGGCAAGAGCCTGAGCGGCACGAGCAGGCTGGCCGCCACGAGCCCGAAGAACAGCCCGCGAGCCTGCTCGGGATAGCTGGTCACCAGGCGTTCCGCCACACCGGCCACGGTGAACACTGCGATGACCATGCCGCCCACAAGCGGTAGCACGAGCGACCACTGCACCTGCGCGAGCTCGGCACGGGCAGCCGGGAGGCGGCCTTGCCGTTGCGCGGCGTCCTCGCTGGTGGGCGGTCGGATGAGAGCACGCAGCGCGCCGATCACGTGCGAGGCCGAGGCGATGAGCCGTTCGTACACGCCGGTGATCAGGGCGATGGTGCCGCCGGAGACGCCGGGGATCAGCTCGGCGAGGCCGATCAGGAAGCCACGCAGGGCGTCCAGGATCGCGGTGGGTAGCCAGGCGCGGGGGGGCGAAGAACTCACCGCCCGAGTCTCCCCCATAACTCCTCGCGAGACGAGGCTGGGGGTGTGGATCCGGTGAGTGTCACCGTATCCACACCCGGGCCGTGCTCGGTGCGCTTCGCGCACTGAGTCCCGACGTCGGTGCTCTCAGGTCTCGTCCGGGTGCCCGCCCACGCGCAGTCCCTCGTCCAGGGCGTCGACCGCGGCGAGTTCGGCCTCGGTGAGCTCGAAGTCGAAGACATCCAGGTTCTGCTGGGCGCGCTCGGGGGAGCTCGTCTTGGGGAAGACGATCAGGCCGTGCTGCAAGTGCCAGCGGATGACCACCTGGGCCGGGCTCTTGCCGTGCGTCTCGGCCGCGGCCACCACGGCCGGTTCCTCCAGCAGGGGGTACTTGCCCTGGCCTAGCGGGCCCCAGGATTCGATGGCGATGCCGTGCTGGTCGCAGAAGGCGCGCAGCTCACCCTGGGCGAACTTCGGGTGCAGTTCCACCTGGTTCACGGCCGGGACCAGTTCGGTGTTGTCAAAGAGATCCTGCAGGTGGTGGGTCTGGAAGTTCGAGACGCCGACCGACTTCGCCTTGCCGGAGGCCTTGATCTGCTCCATGGCCTTCCAGGTCTCGACGTACTTGCCCTTGCTGGGCACCGGCCAGTGGATGAGGTAGAGGTCCACGTAGTCCAGGCCGAGGCGCTCGAGCGAGCCGTCGATGGCCTTGAGGGCGCTGTCGTAGCCCTGGTCGTCGTTCGCCAGCTTGGTGGTGATGAAGAGGTCTTCGCGGGGGATGCCCGACTTCGCGATCGCGCGGCCGACGCCCTCCTCGTTGCCGTACACCTTCGCGGTGTCGATGTGGCGGTAGCCCGCCGCGAGGGCCGCGCCCACGATCTCCTCGGTCTGGTCCTCTTCGACCAGGAAGACACCGAGCCCGAGCTGGGGGATGGAGTTGCCGTCGTTCAGAGTGAGTGTGGGAGTGGTCATATGGTCATGGTGGCACGAACGGCCACTGCGCGCCCCGCGGGCCTGGGGTGTCTGCCTGGGTACGTTCGTCGTCCGTGGGGCCGGATGCAGGGCCCGCTAGAGGGCGGCCTGTCGCCGCCGAACTGCGCTCAGGGGTCGAGAGCGTCGATGATCGCCCCGCCGTCGATCAGCCAGTGGTGGCGCAGGGTCAGGGCGCGTTCCATGCCGGCGAGGATGCTGACCGCCACGATCGTGATGTTCGCCCAGGCCGGCAGGGTGATGGGCGATTCGAAGGTGCCCATGCGCTCTTCGACGACCTCCCAGCTGGTGATGAGTTCGAGGAGCTGGGGGAGCTCCACCGCGGCGGCCGCGATGAGCACCAGCACCGCGAGGTGCCCGATCCAGGTGCTTGCGCGAGGGTAGTGCTGCCCGAACCGGGCCCGGAGTCCTTCGCCCGAGCGCGGGTCGGGGGTGAGGGTTTGCGAGGCGCCGTCGTCGGTCACGTGGTGCATCCGCTTGAGGCCCAACTCCGATAGCGCCACCTCGATGGTGCCGCCGGGCACGGGGAAGATCGCGGGAACCGGTGCCGTAGAGAGCTGGCGGCCGTCTCGGTACAGCTCGGCGACGGTGTTGCCGTCGTCGTCCCAGGACCACCAGTTGACGTGCACGGCGTAGCGCTGCACCCCACCGGCGTCGAGGTGGGGGTCGGAGTTGCTGGGCGGCGCGGCGACGGTGGTTGCGGCGGCTGGGTCGGGGGCGCCGGGCCGTGCGGCGAGGTCGAGGTAGAACAGGTGGCGGCTGAACAGCTGCCACCACCGGAACGGCTTCAGGGCTCGACCACCGCCAGGCTTGATCTTCCCGATCCGCCTGCGGCGCCGCCAGTCCCTGAACACGGGTGACACGCTAGCCGTTGCCGATGCCCGGTTGGCGCGGGCACCGGCATTCTGCGCGCGAGCACCTGAGCTCCGCAGAAGGCGTGACGGTGAGGGCGCGCCGTCCGGGCGGCGTTACTCGGCGAGCTCCAGGAAACTGAGCAACTCCTCGGCCCCCTTGACCTCGATGGATTCGCCGCGCTGGAAGGTCTCCGGGGTGAGCAGGAGTGACTGGTGCGCGGCCGCGCTGTCGCGGCGCGGCTTCCGCTGGACGCCGTTGGGCTGGTAGCCCACCTTGCGCGAGACGGCGAGGGACGCGGCATTGTCCGCGAAGGCCCCGGAGGTGATCTCCACGGCTCCCAGCACGTCGAAGGCGAAGGCGCAGATGGCTTGGCGCATGCGCGTGCCGATGCCCTGCCGCTGGAAACGCTGTCCCAGCCATGATCCGGTCTCTCCGGCGCGGAGCACCGGGAAGTTCTGAGCGTTGAACCCCTGGCTGCCCACCACTTCCCCCGAGCGGCGCACGACGAACTCCAGGTTTGGTGAGGTGCGGTCGAAGCTCGCCTTGATCTGCGAGTGGTACTTCACGTACTCGGCGGCGAGCTTCTCCGGCGGGGCGTCCGTCCAGGGGAAGTAGAAGGGCATCTCCTCGGGCGGGTGCACGCCGTCCAGGGCCACGGCCACCAGCTCCGGGAAGTCAGACTCGCGCACGATCCGCAGCTCCAGGTCACCCGCGGTGATTCGCAAGGCGTAGGGCGGCCAGATCTCCTCCAGGCTCATGGTGGGCAGCGGGCCGGGTGTGGTGATCATGAGTGGAGTCAAGCGCTCCCGGCACGGTGGGGGCAAGCCGATTGCTCTCGCGGTGCTCGCCCTCACGCCGAGCCCCTACCTGCCGCGCCGAGCCCTGATGCTCGGCATCGGGGCTCGCGCCACACGGTCAGGGCTCGCGGTTGGGGGCGTGGGCCACCGGTTGGGCAGACCCACCGGGGCCGGGGGCGGCGGGACGGGGCTCTGGAGGCCACCGCCAGGCATATGCCAGGCTTCCGTCATGGATACAGCAGCGCGGGCGGCCGCCGTCGCCAAGGTCAGTGGCCGGCCCTGGGACCACTGGGTGACTGAACTCGACGCCCGGGGCGCCGAGCGGCTCCCTCATGCCGAGATCGCCAAGCTGGCCTTCGAACTGATGCCCGAGTCGGTGGAGAGCCGCGGCTGGTGGGCCCAAGGTGCCGCCATCGCCTATGGCCAGCAGAAGGGACTGCGAGTAGCCGGGCAATCCTCCTCCGGTGACTTCCAGGTCGCGGCCTCGCGCTCCCTCGCTGCTGACAAGGACGGCGCCCTTGCCGCGTGGCGAGAACTCGCTGAGGGTATGACCGAGCACGATGGCGTGCCGGTCGAGGGTGAGGCGACGACGTCGTCGACCGAGAAGTGGCGCTACTGGCGCCTTGCGCTCGCGGATGGCACGAAGGTCTCGGTGAATGTCTCGGACAAGGGCACCGGCAAAGCTGCTGTGGCGGTGAACCACACCAAGCTCGAGTCCGCGGACGACGTGGAGCGCTGGCGCGCGTACTGGAAGGCCCTGCTCAAGCAGCTCTGAGCGGCGTTTCGCGCTGCTGTTATCCCGCCGCCGCGCTGCCGTGTATGTGCGTCCTCGCCACCCCCTCGGCGTCGTCACCCCCGCGGCGTCGTCACCCCCGCGGCGTTTGTGCTCAATAGATGTCGGAATGGTCGCGCCGGAAGCCAGTCAGAGCGACGGTTGGTGAGCACAAACGTCGAAGCGCGTCCGAGTCGAGGGCGTCCGGGCGCGAGGCGTCAGCGTTGGGAGGTCGCCACTTACGCCGCCAGGGTGGGGCCAGGGCCGCCGGTGGCGCCGTCGAACTCACGGAGCTCCCGGTTGCGCAGCGCGATCCAGAGCACCCCGAGCAAGCCTGCTGCCGCTCCGGCCGCCAGGGCTACCGGGGCCCCGACCATCGCGGCCACCCAGCCGGCACGCGCATTGCCAAGACTCGGCCCCGCGGCCCCGATCACGTGATCCACTGCCGTGATCCGCCCCCGGAACTCGTCCGGCACGGCGAGCTGCACCAGCGCGCCGCGCGAGATGACACTCACCGTGTCGGCGGCCCCGGCCACCACGAGCGCGAGGAGGATCGCCGTGGCGGATGTACCCAGACCGAATCCGGCGAGCGCCGCACACCACACGCCGGCCGCGACTGATTGCGCGACGCCGAGCCGGCCGGTGCGGGTCACCAGACCGGAGCACACCCCTGCGAGGATCCCGCCCACGGCCAGGGCCGAGGACATCAAACCCAGCGTCTCGGGAGAGCCGCCGAGTCGCAGGTCGTTGACCATGGGGAAGAGCGCGATCGGGAAGGCGAGCAGGGTGGCGAAGAGATCGGTGCCGAAGGCCCCGCGCACCGCGCCGGGTCGAGACACGAACCTCAGGCCCTGCCAGGTCGTCGTCCAACTGCTCGCCGTCGTGGCGCCGACCGGCGGCACCCTGGGCAGCCGTAGTGCCAGATAGAGCGAGATGAGATCCGCGATCGCCGTGATGGTGTAGCACGCGGTGAGTCCGATACCGGCGATCAGGAAGCCGGAGAGCGCCGGACCGATCAGCATGGACGCCTGGAAGGTGAGGTGAGTCAGGGCGATGCCCGCCGGGAGGAGCTGGCGTGAGAGCAGGCGCGCCGGAAGGCTGCGACGCGAGGCCGCCCCCAGGCCGCCGGCCAGACTGTTCATTCCGACCAGAGTCAGTATGACCCCGACGTTCTCCAGGCCGAGCGCTGCCTGGACTGCGAGCGCCGCCGCGGCCAGCGCCTGACCAGAGGTGGTCAGGCAGATGATGGTGCGCCGGTCGTGCGAGTCGGCCAGGGTGCCGCCGAGGAAGCCGCCGGTGATCATGCCGGCCGCGGAGACCAGACCGATCATCCCGGTCCACAACGGATTTCCGGTCACCTCCCAGACGTGGAAGAGCACCGCCAACATGGCGATCTGCCCCCCGAAGCCGGAGATCGAGTTTCCCACCCATAGCCGGCGGAAAGCGGCATTGGCGCGTAGTGGGCGAAGGTCGATCAGGCCCCGGCGGATCACGGACGGCGCCCTGCGTCGTCGCGCGTGATGCGCTCGGCGATGCGTTCGCCGAAGCTGCGTTCGGCCAATCGGGAGCGCAGCGCTGCCACGTACTCGGTGAGGTGGACGGGTAGCTCGGCGTCGAGTTCCTCGAGGGTGTCCTCCGTGGCGCGCCACTCTGCCTCAAGGAAGGGCACGAGGTCCCAGCCGCGCTCGGTGAGTCGGACCAGCCGGGTGCGTGCGTCAGAGCCGGGCACGGTCTCGACGAGCCCTTCGCCGCGCATCGCGGTGACGGTCTGGCTGAGAGCCGAATGGGTGTGGCCGAGCGATGTGGCGAGGTCGCGGATGGTCATCTCCCCGGCGTGGGCCAAGCGGATCATCGGGTAGGCGAATCGCGGGCGGACGCCGTCAACGCCATGGGAGCGATAGAGTCCGGCGATCTCGGCGTCGAGGTCCTCCTGCAGTGCGCGCAGTTCGCGCCAGTAGCCACGTGTGGTCGGATCTGATGTCACAGCGCTAATATAACAGCACTGATAGAAGGGGGGCGTGCCGATTGTGCACACCAAACGTCGCTAATAAGGCCCAGAGACGCTGCCGAAGCGACGTTGAGTGAGCACAATCGCCGGGGGTGGGGTGCCGGGGTGCTTGGGGGGTCGGCCGCCGGGGGGCTGCCTAGACTCGCGCGGTCTCGCCTGCTGGGCCGGGCGCCCCCTCCATCTCGGCCCCGCCGACGGGCTCGCCTTCCCAGGTGAGTACCGTCCAGCCGCGTTCTGGATCGCCGTCCAGTACCACCACTCCCGTGTTGTTCAGTTCGTGGCTGGTGGTGAACTCTGGGCCGATGTTGGTCGCGCGACCCGCCACCCAGCACCGGATGGCGGCGCCGTGGCTGATGACCACCGCGGTCTCCGCTCCGCTTGCGGCGACCTCCTCGATGACGGCGTCGTACCGGGCGTAGAACTCATTGCCGCTCTCGCCGTCGGGCAACCGGGTGTCCAGGTCCTCCAGCCAGGCGACCATCAGTTCGAGGTAGGCGCGGACGGCCTCGCCGTCGCCGCGCATCTCGTACACCCCCGCGCTGATCTCTCGAGCGCCGTCGCGCACCCACGGCTCCAGCCCGAGCGCAGCGGCCAGGGGCTCAGCTGTCTGCTGCGTGCGCACCAGCGTGGAGGTGACGATGAGGTCGATGGACTCGGATTCCAGGGCCTCGGCGAGAGCCTCGGACTGGTCGCGGCCCAGTGACGTCAGGTCGGCTCCGGGGACCGCGGTATCGAGGAGGTGGTCGACGTTCGAACTGGTCTGGCCGTGTCGGGCGAGAATGAGGCGCATTCCCCCATGGTCGCAGGCGCCGGTGAACGGCGAGTGCGTGCCCGGCGGGTCCCGACCTCCGCAGGGCGCGCCACCACCGCCCGGCGGGCCGCGTGGGCACAGTCCACGACCGCGCGCTGCACCTGCCGCAGCCAGCACGCGGTTCTCGGAATGTGTGGGCTCCCGCCACCGTTGTCGCAGGTATGGACCTACGTGAACTGGGCAGGACCGAGCGAGCTGTCTCCGTGATCGGTCTCGGCACATGGCAGCTGGGCGCCGACTGGGGCGCAGTGGACGAGCGGGACGCCTTCACCGTCCTGGACGCCGCCGCGGAAGCCGGGGTGACCTTCTTCGACACCGCCGACGTCTACGGCGACGGCCGGAGCGAATCCCTCATCGGGCAGTGGCGCGCCGCGAACCCCAGCTGGAACGGTGTGGTCGCCACCAAGATGGTCCGGCGTGCGCCCGCTCCCACCCTCGAGCACGCCACGGCGGAGAACTTCCGTGACTGGACCGATCGCTCCCGCCGCAACCTCGGTGTCGACACGCTCGACCTGGTCCAGCTGCACTGCCCCGAGAGTGCCGTCATCGAGGCGGACGAGGTCTACGACGCCCTGGACGCCCTGGTGGAGCGCGGCGCCATCGCCGCCTACGGCGTGAGCGTGGAGACGGTGGATCAGGCCCTCTCCGCCATCGCGCGCCCCCACATGGCGAGCGTGCAGATCATCCTGAATGCCTTCCGGCAGAAGCCGGTGGAGCAGGCGCTCCCGGAGGCCGCCCGGGCCGGCGTGGGCATCATCGCCCGCGTACCGCTGGCCAGCGGCCTGCTGTCGGGCCGCTACACCACCGAGACCGTCTTCGCTCCCGACGACCACCGCACCTACAACCGCGAGGGAGCCGCCTTCGACGTCGGGGAGACCTTCTCGGGGGTGGACTACCAGACGGGTGTGGAGGCCGCGGCAGTCTTCTCCGGGCTGGCGCGCGAGGCCGGGTTGGAACCGGCGACGGCGGCGCTCGCGTGGGTCGCGCAGCAGGAGGGCGTCACTACCGTGATCCCCGGCGCTCGCAACGCCGATCAGGCTCGCGGCAATGCGGCAGCCGGTGACGTCGGGCCGCTGCCTGGCGACTTCCTGGCAGCCGTCGCCGAGCTCTACGCCGAGCGGATCAAGCCACAGGTCCACCACCGCTGGTAGGGCTCGGGCAACCCGGTACCGCACAGGCCCGCGGGCCTCTCGCTTGTGCCGGCAGTGAACGCTCGTTAACCTGGTGAACATGCGTTCACCAGGCGATGCCGCACCCCCTGATACCCGGGGGCGCATCCTGCACGCTGCCATCGAGCACTTCGGCCGCTCCGGCTTCGACGCACCCCTGCGGTCCATCGCCTCCGATGCCGGCGTCACGGCGCCGGCCATCCTGAAGCACTTCGGCTCCAAGGAGGCGCTGCAGCGCGCCTGTGACGACCACGTGCTTCAGGTCTCGGCCGCCTACAAGGGGGAGGCCATGCGCTCGCAGGATCTGCGGGGCACCTTCCTAGAGCAGATGGCTCTGCTCGACGAGTTCCAGCCCCTGATCCGCTACCTCGTCCGCAGCCTCATGACCGGCGGGGAGGTGGCCCGCCGCTTGCTGACCGAGATGTACGCCCAGGCAGAGCAATGGATGCGCCAAGGGGTGGAGACCGGGCACATCAAACCCAGCCGCAACGAGCCGGCGCGCGTGCGGATGACCTTCGCGGTCTCCCTCGGCTGGATGTTGCAGGCCGTGATCACCTCCGGCAAGGACCTCGGGGAACTCGACGCCGATTTCTGGAAGCAGACCACCACCGAGGTCATGCTCCCCGCGCTGGAGCTGTACACCGAGGGCCTCCTCACCGATCGCACGCTGCTCGAGGAGTACCTGCTGTACGTCAGCGATCCCCCGGACGCCGACTGACGCATCACCGCGCCTCCTGTCACACCCGTCCTGATCGTCCGCCGCCCCCGGCAGTACCCCGTGAAGGGATCACCATGACTACTGCGATCGACCTCTCCGGCGTCACCAAGAATTACGGCGCCGTCCGCGCGCTTGATGGCCTCGACCTGCGCGTCTCCGCCGGCGAGGTGCACGGCTTCCTCGGCCCCAACGGCGCGGGAAAGTCCACCGCCATCCGCATCCTGCTCGGCATCCTCAAACACGACGGCGGCACGGCGCGCCTCCTCGGCGGCGATCCGTGGCGCGATGCTGTGGCCCTGCACCGCCGGCTGGCCTATGTCCCCGGCGACGTCGAGCTCTGGCCCAATCTCACCGGAGGGGAGGCCATCGATCTCTTCGCCCGGCTACGCGGCGGAGTGAACGCCGCCAAGCGTGACGAGTTGATCGAGCGCTTCGACCTCGATCCGCGCAAGAAGGGCCGCACCTACTCCAAGGGCAACCGGCAGAAGGTCGCCCTGATCTCGGCGCTGGCCTCCGACGTCGAGCTGCTGCTCCTCGATGAACCCACCGCCGGTCTGGACCCGCTGATGGAGGCCGTGTTCCAGGAGTGCATCCGTGAGGCCAAGAACGCCGGCCGCACCGTGCTGCTCTCCAGCCACATCCTCGCCCAGGTCGAAGCGCTGGCCGATCGCATCTCCATCATCCGCAAGGGCGCCGTGGTCGAGTCCGGCACGCTCGCGGACCTGCGCCATCTCTCCCGCACCGCGATCACCGCGACCACGAGTGCCGCGGTGGACGGGCTCGCTGAGCACGACGGCGTCCACAATCTGGTGGACGAGGGTGGACCGAGCACCGGCGCCGGCTCACCCGCCACCACTAACTCCGGCGGTGGTGTCCAGCTGCGATTCGACGTCGACACCGCGAGGCTCGACCACGTCATGCGCCTGCTCTCGGCTGCGGGCATCCGCTCCCTGATCGCCTCCCCGCCCACCCTCGAGGAATTGCTGCTGCGCCACTACGGCGACGAACTCGAGGAGACTGACCGCGAGGACATCGCCGGCGCAGCTCAGGCGGCCACCGGGAAGGACAACTGATGTCGACGCGCACGGCCGCAACCGCGCGCTCACCCTGGAAGGGGAAAGGCTCCGAACGCCCCGGCAGTCTGACCGGCACCGGGGTGCTCCTGCGGTTCATGCTGCGCCGTGACCGCCTCCGTCTGCCCGCCTGGGTGCTCGGGATCAGCGCCCTGATGGCCTACTTCGCCAATGCCATCGGTGAGCTCATGGGTGATGAGGAGTCGCTCGCCTCCATGGCCGCCCTGGCCACCAACCCCGTCATCGCCCTCATCGGCGGGCCCGGATACGGGCTGGACGAGATCACGGTGCCGCGGTTCCTGGCCGCAATGTACGGCCTCTACCTCATGCTCGCCGCAGCCTTCATGTCGATCACCACCATCTCCCGCCACACCCGGGTGGAGGAGCAGACCGGGCGCGCCGAGCTCCTGCGCGCCTCGGTGCTCGGCAGGCATGCGCAGCTCACCGCCGCGCTCATCATGGCCACCGCCATGAACCTGCTGGTCGCGCTGCTCAGCGCGGCGCTGGTCATGGGCTCGGTGATCGAACCCAGCCCCGACGCGCAGGGTTCACTGCTCTTCGGCTTCTCCATCGGCGCTGCTGGCTTGGCCTTCGCCGGCGTGGCGGCGGTGACCGTGCAGCTCTCGGCCTTCTCCCGGGCGGGCTCCGGGATCGCCGGCGCGGTGCTGGGCACCGCTTTTGTCATCCGGGGCTTGGGTGACATGTCGTTCGTGGCACAGGGCGAGGACGGCGCACTCGCGTGGCTGTCCTGGCTCTCGCCGCTCGGCTGGGCCCAGCAGACCGCGCCCTACACCCTCGACCGGTGGTGGCCGCTCCTGCTCTCCGTGGTCTTCGCCTTGCTCCTGGCCGCGGTGGGCTACTCGCTGCAGTCGCGCCGCGACCTCGCCGCCGGGATCCTGCCCGACCGGCTCGGCTCCGCCCGCGCCGCTGCGTGGCTGGCTGGCCCGTTGCCACTGGCCTTGAGGCTCCAGCGTTCGAGTCTCATCGGTTGGACCGCGGGACTGCTCATCGCCGGGGTGGCCTTCGGCGGCTTCACCGACGCCATGATCGAGGGAGTCGCCGGGATGCCCGAGGAGATCGCGGCACTGATGGGTGGCAGTGACGGCATCGTCGAGGGCTACCAGGGCTTCATGGGCCTGTACTTCGCGATCATGGTGGCCGTCTTTGTCATCCTCGCCGCCCAGGGCCTGCGATCCGAGGAGCAGGGCGTGCGTACCGAACCGATCCTGGCCACCGGGGTGAGCCGCGCCAGGTGGCTGCTCTCCTGGGCCGCGGTCGCGGCCGGGGGGTCCGCCTGGCTGCTGCTGGTCGCGGGCTTCGGGCAGGGGCTCGGCGCTTCCCTGAGTACCGGTGACTGGTCCCTCCTGGGACCGGTGATCCTGGGTCACGTGGTCCATGTGGCGCCGGTGTGGTTCCTCCTCGGGCTGGCCCTGGCACTGTATGGGTGGGTGCCTCGGCTGACCGGGGTGGCCTGGGCGGTCTTCGGTTTCGGCACGCTCCTGGCTCTCTTCGGGCCCATGCTGGACGTCGGCCAGGCCGTGCTCAATGCCTCGCCCTTCGACCACGTCGGCCAGTACCCGTCCGAGGCGATCTCGTGGACGGCCGTGGCGATCCTCGGCGGAACCGGAGTGCTCCTGGTGCTGGGTGCCGTCGCCGGCTTCCGGCGCCGGGACCTCACCACGGCCTGAGTCGCGCTTGCCGCTCCTGAGTTCGGCCTGTATTCGGGTCGCACGCCGTCACCATTGGGGGCAGCATGGACTCATCATGGGCAGCGAAGCGCATTACGCGCACCAGGTGAGAAAGGCGGTCGCGCTTGTCGACCGCCGGGTCTTCCTGCCCGAAGAACACCGCCGCCAGGCCCACTGCGATATGCCGCTGCCGATCGGCTACGAGGCCACATGTTCCCAGCCCAGCACTCTCGAGGCCATGCTGCAGTTCTTGGGCGTCAAGCCCGGTGATCGTGTCCTCGACGTCGGCTCGGGCTCTGGATGGTCGACCGCTCTGCTCGCCCACTTGGTTGCCGGCGGAGAAGGCGGGCTCGGCGCCGCCGGTGGCCTCGGCGGCGAGGTGATCGGCGTGGAACTTGCCCCCGAGCTGGTGGAGTTCGGGCAGAGCAACCTGGCGCACTGGGCAGAAGTGCGGGAGGAACACGGTCTCAATGGTGCTGCGGCCCGGATCGAGCCGGCCACGCCGGGGCGTCTCGGCATGCCGGAGGAGGGCCCTTTCGATCGCATCCTGGTCTCGGCCGATGCCCATTGCCTTCCCGCGTCGCTCGTTGACCAGCTGGCTGACGGCGGGCGCATGGTGCTGCCCATTCGTGGGCGGCTGGCCGTAGTGGATAAGTCCGAGGACGGGGAGATCCAGAGCCGCGAGTTCGGACTCTTCAGCTTCGTGCCGCTGCGAGAGACGGGCGAGCCCGGAGACTGAGGGCCCCGGCAAGCTGCGGGCGCGCAGGGGGGCTGCTTGCGCGTAGGCGACCTGCGGGCTCCCGCTCCCGGTGTGGCTCCCGCTCCCGCAACGATTGTGGTCAGATTGCGCCGCAATGAACCCAGATTTGGCTCACATTCCGGCACTAACTGACCACAAACGGCCCGGGGGTTGCTGTGGGGTGCGGATAGGCGTTCACCTAGGCTGGCGGCATGCCTGAGCGCAAGCCACCCGGGATGCCCAGTGGCCACTGGGTCGATGAGCAGATCAGGCGGGCCACCGAGCGCGGGGAGTTCGACAACCTCCCTGGCGCCGGTAAGCCGCTGGCCAACCACGATCCCCATGACGAGGACTGGTGGGTCCGTCAGAAGGTGGCGGAGGAGGACATCCCCTCGGACGTCTTCCTTCCGCCATCACTCCTGTTGCGCAAGGAGGTCGCCGCGCTTCCGGACACTGTGCGCGACCTCGCCGACGAAGCCGCAGTGCGGGCGGCCGTCCGTGAGGTAAATCAGCGGATCGCCGAGCACATCCGGTTGCCGAAAGGGCCCCCCATTCCGGTCGGTCCCGCCGACGTCGAGGCGGTCGTGGCACAGTGGCGCGCGGCGCGTGCGGCGGAGAGCGGTGACGGCGGATTGGGCGCACGCGCGACATCCCCTGGTGAGGGCTCGACCTCCGGGCTGGCGGAGCGCGGACGGTCGCACCCAGGGCAGGCCAACGAGGCGCAGCAGGTTGCGCAGCCCCAGCCCCAGCCCCGCCGTCGACGCTGGTTCCGCCGCCGCTAGCGGCCCCCCTCGTCGATTGAGGTCACTTTGCGCCGCTTTGCCGACGGAATCGGCGCTTCAAGCGGCACGAACTGACCACAATCGCTCTGGAGTGGGGCGCCCCACCGGCCCGGGGCGCTCCGCCCGCACCCAATCGGAGTCGCGAGTCAGGCGCCCACGCGGTGGTAGCCGTACAAATCCTGCATGGTCTCGTTGATGAAGAGTTCGTCGCCATCGGGCTGGGTGACGCGCAGCGAGCGGCCGTAGGCCTCGTCGATGATCCGCGCGCTCAGGCCGCGCCCCTCGAGTTCCTGGGCGAGGCGCGAGATGTCGGCGGTCTCCCCGAGCAGGTTGACCACAGGCTGGTTCGGCGCGTCGTTCTCGACCGTTCGGAGCGGGCCTTCGTGGAAGGCGAAGAGGCCATTGCCCATGAGGTCCGTCCACCCGCCAGTGTCGGAGGCGATGCGCGGGGTCATCCCGTAGGGCGCCAGGGCGTGAGCCCCGGGGGTGACCATCGACGCCGGCGCATAGAGCAGGGCGCCGAGGTTCAGGTGGGCGGGGTCGAAGGGGGCACTGCCTGCGGTGATGGCGCTCTGACAGATGTGAACCCGGCCCTGGGGAAGGTCGATCGACAGAGAGTCGCGGTGGGCGAGTTCGACACGGCCGACCGGTACACCAGCGTCCTCCAGGGCAGCGGCGTGCGCGTCGAGATCCGGGACGGTGAACTCCACGAGCCGAACACCGTCCAGCGTGCTGCCGGCAGGCACCTCGGCGAGCAGGAGCTGTCCGGAGTCCGCGGCCAGCACCGTGAAGAACGGATCGTCTGCCGCAGTCCGCTGCAGCCCGAGACCGGTGTAGAACGCTTTCCACGCCGCATGGTCCGAGGTGAAATGGATGGGTTGCACAGTGAGTGCGGGTACGGGGGTGGCACGGTGCGTGCTCATCACTCGTCCTCCTTGGTCTTCTCCAGGTAATCCCCCAGCACCCGTTCGACGAAGGCGGACAGGGAGAGGCCCTCATCCACGCAGCGGTGCTTGACCGCCTTGATGAGTTCGGGGGGTAGGTAGACGTTGAACTGGGTCTTGTCCGACATGGACTCACCGTACCGGGATGCTCATATGCTAGCAAGTGAGTATGAAATGATGGCGCCATGGATCTCACGCACATCGTGGTCATGGGAGTCGCCGGCTGCGGCAAGTCCACCGTGGCAACCGCCCTGGCCGAGCGTCTGGGGTGGCCGTTCTGCGAGGGGGACGACCTCCACAGCGAGGCCAACCGGGCCAAAATGCGCGCTGGCACCCCGCTCGACGATGACGATCGCGCGCCGTGGTTGGCGGCGCTCCGTGACTGGATGAGCGAGCAGGCGGTGGCGGGCCGCTCGAGCGTGCTCACCTGCTCCGCACTCAAACAGGGCTACCGCGACGTGCTGCGGGAAGCGCAGGGTGAGGTGTACTTCGTGCATCTGGCCCCCCCGACCGATCTGAACGCCGAGCGCATCGCTGCGCGCGAAGACCACTACATGCCCGCCACCCTGTTGGACAGTCAGCTCGAAGCGCTCGAAGAGCTCGCCCCGGAAGAAGCGGGCATGGTGGTGCGCACCGGTGCCGGTCCGGAAGAGGTGGTCGAGCTAGTGCTCGCCCACCTGGCGCAACGCACCTGAGGGCCCAGTCGAGGTGCGCAACTCCCGGCTCAGTCGAGCCGCTCGGCCACCTGGTAGCCCGCTCGGTCGAAAACCACCGAGTAGCTGGTGCCCGGATGGCGCCACTCGGCCAGTGCCGCAGCATCCGGGATCTCCATGGTCCACTCCCGGCGGCTGGCGTCCAGCACGAGATGGTCCGGAGCGGGATTTGCCACGACGTCGTCGGTGCCGGTGCCGGGGTTGCCGTACCAGTACACCTGGGCGCGCGGCACCAGGTAGGCCATGAGGTAGATGTCGGTCTCCACGTCGGAGCCCGGATCGACCCGAGCCATTGCGGCAGCGGCGGCGTCCGCACGGCCCGAGCCTGCCCACGTGTCGGCCTCGGCGAGCCGCGCCATCGGTCCGGTCAGCCCCATGATGAGGGTTGTCGCCGCGGCCACAGCCACGGCAGCGCGGGTGAGCTGCGCCGGCAGTGGTTGCTGCAGACCGCCCAGCAGCGTTCGGCCGGTCTGCGCGCGTGCGCCGTCGATCAGGGCCGCAGCGGCAATCGGCATGAGGACGGCCGAGTAATGCCACTCCCATCCCCAGTAGTGCTCCACGTTTCCCGCGAATCGCCAGCCCAGGGTCGGCACCATCAGCCAGAGCAGGGGCGAGCGCACACCCACCACTCCGGCGGCCAGGACCAGCAGCCCCAGCGTGAGGTACTTCGTCGCCGGAGTGAGGGTGTGGGCCACGAGCTCGAGCAGGGCTGTGAGCCCGTCGCTCTCCTCACCCGCCGCTAGGCGGTCGTAGTAGTCGTAGCCCCCCAGCGGATTCAGTGCCGGCAGGATCACGAGGATGGTCACCATGAACCAGGCCGCTCCCCAGGCGGCCAGCGCGGCGCCCACCCGGCGCTGGCGGGCATGCCACCACAGCACCAGGCCCAGCGCCAGCACGGTGAGGCCGAGATCCTCCTTCACGAACACCAGGGGCGCGGACCAGGCGGCGCAGACCCACCAGCGCCGCCGGAGGTAGGCGGCCAGCGACGCCGCCAGCAAGGGCACGGCGAAGGCGATCTCGTGGAACTGCACCGCCACGGCGGAGGCCAGCCCCCAGGAGAGCGCGTATGCCAATCCCGACGCCACCCCCAGCCGCGGGCCGAGCAGCTCTCGGGCCACCGAGGTCAACGGCACCGCAGACAGGCCGAAGAGCAGCGCCTGCACGAGCAGCAGGGTCAAGCCTGAGGGGAAGAGTGCATAGGGCGGGCCGAGGAGCACGAGCAGAGGGTGGAAGTGGTCCCCCAGCAGATTGAAGCCCTCGCCCTTGATCGTGACGATCGGCGCTTCGAAGCGGGCGTAGGCCTGGGCGAGCTGGGTGAAAATCCCCAGATCCCAGGACGGCGATTCGTAGAGCCGCCACTGGGTGACGGCGTAGGCGCTCCAGCTGGCGGTGGCCAGTGCGGCCACCAGCCACGGCGCCAGGCGCCCGCGGTCCCGCCGTCCGGCCGTGCCCCGCCGTCCGGTCATGTCCTCCGGCCCGCTCACTCCCCGCCGACGCGGGGTGTGCTGCAGCGTCTGTCCGCGACGGCGGACGATCACACCAGTTCCCGCTTCTGGAGGTAGCGCAGTGCGAGCCAGCCCAGGGGGGCTCGCCCCCAGAAAGTCAGGAGCCGGAACAGGATGGCCGTGGAGACGGCCGCGCCGGCGGGGATGCCCGCCAGGGTCAGGCCGGTCGTCAGCGCAGCTTCCACCGGCCCGATGCCGCCGGGCGAGGGCACGAGGGCTCCCACTGAGTTCGACACGAGGTACGCGATCGCCAGCGTGGACAGCGGCAGCGTGTAGCCGAAGGCTGCCAGCGCCGCGCCGAAAGCACCCACGTAACCCAGCGTCATGATGATGTTCCCGACGACGCCGACGGCGAGCCGGCCAGGGTGGGAGACCGCCCAGACGAGTCGTGGCCACACCTGCCGCAGGGTGGGGGAGATGCGGCGCCAGATCCAGATCCGTAGCTGCGGGACCAGGGCCGCCAGTGCGGCGATCCCGAGCACTCCCGCCACAACGGCGATCACTGGGCCCGAGGGCGCCGAGAGCGCACCGGCCGAGCCGGTCAGGAGCACCACGGCGCCGAGCAGCAGCACCGTGGTGAGGAACTGGGAGACCTGCACCAGGCTCACCGTGGCCACCGCTCGCGGGATCGGGATGCGCTGGCGCTGGAGGAACCGCAGATTGATCGCTGCGGCGCCGATGCCGGCCGGTGCCACGATTTGCACCACGGAGGCGGCCATCTGCACCACGAGGGTTCTCACCCTGGCGAGTCGCTCGGGGGTGAAGGCCACCAGGGTCATGGCCATGCCCACGTAGGTCAGCAGGCCGAGGCCGAAGGAGGCCGCGATCCACCGTGGGTCGGCATTGCCCACCGCCTCGAGCACCTCGTCGAAGTTCATCCACGACAGCAGCGCGACCAGGGCGGCGACACCGATGGTCGCGGTGATCACCGTGCGCGGGGAGAAGCGAGCCACGGGCAGAGGGGCGACATCGGCGGTGGGAATCAGCTCGACGAGCTCGTCGCGCACTGCGGTCAGGGACTCCCTGCTGGTCATCGTGCGGGTGGTGCTGGGCAGGATCACCCGTTGCAGGAGGGGGGCGACCGAGGCGAGTTGCTCCCGTTCCAAGGTGCGAGCGGCGGAGTTCAGCGCGCGCTCGGTGCCCACCAGCCCTGAGAGCATGGCCAGTACCTGGGCGAGGTCGATGCGCCGGGAGATCTCAGTGGAGAGGATCTCACCCTCGTCCCAGCCGAGGATCCACACCTGCTGCTCGGCGTCCACGAGGATCGCGTTGGAGTGGATGCTGTGGTGCACCAACCCTTTGAGGTGCGCGGCACGCACTTGCCGCCACACCTGGTCCAGGACGGCGTCCTCGAGCTCCTCGGCGGAGAGGTCGCTCAGCTGGCGGGCGGCGGGGATGTGCTCGGTGACGAGGAAGACGCTGTCGCGCGCTTCGGCGACGCCGGTCACCTCGGGGGTGCGCACCCCCGCCTCGCGGACGGCCAGGCGCATCATCAGGGCGCGGTCGGCGGCGTCGCGCAGGTTCCGCAGCGGTCTCCGGCTCAGGCCCTTGAGTCGGATCGACTGCCACAGGGACGACAGGAACCCGGCCACATGACGGTCACCGTCCAGGACCACGACGTCGTGGCGCACACCAGCAACGTCCCAGACGGCGTACAGGCGGTGTGCCGTCTCGGTGGCCATGCGGCGCCCGGCGGAGGGCCCGATTCCGGCGAGGATCTCCAGCGGGTCGGTGGTGGGGTCGGGGTGGATGGCGTCGGGCTGGGATTCACCCGAAAGGATGCCCTCGACTCCGCCCGGGAGGGAGCTCTCCCGCCAGGGCTCAGAGGCCGAGCCGCTGGCGCCGTCAGCGGCGGCGTCTACGGCACCCCGCGCCTTCGAGGTGTTCTCACCTGGCACGGAAGCTGGGGAAGGAGCTGCCGTCTCACCCGGGGTGACGATGGCGAGATTCGCGGTGACCTGGCCGCCGGGGGTCTGCTCCATGGGCGAGTCGGCCACCAGGTCCCGCGCGCGTTCCCGTAGTCGTTCGGTATAGCCGACGGGGCCGGAACAACTGGCTCGCCAGGCCCGCGGGAGGTGGCCGGTGTCGTCGATGCGCACGATGCGGTCGGGATCCAGGCCGGCGCGGCGCAGGGCCCGCACCAGGGGTAGGCCGGTGGCTCGCTGGTGCAGCACACCGCTGACATAGCGCAGCCCCAGGCCGGCCACGCGCCCCAGGAGGACGGCCACGAGGGCGCCGGGCAGCGTCTGGTCGCCTTGCAGGACGGACAGGGCGGCCACCACCCACAACAGCCCCCACGACCACCGCAGCAACCGTGAACGCGTCCGGTCCCCGGCAGCAGTGAGCACGCCGGCCAGGCCGGCGAGATAGACGTTCAGTGCCAGCGCAGCGTCACCGTTGCTCGTGATGATCAGGCCCGGTGAAAGCTCGGGGGCAGCCGTGGTGAGCAACCAGATGGCGCCGTTCACCAGCAGCACGGCCAGCACCATGGCACCGACGGCCTCCAGTGCTGATCGCCACTCCCATCGGATCAGGCGCTCGACGATGACGGCGAGGGGCACCACGAAGGACACCACGCCCTCGAGCACCGTGACCGGGAGGAGGAGCGTTTGGCGCAACGTGTCGGCGAGTACGGATTGGACGTCCTGGGTGACTCCCTGCGTGGTGGCATCGGCGTAGATCGTCAGCAGCAGCACCACGCCGATGGCCACCAGCGTGGCGAGGAGGGCGAGCAGGTCGGCCGGACGGCGCACCCGTGCCAAGGGCACGTCGATCAGGAGCACCTCGCGCCGCGGCGGCGCGACGGCCGGGGGCGGCGTCATGGGGCTGAGTCTACGGAGAGCCGGTGGATGGCGAACCGGTCTGTGGGGTGTGCGACAACCGCAGACTATCGCCGTGGAATACCCTATGGGGGTATGGTGTTCAGAAGAAGAAGGGCCGGAGGTGCCCAATGTGCTGCCGGGTGCACAGGACGCCCGCTCAGATGGCAAGGAGTCAGGAATGGCCGGATACCGCGGCACCAAGGATGAGTACGCCCGCCGTCTGCGCCGCATCGAAGGCCAGGTGCGCGGTATCGCCCGCATGGTGGATGAGGACACCTACTGCATCGACGTCCTCACGCAGATCTCCGCCGTCACCAAAGCGCTCCAGGCCGTCGGTATCGGCCTGGTGGAGGACCACCTCGGCCACTGCGTCGTTGAGGCGGCACGCTCGTCCACCGAAGAGGGCCAGGAGAAGGTGGCCGAGGCCTCCGCGGCCATCGCCCGGCTCGTGAAGTCCTAACTCGAAGGAGACACCATGACCACCATCGTTCTCGACGTCACCGGCATGACCTGCCAGAACTGCGTCAACCACGTCAGCCAGGACCTCGGTGAACTCAGCGGCGTGACCGACGTCGACGTCGCCCTGAACACCGGCGGTGCCTCCACAGTCACCGTCACCGCGGACGCCGATCTCGAAGACGCCACCCTGCACGAGACCGTGGACGAGGCCGGCTACGAGATCGTCGGCATCCGCCGCGCCTGACCGCCGCACCCAACCCGAGGAGCATCATGTCCACCGCCCCCTCAGCTGAGCAGCCCTCCATCGCCGAGGTCGACCTCGCCGTGGAAGGGATGACCTGCGCCTCCTGCGTGCGGCGGGTGGAGAAGAAGCTCGCGAAGGTGCCCGGCGCGCACCCGCTGGTCAACCTCGCCACCGAGTCCGCCCACGTGCGGCTGGAAGGGCCCGCCGACGCCGAGACCCTGGATGCCTTGGTCGGCGCGGTCGATTCCGCCGGCTACGGCGCGCGCGTCACCCGCGCGCGAGGCGCCGGAGTCGAGCCACCGAAGCACGAGCACGGTGATGGGCCGGACGAACACGAGCACGATCCCCTCGCCGGTCACGAACACGGCGCGGGCGAGGACACCTCGGCCGTGGACCGGGCCACCGACCTGCGCCGCCGGCTGATCGTCTCGGCGATCCTCTCGGTGCCGGTCACGGTGCTGTCCATGGTGCCGCCGCTGCAGTTCCCGGGCTGGCAGTGGGTGGTGCTGGTCCTGGCGCTGCCGGTGGTGACCTGGGGGGCCTGGCCCTTCCACCGCTCGGCCGTGAAGGCCGCCCGCCACGGCGCGTCCACCATGGACACCCTGGTGTCCCTCGGCGTGGCCGTGGCCAGCGTGTGGTCGGTCTGGGCGATCACCCTGGGCGGTGCCGGAGAGATCGGGATGCGCATGGAGGCCTCGCTCTTCCCTGCCGAGGCGCACGGCATGCCCGAGCCCTACTTCGAGGTCGCCGCCGTGGTGGCCACCTTCCTGCTCGCCGGGCGGTACGCCGAGTCCAGATCGCGGCGGCGCGCGGGAGACGCGCTGCGCCAGCTGCTCGAGCTCGGTGCGAAGGACGTGACCCGGGTGCGCCTCGACGGCGATCAGCGCTCCGAGGAGCGGGTACCCATCGGCGCGCTCGCCGTCGGCGACCTCTTCCTGGTGCGCCCGGGCGAGAAGGTCGCCACCGACGGCACGGTGATCGAGGGGCGGTCCGCCGTCGACGCCTCCATGCTCACCGGTGAACCCGTACCGGTCGACGTCGCCGAGGGCGATGTGGTCACCGGCGCCACGGTGAACACCTCCGGGGTGCTGCTGGTGCGCGCTGAGCGGGTGGGGGAGGAGACCACGCTCGCGCAGATCGGGCGGCTCGTGGCCCAGGCCCAGACCGGCAAGGCTCCCGTCCAGCGCTTGGCTGACCGCATCTCCGGGGTGTTCACCCCGATTGCGCTGGCGATCGCCGTGGGCGCCTTCGTCACCTGGCTGGCGCTCGGCTTCCCGGTGCAGGCCGCGATGACCGCGGCCGTCGCGGTGCTGATCATCGCGTGCCCCTGTGCGCTCGGCCTGGCCACGCCCACCGCCTTGCTGGTGGGCACCGGCCGCGCCGCCCAGCAGGGGATCGTGATCAAGGGCCCCGAGATCCTGGAATCCACCCGCCGGATCGACACGGTCGTGCTCGACAAGACCGGCACCCTGACGCAGGGGCAGATGAGCCTGGCCGGCGTGGACTCGCTGGTTCAGCCTGAGCAGCATGAGGCTCTCCGGCGTGGCGAGAGGCCCGACGGCGGGGAGCCCAGCGGCGAGGCCCTGCTGATGGCCGCGGCGGTGGAATCCGGCAGCGAGCATCCGATCGCCCGCGCGATCGTCGACGCCGCCGCAGGGCCGATGCCGCAGGCCCGCGACTTCAGCAACCACGCCGGGCTCGGCGTGAGCGCCCTCGTGGCGACCGACGGCGGCGAGCGCGAGGTGCTCGTCGGGCGGCCCCGGTGGCTCGCCGAGCAGGGCGTGGACCTCGGTGGGGCCGAGGGGGTTCCCGGCACCCAGGAGCTCGTCGATGCCGCGGAACAGACCGGCGCCACGGCGGTCGTCGTCGCCTGGGAGGGGCGCGCCCGCGCGGTGCTGCACCTGCGCGACACCATCAAGCCCGAGGCGCACGAGGCGATCACGGAGCTGAAGCGGCTGGGGATCACCCCCCACCTGCTCACCGGCGACAACCGCGCGTCAGCCGAACGGGTCGCCGCCGAGGTGGGCATCGAGGCGGAGCACGTGACCGCCGAGGTGCTCCCGCAGGACAAGCTCGACGTGGTCGCGCGCCTGCAGGAGCAGGGTCGAGTGGTCGGCATGGTGGGTGATGGCGTGAACGACGCGGCGGCACTGGCGCAGGCCGGCTCGCGTGGGCTCGGCTTCGCCATGGGCACTGGCACCGACGTGGCCATCGAGGCCGGTGACATCACCCTGGTGCGCGGCGATGTGCGCACAGTGCCGGCCGCGATCCGGATCTCCCGGCGCACCCTGCGGATCATCAAGCAGAACCTCTTCTGGGCCTTCTTCTACAACACCGCGGCGATCCCCCTGGCGGCGCTGGGCCTGCTGAACCCGATGATCGCCGGTGCGGCGATGGCCGCGAGCTCGGTGATCGTGGTCGGCAACTCCCTGCGCCTGCGCCGCACTTCCTGACGGCGGCGGCCCGGCCCGCCGCCGTCTTTCGCGTCCGGCGCGAACGACCGGGCCTGCGTGGTTCGGCAGGCGCGGCAGAATACTGTCATGAGCGAACCGGCGAGCACCTTCCCCAGCGAATCCAAGCCGGTCGGTTCCGCCAGTTCGGCTGGATCCGCCGAGTCACAGCCGGTCGAGCCCGCCGGTCCCGACAGGCCAGCCGTGGCGCCGCCGCTTCGCCCCCGGGTGCGCGCCGAGATCCTCATCGTGCTCGGCCTCAGCCTCGGGCAGGCGGCCGTGACCGCCGTCCTGCAACTGCTGCACCGCCTCAGTCTCGATGTGCCTCTCGGTGAACAGACCGCGGCCATCAACCCCTCGCGCGCGCCAACGGCGACGCTCGATCTGATCTTCCAGGTCACCTCGATCGTCTTCACGGTGCTTCCGGTCGCGCTCGCCATCTACCTCCTCGCGTCCACTCGGCGACGAGCGATGGCGCGGATTGGGCTGAACCTGGCGCAACCGGCGCGGGACGTGGGTCACGGCTTCGCCCTGGCTGCGCTGATCGGCATTCCCGGCTTGGGGCTCTACCTGGCGGGCCGCGCGCTGGGCGTGACGGTGGAGGTTCAGGCCGCCACCCTCGACATGCACTGGTGGACCGTGCCGATCCTGGTGTTGTCAGCGCTGCAGTACGGGCTGATCGAGGAGGTCATCGTCGTGGCCTACCTGTTCGAGAAGCTCGAGGAACTCGCCTGGCATCCCATGGCGATCGTGGTGACCTCGGCGCTGCTGCGCGCGACCTACCACCTCTATCAGGGCTTCGGCCCTTTCGTCGGGAACCTGATCATGGGGCTGATCTTCGCCGAGTACTACCGCAGACGTCGTCGGGTCATGCCGCTCGTGGTGGCGCACATGTTGCTCGACCTGGTGGCCTTCCTCGGGTACTTCCTGCTCCCCGACTCCATCCTCGCTGCGGTGGGCCTCTGACGATCCCTCACGCGGCGTCCGCGCCGTCCGCCCGCCCCGCCCGCGTCGTTCGGGCCGTCTCCCGCCGAGCGCGCCACACCCAGATGCGCGCCGCCAGATGCCGGTGCGCACCCACCTAGGCTGATCGGATGGCCACGACCCCTCCCGCCGAGTACGAGGTGGATGCCGTCCTGGTACGCCGCCTGCTCCGCGAGCAGCATCCCGATCTGGCCGGTCTGCCGCTGCGGCTGGCCGGTCAGGGGTGGGACAATCTCCTCTGGCGACTGGGCAAGGACCTTGCGGTGCGCGTCCCGCGGCGGGCGATCGCCGCGCAGCTGCTCGAGCACGAACAGCGATGGCTTTCCACGCTGGCTGAGCGTCTGCGACCGCTGACCCCGGTGGCGCTGCCGGTCCCGGTGCGTGTGGGCCGGCCGGGGGCCGGATTCCCGTGGCCGTGGTCCGTGGTGCCCTGGATCGCCGGGCAATCCGCCGCCACGATCGGTCCTGCCCAGCGCGCTGGCATCGCCGAGTCCCTGGCCGCCGTCGTCGCGGCGCTGCATGTGCCGGCGCCTGCAGATGCCCCCGACAATCCGGTGCGATCGATGCCCCTGGCCGGCCGAGGTGAGGCTGTCCGTGCACGGCTAGAGAGTGGCGGCGTGCCGCGCAGTTCCGAGGTGACCGAGCTCTGGGCGGAACTCTCGGCCCTCCCCCGCCGGCGTGGCCCGCGAACCTGGTTGCACGGCGATCTTCACCCGCACAACCTTGTGGTGACCAACGTCGGTTCACACTCCGCGGCCCGCGGCGCGAGCGCAACAGCCGAGACCGTGCGACTCGTGGGGGTGGTCGACTTCGGTGACATGACTGCAGGGGACCCGTCGACGGACCTGGCGACCGCGTGGCTCACCTTCGATGTGGCGGGCCGCGCACGTTTTCGCGAGACCCTGGCCGACCTCGCTCAGGACGGCAGTGCGCCGCACTACGACGACGCGACCTGGCAGCGAGCGCGAGGTTGGGCGCTCAGCATGGCAACGGCGATGACCGCAACCTCCGATGACGAGCCACTCATTCGCGCCATCGGGCACCACACCATCGACCAGGTCCTGCTCGGCTAGCCCCACGCGATCCGCCTCGACGTCGCCCGTCCCTGCCCCGACTCTGGCGCCACGGGTGATAGGCCAGCCGGCCACGCCACGGGCGAGAGCCTCCCGGGCTACACCGCTTCGTCGGCGTGGATGGCGGCCTGCAGCTCGCCGCCTACCCGCGCGACCGCCCGGTACATGCCGGTGGTGTTCATCGGCAGGCTGACGTTGCCCTGGGCGTCGACGGCGATCAGCCCGCCGTCCCCGCCGACCTCCGGTAGACGCTCGTGGATCACGGTCGCGGCGGCCTCGGTGAGGCTCAGCCCGGCGTAGGTCATGAGCGCGGCGATCTCGTGAGCGGCCACCGCGCGCATGAAGCCCTCGCCCATGCCGGTGGCGGAGACGGCGCAGCTGCGGTCATCGGCATAGGTGCCGGCCCCGAAGATCGGGGTGTCGCCCACCCGTCCCGGCTGCTTGTTGGTGATGCCGCCGGTCGAGGTGGCGGCGGCGAGGTGCCCGGCGGCGTCGAGGGCGACCGCGCCCACCGTGCCACGCTTGGAGTCCGGCTCGATCGGATCACCGCCGGAGGCAAGGGAAGCCTCTGCCTCGTCGCCCTCCTGGTTCTCGGCGGCGAGCCCGGCCGCATCGTGGTCCACCACGAAGGCGTGCGGATCCTGGGCGCGGACCCGTTCCAGCTGCTCGCGTCGCTCCGGCAGCACGAACCAGTCGGGATCAACGAGTTCGGCGCCGTGTTCGGCGGCGAAGGCCTCGGCGCCCGCGCCACAGAAGAGCACGTGGTGGGAGTGCTCCATGACCTGACGGGCCGCGAGCACCGGGTTGCGCAGGCGCCGCACCGAGGTCACCGCACCGGCGGCGCGATCCTGCCCGCGCATGACCGCGGCATCGAGCTCGACCTCCCCGGCCGAGGTGAGCACGGCGCCGTAGGCGGCGTTGAACAGCGGATTCTCCTCCAGCAGGCGCACGGTCTCGGTGACGGCGTCGACGGCGCTGCCACCGGCGGCGAGCACATCGCGCCCGGCGGCAGCGATCTCGCTGAGGGCGCGGCGGTAGGCGGTGTTCTTCTCTGGCGACATCGAACGCGAGATGGTGCCGGCGCCGCCGTGGAGGACGAGGACAGGAGTGGAAGGCATCGGGCCATCATCGCGCACCCGGGCGCTGGTCTCATGGCGGAGCGCTACGCCCTGCCGCAAGCGCTGCAACCACCGCCGCCCAGCCCTGCGACGATGGGGGCATGACCTCCACACCAGACCCCCAGCCCGTGCTGCGTTCGCTGGCCCCCTACCTCGCCGACTGGGCCGCCTTCCACGCTGACCACCGGGGCATCACCGGTCTCCAGCTGGCCGTGGCGCGGCGCGGCGAACTGCTCCTGGATCTCGCGCATGGCCAGGCCAATGCCGAGACCGGCGAGCCGCTGCGCACCGACCACCGGTTCATCATCGCCTCGCATTCGAAGACGATGACCGCCACGCTGGTGATGCAGCTGGTGGAGGAGGGCGCACTGCGCCTGGACGACACCGTGGCGGAGCGCTACCCGGATCTGGCCGGCAGCGCCGTGGCCGGCACCACGCTCCGCGAGCTGCTCGGCCACCAGGGCGGTTTCATCCGCGACTCCTCCGACGGCGACTTCTGGCAGTATGGCCGCGACTTCTTCTCCGCCGACGACCTCGTCGCGATGCTGCGCAGGGAAGGCCAGGTCTTCGAGCCGAACACGCACTTCAAGTACTCCAATATGTCCTTCTCTCTGCTCGGCCTGATCCTGGAGCGGGTCACCGGCCGCAGCTACCAGGAGCTCGCGCACGAGCGCATCGTGCAGCCGTTGGGCCTGGAGCAGACCGGCCCGGGCTGGAGCCCGGAACTCGACGAGCACTTCGCCGCCGGGCACTCCGCCCGCTTCGCCCACGGCGACTCCCGGCGGGCGTTGCGCCACGTGGACACCGCCACCATGCTCTACGCCGGCGGCTGGTACTCCACCGCGGCGGACATGACCCGCTATGGCGCCGCCCACTGCTACGGCGATGACCGGCTCCTGACCGATGCCTCCAAGCGCTTGATGCAGCGCGAGGAATCCCGCCCGCACGTGCGCGGCGAGGACCTCGGCGCCTACGGCCTCGGCATGCAGGTCCGCACTGTCGGCAAGCGGCGCCTGGTCGGCCACTCCGGCGGCTACCCCGGCCACATCACCCGCACCTGGATCGACCCGGTCGACGGGCTCGTGGTCTCCGCCCTGACCAACGACGTCGACGGCCCGGCAGCCGAGATCGCCGTCGCCATCATCCGGCTCATCGACCTCGCCCTGGACGCCGCTGCCAGCGAGCCCGAGCCGCTGCCGCAGGAGTTGCGCGACGTGCTCGGCCGCTGGGCGGGGCTGTGGGGCGTGACCGACATCGTCGACCTCGGCGGCGTGCTCCATCTGATCAACCCCGGTGATCCCGCACCGTCGGCGGCAGCCAATCGCCTCGACGTCACTGACGGCGGCGGCGCCCCCGGGCTGCGGGTGGAGTCGGTCGACGGTTACGGCGATGTGGGCGAGCGGATCGGGATTGGTCGCGACGACGACGGCGCAGTCCGGACGCTGCGCTTTGGTGGGACCACCGCGTGGCCCTACGAGCGCTACCGCGAGGCAATGGCAGCGGGGAACCCCACCACCATCCCTTCCGCGCTGGGCCAATAACGCCGCGCCCCACTACCCTCAGGCCCGCGCGCGCCTGCCCCGGCGGCGTTCCACCCGGCTCTGAGCTGCGGGCGCTTCCGCACGCCGCTGCTTGCGGTCCTGCCGGCGTTCCTTGCTGCGCTCCAGCAGCAGGTAGAGCACCGGAACGAGCAGCAGCGTCAGCACCGTGGAGGAGACCAGACCGCCGATCACCACGAGCGCCATCGGCAGCGAGACGAAGGATCCACCCCCACCGGTCAGCCCCAGCGCCATGGGCACCAGCGCGAAGATCGTGGCGGCGGCGGTCATGAGGATCGGGCGCAGCCGGTGCCGCCCGCCGTCCACGATGGCGTCGGTCAGGCTCGCGCCGTCGCGGCGGTACTGGTTGACCAGGTCGATCAGCACGATGGCGTTCGTGACCACGATGCCCACCAGCATCAACGCACCGATCAGTGCCTCCACGCCGAGCGGGTTGCCGGTCAGCCACAACAGCCCGAGCGAACCGGTGGCCGCGAAGGGCACCGACACCAGCAGGATCATGGGCTGCAGCAGCGATCGGAAGGTCGCCACCATGATCGTGTAGACGATCAGGATCGAGAAGGCCAGCGCGAGGAACAGGGACTCGAAAGCCTCCTCCTGATCGGCACTGACGCCGCCGATCTCCGCGCTCACGCCGTCGGGCAGGTCGACGGAGTCGAGCAGCTCCCGCAGCTCCCCGGTGAGTCCGCCGAGGTCCTGTGCGGTGGCGGCAGCGGTGATGGTGACGGCGCGCAGTCCGTTGACTCGCGCGATCGACGTCGGCACGTCGACCTCCTCCACCTCGGCGACGTCCGTGAGCGGGACGGGGCCGGCGATCCCGGTGAGCGTCAGGTCTTCCAGCTCTTCGACCGTGGCGGGGGCATCCTCGATGCGCATGATGACGTCCTGCTCGCCGTACTCCCCGGTGATGGTCGTCAGGGTCGATCCGCGCAGCGCGACCGCCGCCGACTGCCCGATCTGCGCTTCGCTCAGGCCGGCCTCGGCCGCGGCGTCACGGTCCACTCGCACCTGCAGGGTTGGCAACTCGGCGGCGAGGTCGGAACTGACGTCGGTGGCGCCGTCGAGGTCGGCCATCGCCTCGGTGATCTCGGTGGCTGCGGCGTTGACGTCCTCGAGGTCCGCGCCGGTGACGATGACCTCGAGTTCCGAGGGCAGGCCTCCGCTGCCGGCGCTGACGACCAGCTCGCCGGCGTCCTCGTCTAGGCCCGCAAGCTCGTCGCGCAGCCGCTCAGCCACGGCGGGGGCGTCGGCGTCGATGTCGAGGGTGAGGCTGAAGCTGTTCTGCTCGGCCGAACCGAAGAGCGCCTGGAGGCCCTCCCCGGTGCCACCGGTGACCTGGTAGCTCTCCACCTCGGGGATATCGGCGAGCACCTCTTCGACGGTGGCGGCGGCTTCGTCGGCGGCTTCCAGAGACGTACCGGCCGGAAGATCCTGGGCGATCGAGAGGGTGTTCTCGCCGGTGTCGCCGATGAAGTTGGTTTCCAGGCGGGTGGCGATGCCGACCGTGCCGGCCAGGATGACCACCGCCACCAGCAAGGTGAGCAGTGGGTGGCCGAGCACCCCGCGTAGGGCGCCGGCGTAGCCGCGCTGAAGGGGGCCATGCTGCTCCTCGGTGCCGGGCCGTACCGAGCTTGGTTCGGCATCGGCGTCCGGAACCTCCCCGGCATCGGTGCCGTGCTCGACGTCGCTGCCGTGCTCGACGTCACCAGCGCTCGTCGCCCGCTTCGGCGCCCGGAGGAACCACCAGGCCAGCACCGGCACGATGGTCAGTGCCACGGTCAGCGAGGCGAGCAGCGCGAGCGCCGCGGTGAAGGCGAAGGGCCGGAAGAGTTCGCCCACCATGCCGCCCACCACGCCGAGCGGCAGGAAGACCGCCACGGTGGCGAAGGTGGAGGAGGAGACCGCGCCGGCCACTTCCCCCACGGCGTCGAGGATGGCCCGGTGGCGGGTCTTGTCGTATCCGAGGTGCCGGGTGATGTTCTCGATGACCACGATCGAGTCATCGACCACGCGCCCCACTGAGAGCGTGAGGGCCGCCAGGGTGAGGATGTTCAGGCTGTAGCCCACGACCTGCACACCGAGTAACGCGACCAGCAGCGAGGCCGGGATCGACACGGCGGTCACCCCGGTGGGGCGCCAACCGCGCAAGAAGATCACAATCACCAGCAGCGCGAAGACCAGCCCGATGGCACCTTCCACGGAGAGGTTCTCGATGGACTGCTGGATGAAGGGAGCCTGGTCGAAGACCACGGTGACGGTGACGCCCTCACCGAGCGCTGTCTCCATCTCCTCCAGCTGGGCGGTGACCGCCTCGGAGATCTCCACCGTGTTGCCCTCGGGGGTCCGCGTGATCGCGATGCCGAAGCTCTCCTCGCCGTCGGTGCGGGAGAAGGAACCTGGCTCCGCGGTCTGCTCGGTGACCTCGGCGACCTCCCCGAGCCGGATCGGGCCGGCCTCGGTGGCCAGAGGGAGGTCGGCGATCTGCTCGGCGGTTCCGAGTCGTGCGCCCACCTCGACGTCTAGGGTGCGTCCATCCTCGGTGATCGAGCCGGCGGGAATGACTATGCCATTGGCATCGAGCGCGTCCGCGATGTTCTGCGTGCTCAGCCCTTGAGCGGCGAGCTCGTCGGTGTCGACGTCAATGAGCACGTGGCTCTCGCTCAGCCCGCTGACCTCCACGCCGCGCACGCCGGCGAGCCGTTCCAGCTCCGGAATGGCGACCTCCCGCAACCGGTCCTCGGTCTCGGCCGGGTTCTCACCGGCGGTGACCGAGAGCTGGACCACCGGCAGGTCATCCACACCCCCAGAGATCACCTGGGTGGTGGCATCCTCCGGCAGTGTGCCGGAGACCTGATCCACCGCCACCGAAAGTTCCTGATGGGCGGAGGTGGCATCGGTGCCGTAGATCAGTTCCACCAGCACCATGGACATGCCGGAACTGGAGGTCGAGGTCAGCCGCTCCACACCGGTCAGGCTGTTCGCGGCCTCCTCCACGTGCTGGGTGACCTGCTGCTCGACGATCTCCGGCGTGGCTCCGGGGTAGGTGGTGACGGCGCCGATGATCGGCAGGTCCAGGGAGGGGAGGAGTTCGCGCTGCAGAGCTGTGGCCGACCAGGCTCCGGCGAGCAGCGCCACGATGGTGGCCAGAGTGACCAGGGCGCGGTTTCCGAGACTGAAACGGCCAAGACGGGACACGGGGCTCCTCGGGGCCGAGATGTGCGTGTGGGTGCGCGCCGAGGCGCTGGAGCTGCGGCGTACTGATGGCAACGCGCAGGGGGCGTGGAAGGTTCCTCCGCAGACTCTACGAGTGAATCGGGCCGATAGCGTGGTGGCATGTCTTTGATCCTCGCCAACGCCCGCGTCCACGGCCGTGGGAACCAGCTTGTCGACGTCGTGCTGCGCGAGGGGCGCATCGCGGCACTGCAGCCCGCCGGCACGAGCGCGGCCGGCACCGGCCCAGGCGAGCCGGCTCCACGGCGTCTCGATCTCGACGGCGCGACCGTGTTGCCGGGCTTGTGGGACCACCACACCCACATGAGCACCTGGGCCAAGACCGCCCGCCGGCTCGACCTCTCCGGCACCGCCTCAGCCGCCGAGACGGTGGCGCTGGTGCGCTCGGTTGTCGAGGAGCGGCCGGACGCCGAGCGCGCGCATCTGCTCACCGGCTTCGGCTTCTCGGACTCCATGTGGCCCGACGCGCCCGTGGCCGGCGCCCTCGATGAAGGCGTGCTCGCCTCGACCCCGGTGGTGCTCTACAACACCGACCTGCACTCCGCGTGGGCCAACCGGGCCGCCATGGCGCTCGCCGGTCAAGGTGAGCACCCCGGCGGTCTGCTGCGCGAGACCGAGACCGCGGTGCTGCGGGGCCTCGACGACGTCGATCAAGACACCGCCGACCAGTGGGTGCTGGACGTGGCCCATGCTGCGGCGGCGCGCGGTGTCGTGGGGGTGGTGGACCTGGAGGGCCAGGGCGCCATCGAGGGGTGGGAACGCCGGTCAGCGGCGGTTGCCCTCCCGCTGCGGGTCGAGGCCAATGTGCGCGACCACTCCTACGAGGCCGCTGCCGCCCGTGGCCTGCGCACCGGCTCCCGGGTGGACGACGCCGGCCTGGTGCACGTGGGGCCGTTGAAGATCATCACCGACGGCTCCCTGGGCACCCGCACCGCCTACTGCCACGATCCCTATCCGGGCAGCGAGAACCACGGCTGGCAGATCGTCGCGCTCGCCGAACTCGAGGAACTGGTGCGCCACGGCGCCGAACTGGGCTTCACCCCGGCGATCCACGCCATTGGCGACGCCGCCAACACCGCCGCCCTCGACGTCTTCGAGCGGGTCGGCGTGCGCGGCGCCATCGAGCACGCCCAGCTGATGCGGGAATCCGACGTGCGCCGAATGGCGGCACTCGGCGTGGTGGCGTCGGTCCAGCCCGAGCACCTGCTCGATGACCGCGATCAGGCCGAGCGCTACTGGCAGGGCCGCACCCACCGGGCGTTCCCGCTGCGCGAGATGATCGACGCCGGGGTGCAGCTGGCCCTCGGCTCCGATGCCCCGGTCACGCCTTTGGACCCGTGGCTCAACATCCAGGCCGCCGCGCAGCGCACCCGTGATGACCGCGGGCCGTGGATCCCCGAACAGCGCATCTCCGTGACCGAGGCGATTGCGGCTTCCACCCGTACCGGGGGAGTGGTGGCGCTGGGTGACCCGGCCGATCTCGTGGTGGTGCCCGACCCGCCGGAAAAGCGTTCTGGTGCGGCGTTGCGGGAAATGCCGGTGGCGCTGACCGTGCTCGGCGGCCGCATCACCTACGCCGACGCCGCTTTCGCCTGATCGCGGGGCCCAGCCAGCCGGCTCACCCCGCGGGGACGGGCGCTCAGCCGCCCACGCCGCCTCCCTTGAGCGCCGCCTCCCTGAAGCGATTGTGGTCAGTTGGTGCCGCCTTCCGGCCCGTTCCGCCGGATATTCCGGCACAAACTGACCACAATCGCGGGTGGGCGGGTACGCGGGTACGCGGGTGGTCGCCCCGGGGCACCCCGGGCCAGCCCCCTCAACCCACCGGCAGAGGTGCCCCGCACAGGCCGAAGAGGTCTTTGGGGTCCTCCGGAGCGGCCACCAGATCGATCTCGGTGACGAAGTCGGTGCCGCGCACCGCTTCGCGCAGGTAGGTGAGCGCGGAGAAGTCCTCGATGGCGAAACCCACCGAGTCGAAGATGGTGATCTGTTCCTCGCCCGCCGCACCCGCACGCCGTCCCTCGGCCTTGCCGGCCACCGCCTGCCCCAGCTCGGTGACCGGGAACTCCGGGTCCTGCAGCTGGATCTCACCCTCGATCCGGGTCTGGGGCGTGTACTCCACGAACACGTCCGCCAGGCTCAGCGCCGCAGGCTCGAGCTCGGTCTTACCGGGGCAGTCACCACCGATCGCGTTCACATGCATGCCCGGGCGCAGGTCCGCGGCGCGCAGCACCTGCGTGTGCGCCTTCTCCGCGATGCACGTGGTCACCACGTCAGCCCCCTCGACCGCCTCCGCGGCCGAGGACGCCTCGTGCACCGTGAAGCCCAGCGGCTGCAGGTTCCGCACGAGTTTGGCAATCGCACCCGGGTCGACGTCGTAGACCGACAACTCGGCGATCCCGGTGGCCGAGCGCACCGCCAGGGCCTGGAACTCGGCCTGACTGCCAGCGCCGATCATCGCCATCCGCCGCGCCCCGGGTCGCGCCAGGGCACGGGTGGCCATCGCCGTCGTAGCCGCAGTGCGCAACGCGGTGAGCACGGTCATCTCCGCCAGGAAGGTGGGGTAGCCGTTGTGCACGTCGGCGAGCACTCCGAAGGCGGTGACGGTCTGGAAGCCGCGCGCCGGATTCCCGGGGTGGCCGTTGACGTACTTGAAGCCGTAGGTCTCGTAGTCGGCGGTGGGCATCAGCTCGATGACGCCGAAGGGCGTGTGGCTGGCCACCCGGGGGGACTTGTCGAACTGTTCCCAGCGCCGGAAATCGGCCTCGAGATGCTCGGTCATCCCGCGCAGGATGGTCTCCGGACCAGTGCGCGCGACCCAGCGCACCATGTTCTTCACGTCCACGAATCCAGCCATATCGCGACGGTAGCCCAGCGATGGCGCGACGGTAGCGAGGCGCGATTCGGATGGGACAATAGCGCCATGCCTGCGCGTGTGGACCTCTCCTCGATCAGCCCTTCCATCCCCCTCGGCTCGCTCGACGGCCGCTACCGCGGGGCCATCGCCCCGCTGGTGGATCATCTCTCCGAGGCGGCCCTGAACCGGGCCCGCATCCAGGTGGAGGTCGAGTGGCTCATCCACCTCACCGAGCACGAGGTCCTCCCGGGCGCCGCTCGGCTGAGCGAGACCGAGAAGGACTATCTGCGCGCCGTGGTCACCGACTTCGGTGCAGACGAGATCGCCGAGCTGGCCGAGATCGAGGCGGAGACCCGGCACGACGTCAAGGCCGTGGAGTACTTCCTCAAGCGCCGCCTGGATGCCGCCACCCGCGTGCTCGGTGAGAACGCCGGCATCGCTGGCGGCCCGACCGCTCTCGGCTCGGACCGGCTCGCCGAGATCGTGCACATCTTCTGCACCTCCGAGGACATCAACAACCTCGCCTACTCTCTGCTCGTCTCCGGCGCGGTGCGCGAGGTGTGGCTCCCCGCAGCTCGCGGCATCGTCGAGGACCTCACCGTGATGGCCGAGGAGCACGCCGAGGTGCCGATGCTGGCCCGTACCCACGGTCAGCCCGCCACCCCGGTGACCCTCGGTAAGGAACTCGCGGTGCTCGCCTTCCGCCTCCAGCGCCAACTCGCTCGCATCGGCGCCACCGAGTACCTGGGCAAGATCAACGGTGCGACCGGCACCTACGCCGCCCACGCCGTCTCGGTCCCCGGCGCGGACTGGGAGGCCGTGGCGCGCAGCTTCGTGGAGCACCTGGGTCTGACCTGGAACCCGCTGACCACGCAGATCGAGTCGCACGACTGGCAGGCCGAGCTCTACTCCGACGTCGCCCGCTTCAACCGCATCCTGCACAACCTGGCCACCGATGTGTGGACCTACATCTCGCTGGGCTACTTCCGCCAGCGCCTGTCCGCCCAGGGCTCGACCGGTTCTTCGACGATGCCGCACAAGGTCAACCCGATCCGCTTCGAGAACGCCGAGGCGAACCTGGAGATCTCCTGTGCGCTGCTCGACACCCTCGGCGCCACCCTGGTGACCTCTCGCCTGCAGCGCGACCTCACCGACTCCTCCTCCCAGCGCAATATCGGCTCCGCCTTCGGACACTCCTTGCTCGCCATCGACAATGTGCGACGCGGCCTCGCCGGGCTCGATGTCGACGCCGCCACCATGGCGCGCGACCTCGACGGGAACTGGGAGGTGCTGGGCGAGGCGGTGCAGTCCGCCATGCGCGCCGCGGCCGTCGCCGGAGCCGAGGGCCTGGCCAACCCGTATGAGCGGCTCAAGGAACTCACCCGTGGACGGCGAGTGGACGGACCGGCGATGCGCGAGTTCATCGCCGGTCTCGGACTGCCCCCCGAGGTCGAGGAGCGTCTGATGGCACTGGAACCCGGCACCTACACCGGGTTGGCCCCGGAGCTGGTGCGCCACCTGCGCTGAGCGCCCGCGTAGTCTCGACGAAGATCGACGTACCCGAGAAGAGATCCGAGCACTCATGAGCATCATGCTGCAGAAGGCAGTCACGCCCAAGATGACCACGGCCTACCTCGAGCGCGGCTTGGACCGGGTCTCGGGCTACCTGGTCCCGGCCTCCGATGCTGCCTCGGTGACCACCACTGAGGGCCTGTTCGAACTGCACGGCCTGAGTTTCCGGGGCTCGCCCTTCGCGCTGGACCAGCCGATCGACATCCTCCACGTGCCGCCGTCGCCGTCGATCACCACCATCCCGGCCACGGGCGGTACTGACCAGCGCAGCCGCCAGGCCACCGGGGGAACCTTCATCGAGCACGAGCCCTTCACGGGCACCGGCTTCGCCACCACCGGCGACGTGATGGTTCCGCTGATGTGGCTGGAGCAGACCCGTATCCCCACGGGGGCTCGTCTGTGGCGCTTCTCGCCCGGCAGTGACGAGCCCGAGCTGATCGGGACGTATCACGGCCCGGCCTTCGGCTGGCAGAACCACCTGGCCGACGACGAGTTCCACGCTGTGCCGCCGTCGAAGCTGGTGGGCTTCGTGGCGAAGTTCGACGGCGAAGCCTACTCCGCGGATGTGACCCTCGATGAGGACGACAAGCCCCAGGTGGTGACGCTGGTCAGCCACACCGAGCCGCAGATCGGAGGCTTCCGCCAGACCGATGCCGGGATCTGGGCACGCAAGGTGCTGGCCGAGAACGCGGAGGTTTTCACCCTGCGAGCCACCTCCACCTGGCACGACCTGCCGGTGCGCGTGGTGGACCAGGGGCCAGGGCCGGACGGTCAGGCCTCGGTGCACATCGTCTCACTCGCCCATGACGCGATCGCCGCCGAGAAGGCGGGCTTCTCCCGCCTGGACGCGGGCGTGTACGTCAAGACCGTGCCCCAGGACGACGTCGGGAAGATCGTCTACACCCAGCAGGTACCCCGCGCTTGGGCCACCGAGGAACAGATGGAGAAGGCGGCCGAGGCTGCCCGCGGTCGCGCGTTCACCGGCGCGGGCACCGGTCCCACGCCGCAGGTGCAGGTCAAACCCACCGGCGACGCGGACGGGCCCATGTCCCAGCACGCCGGGCGGATGCAGCGCATCGCGCAGGGGCTGGCCTCGGTGCTCCCGGCCGATTGGAAGCAGGCGCAGGTGCTGCTGCGGGTGGCGGGCCGCAAGGGTGAGTTCACGGTGCTCTACACGGGCGAGGACGATCAGCGGAAGCCGCTCAAAGGCGTTCCGGCCGACGTGGGCAAGGCGCTCACCGAGATCAAGGCGGCCAGCGCCGATCCGAAGACCGGTACGTGGCTCACCGGCTTGGTCACGCTCGAGCGCAGCGGCAAGATGACGCTGAGCACGGATCGCACCAGCCCGCCGCGGTGGAACAAGGAGCCGGAGGCCGCCGAGTACGCCGAAGAACTGCGCCGCTATCCGCGCGATGAGGAACACATTCCGGACTGGCTGCGCGAGAAGATCGCGGAGGCGGAGGACGATTCGTCCCCGGAACGCTGATCCGGCGGGCGGATCTGACGGAATGTTCTGACGTTTTGTCAGTACAGTTCTGGAGACCTTTCGCCATGCGACGACGGCGTGTAGTACTTCGGTCATAATGGAGTCGTGACCTCCCCACTCTCGCCGTACGACGCGGTGCTCCTCCTTTCCTTCGGTGGCCCCGAGCAGCCCGACGACGTGGTCCCCTTCCTCCGCAACGTCACACGGGGGCGAGGGATCCCGGATGAGCGCCTGCGTGAGGTGGGCGAGCACTACTACGGCTTCGGCGGCAAGAGCCCGATCAACGACCAGAACCGCGCACTGCTGGCGGCGCTGGAAGCGGAGTTCGAGTCGCGCGGCATCCAGACGCGGCTGGCGTGGGGCAACCGCAACTGGGATCCCTACCTGATCGATGCCTTGCGTGATCTGCACGAGGCCGGTGCCCGCCGTGTGCTCACCCTGGCCACCTCCGCCTTCGGGTCCTACTCCGGATGCCGCCAGTATCGCGAGAACATCGCTGCGGCCCAGCAGGAGCTTGCCGCCGAGGGCCGCACGATCGAGGTGGACAAGATTCGGCCCTTCTTCAACGCACCCGGATATGCGCAGGCGAATACTGATGCCGTGGTGGCTGCCTATGAGCAGCTTGGTTCCATTCCTGCACCGGAGAATCCCCTCGTTTTTGTCACGCATTCGATTCCCACCACCATGGAAGTTGCTTCCGGAATGCGCACGGCTGCGTCCTATTCGGCTCAGCACCTCGATCTCGCGGCCTTCGTCGCGGCCGGGGTCGCCGAGCGGCTCGGCGCACCGGTGCCGTGGGAGCTGGCGTACTGTTCGCGCTCCGGCACGGCCTTCACGCCGTGGACCGAGCCTGATGTGAACCGGGTGCTGGCCTCCCTGCACGCCGACGGCGCTGCGGGTGTGGTGCTGGCCCCGATCGGATTCATCTCGGACCACATGGAGGTCATCTACGACCTCGACACCGAGGCCAAGGCCACCGCAGAGGAACTCGGCCTCGGTTTCGCGCGCGCCGCCACCGCCGGCACCCACCCGGAGTTCGTGACCGGGCTGGTCGACCTCATGCTGGAACGTGCGGCCACCGAGCGGGGCCAGGCGCCCGAACGGCACGCCGTGGGAGCGCTGGGGCCATGGCGTGATGGGTGTGCCCCGGGCTGTTGCTTCCTGCGCGCCGGGGTCGATTCCGGTGTGCCCGCGGCGTGCGAAGCCTCTGTCCCTGCCTGATCTGAAGGAGTACTGCATGACTGACGCTGCCACCGCGCGTATTGGCGAGGGGCTGAGCCCGGAGCAGACCGAGGCCATCAACACCGAGGTCCGCTACACCATGTGGTCGGTGTTCAAGACCATGGGGCCACTGCCTGCCGATGACGAGGTGCGCGCCGCCATGGTGGCCGCCGCCGAAGAAGCGGTGGCCGGCACCGGCGTGGTGGTGCGCGGCTGGTACGACGTCGCCGGTCTGCGCGCCGATGCTGACCTGATGGTCTGGTGGCACTCGGAGACGATCGAGGAATCCCAGGCGGCCTACCACGCGCTGCTGGCCGCCGATCTGGGGGCTCGCCTGGAGCCGGTCTGGTCGGTGGCCGGGCTGCACCGCCCGGCGGAGTTCAACAAGCGGCACATCCCGGCCTTCCTCGCCGGGGAGGACCCGCGCGACTACCTCTGCGTGTACCCCTTCGTCCGCTCCTACGAGTGGTATTTGCTCCCCGAAGAGGAGCGTCGTGACCTGCTGCGTGAGCACGGCCTGGCGGCACGTGACTACGGTGACGTGCGCGCGAACACGGTCTCGTCCTTCGCCCTGGGCGACTACGAGTGGATCCTGGCCTTCGAGGCCGATGAGCTCTATCGCATCGTTGATCTCATGCGGGAATTGCGCGACACCGGAGCCCGACGGCATGTGCGCGAGGAGATCCCCTTCTTCACCGGACCGCGCGTAGACCTGGCCGACTGGGCGGACCGCCAACCCCGAGCCTGACTCAGTAGCGCCCGGCCAGAGCAGCGGTCTGAGCGCCGTAGCCTCCGCCGAAGATCGCGGCATGCACGATGAGCATGTGCAGCTGATGGAGCCCCACGCGCTCCTGCCAGCCCTCGGCCAGTGGGGAGGCTTCGTTGTAGGCGCCCACGATGCGCTCGCGGTGCGGCGCCCCGAAGACCCCGAGCTGAGCCAGGTCGGACTCGGCATGGCCGCCGTGTGCAGCCGGATCGATCAAGGTTCCGATGACTCCGGTGCCCCGCCCGGCACCGCTGTCCGTCGCCCACATGACATTGCCCGACCAGAGGTCACCGTGCAGCCGCGCCGCGTGGTGGCCGGCCTCGCGGACCAAGCATGGTTGGGGCGCATCGAACTCCCCGGCGGCCACCCGCGCCACGCATCGCTCAACGACGGCGGCCCCGGCGTGGTCGAGGCTGCCGTTCTCGAGTGCGGGGCGCAGGTAGGGCAACAGTCGGTCCTCGGCGTAGAAGGCACCCCAGCTGGCCGGTGGCTCCTGTCGCAGGGGCAGGCGTGTGGTGCCCATGTAACCCTCCGGTGCGGCGTAGCCGGGCGGGGCGCAGCCGAACCAGGCCGCTCCCGCGGCGTGTGTGCGGGCCAGCGCCCGGCCGAAGGCCTCGGCTGCAGCAGCCGTGGGCTGGGCCTCGCGGAGGTGCCGAGTGTGCAGGGCGTCCGTGGCCAGCTCGACGACGTCGACCACGGGGGCGCCGGCATCGCGCTGACTCCCGGACTTGCGCGGGCGCGCGGCATCGGCAAGCCTGCGCAGCCCGGCCGCCTCGAAGGCCAGGGCCTGGGCCGGGCCGGTCTTGCGGAAGGTCTCCCTCATGACTCCAGCTTCTCTCGTTCGTCAGAACCTCTCGACCTCGAAGGTGTAGGCGCGAGTGCTGGTCACCTCCTGGCCTGCTCCGAAGGACCTCTCGACCTCGCCGTGTACGTGCTCCAGGCGAGGGTCGTTCAGGTCATCCAACCGTCCGGCGACGTCGACGTAGGGTTCCAGGTGGTGGGTGCGCACCAGATTGAACGAGAACGGGCTCAGTGCCGCGACCGTCACCCGGTTCCCCGTGGCGGGGTCGCGTGCCCCATCGAGTCCAGCGACTGGGTCTTGGCTGTTGATCAGATGCAGGGCGGCCGTGTTCTCCGGGATCTCGACCTGCGCCGTCGGGCTGCCGAAGGTGACCACAGATGAGATCTCGTATTGGCTCTGCAGGAGGGGATCAGCGGAGAGCTCTGCCGCCACAATGCCCCCCTGTGAGTGCCCGAAGAGGCTGACCGGTTCGCCAGGCTGGATGCCCACCTGGTCCATGGCCTGCGCCACCGCCATAGCCATATGCGTCTGCTCGCCGGCCACCCCCGCCATGTTGGTGTCCATATCCATCACCTGGCTGGTCCCGACGGTCCAGTCCTTGGTGCCGGGAATCAGCACCGTCCAGCCGCGTTCTCCATCAGCGGTCGTGGTGTTCACGATCTCGATGGTGCCCGTATCGGTGGCATCGAAGTGCTCGTTCACGGTCTCGAAGCGCCGCAACACCTCGGCGGTACTCAGAGGTTCGATCTCGGTGCCGAAACCGACCGGCACCACCTTCGGGCCCGTGTCCAACGGAGTACCGCCACGAATGCCGTTCTCGGTCAGCGGTATGCCCTGCCAGCTTCCAAGCCGGCGCTCACCTCGGGAGTTCACCGGCACCGAGCGCACTGCCTCGAAGCCACCACGTGGCACGGTTCCGAGCAGCTGGCGCGCCGGTCCGAACAGCATGTGCATCCACGCCACGCTGGTGAGTGCCGTGGCCTGGACGTTGTTGTGCTCTTCTCCGGGAGTGGGAAGGCCAAGGCGTGTCAGTGTCTGATCGGCGAGAGGGCTTCTCCAACTCGGCAGATGACCGGCGAGGTGATCGACGTTGTTGCGGACGATCACGCCGTTCGGTATGTCGCTCCCCGCGACGAGGGCTGCCGCCAACACCATGAGCGAGCCGGCGAGCCGCGCGGCGCCGCGGGCATCCTGGGCGGCCTGGAAATACGGTGACTGCGCGGTGATCCCCTGCAAGGCTTCTTGAGAACGGGGGTGAAAGAACGTCAACCAGGCGTCTGCGCTCGTGAGGCCACCCAGGCTGAGGAATGGGGTCACGAGCTCAATGGGCCTGGGCTCCTCGCCGAAGCGGGAGACGGCGAGCAGCCCGAGCCGCTCGGCGATGAGGTCGGGCGCAGTGAACAGGTTCGTGACCACTGCCTCGGTGTCGTCGTAGAGGTAGCGCACCTGACGGACACGCCAGGCCAGGCTCTCCAGTTCACCGACGAGCGCAACGAGGCCTTCCGGCCCATTCCGCAGCTGGGCGAGCTGACCGTGGAAGGCGAAGAAATGATGGCCCACAGATTGACGTGCGGCCGCGCCCGCCACTCCCATGTCGACCTCGTCGAGCTGCCTGACCAGCCCCACGATCTCGTCGGCGAGCTCGCTGAGCATCGCCGCCGTGGTGGCGAGATCCTCGGTGTCGACGTCCTGGTCGGGAGCGAGCACCATGAGGTGCGGATCGGCGGAGTTCGTCACGCTCATGGTTCCCGTCGCTGACGAGCCATCGCCGCTGGCCGAGTCCATGCTCAACGCTCGAGCAGCTCGGTTGCGGCGGTGTTCTGGGCCTGGGTCAGATTCCACTGCAGCGTGCCCGCGAGCTCCAGGGCCCGGTCGGCATGGAACCTGGCGCCCTGCAGGGCCTCGTGGAAGGAATCTGCCGCGCTCCCGCGCCATGACGACGTATGCGCAGCCGAGATCTCCTCACCCACCGCGGCGATTCCATTGCTCACCTGCCCGACGCCGATCGAGGCATTGAACATCCCGTAGTCCATGAGCACCTCCCGCTCTCCGTGAATCCCGAGGGAACCGTAGAAAGAAGGAAGGCCTCCTCTCGCGGGCCGCGGGACGTACTGTGGATGCGGAGGATGTCCAGCCAGACAGTGTGGAGGAGGGCGCGCTGTGGCGGACTGCGAGCCGTCTGTGCTGGAAAGGTTCGCGCGGTCCTGCGGTCCCTGGGCCCTACTGGGACGGTGCTGTTGGGCCGAAGGTCTCGACCGGGCTCCAGCGGTACGCCGCCTGATCACCATCAACGGCCGTGGTCACCGCCTGGATCGAGTCGAGCTCAGTCCCGTCGGCCTGGAGTGCGTGGCATTCGGTGGAGGCGTCGGTCTCAGCGGGTAGATCGGCGTCGCACTCGATCCGCGCCTCGAAGCCCGTGGCCTCTTCATATCCCTGGGCGAGCTCTGCCTCGAGGGCTTCGGCCGGGATCGCCCCATTGACCACAGCCAGGATCCCCGAGAAGACGTATTCGTCGTCCGCGTACGGGTCGAGATCCTGCTGTGGTGGCGACTCCTCCGGGTCTGTGGCATCACCGCTGTCGTCGTCGGGGGCGGTCTCCTCGGGTGGTGCGGTCGCCTCGTCCGCTGGTGTGGCCGGGTCGTCACTTCCGCAACCGGGGAGGGCGAGTACTCCGGCCAGCGTCACCACCAGGATCAGGGAAAAATTTGTCCGCAGCACGCTGGCTCCTTTGGTGAGGGGCGACCTGCTCCTTCGGTGAGGGCGTTCGGCTACCTGCACGGCACGCAGCCGTGTTCCCCACTGTGCCAGAGAATGCCGCGAGGAGTGGCGCTGCCTGCTGCTTCGCGCCGAAACACGCACCCCATCTGTGGCCCACCGTTTACTCACCGGAAACATTCCGGGCCGGAAAGTAACGAAACCGTGACGGGACTCTCGTATTGTGGCCTGCGCCTCGGTCTTCGTTCCTACCTGGACCCGGGGTCGCAGTCCGGGCGCACCACGAGGTGTGCGACGAGTCCTTGGGGGAAATGAATGAGTTCACGCAGGTCCACGGGCGCACGCGGCGGGGCACGTGCCCTGGTCGCCGGCCTCACTGGGGCGCTGGTCGCCTCGGCACTGACTGCCACCTCGGCCTTCGCCGAGCCCAGTGGCGAAATCGACAGCATCGTCACCGCTGAGGCTGTTGCCGAGGACGACGGTCCGGCACCGGTTTTCCAGAGCGAGGCGGCTCAGCGTGCCAATACCGGCCTCTGGGTCGTGCAGCTCGAGAAGCCGTCGGCCGCCCGTTATGGCGGCGGCGAGCCCGGCCTGGCCGCGACCAGCCCCCAAGCCACCGGAAGCGAGCGTCTCGATGTCGACGATGCCGCGGTCCAGCGCTACACCGATCACCTCAGCGGCGAGCACGCGGAGTTCCTCACTCGAGCCGAGGAAGCCTTGGGTCGCCGCGTGCAGGTCGAGGCCCAGCTCACGCTCGTGGTCAATGGCTTGATCCTCCAGGTCAGCGCAGAGGAAGCGCAACGCTTGGCAGAACTCGAGGGCGTGGCCGCGATCTACGAGGACGAAGTCCGGGAGGTTCAGACCGAGGTCTCCAACGACCTCATCGGATCCCCAGCGGTGTGGCAAGGCGACACCGGCACCGGCAGCGTCGCCACGGGCGCGGGCATCGTCGTTGGCATGCTGGATACCGGCGTGAACCCCAACCACCTCTCCTTCCAGCCCGAGACCGATGAGTATGACTATCCAGCTCCGGACCAGTACTTCGGCGCGTGCGGCGGTGCGCCGTCGCAGGGCAACTACGACATCTGCAACGACAAGCTGATCGGCGCCTGGAACTTCTACCCGGAAGAGACTGACCCGCGGGACTTCGACTCACACGGTTCGCACGTCGGCGGCACCATCGCCGGCGCAGCCCACGACGGTGATGTGCTGGTCGGCACCACGGTGCACGAGCTTCCCGGCATCTCCGGAGTTGCCCCGCACGCGCAGATCATCTCCTACAGGGTCTGCGGCGGCGAGGATGGCCGGTGCTTGTCCACCGCGAGCGTCCAGGCCGTTCAGCAGGCGATCGAGGACGGCGTCGACGTTCTGAACTACTCCATCAGTGGTAGCGACAATCCCTGGAATGACATCGTGGATCAGGCCTTCCTCGATGCTTACACCGCCGGCATGGTCGTCTCTGCTTCGGCCGGGAACGATGGCCCGGGCGCCGGCACGGCTGCGAAGTCGGGGCCGTGGAACTTCTCCGTGGGTATGACCACTACCGACCGCACCATCACTTCCAGCGCCGCCCTGACGGACCGGGAAGAGTTCAGCGAGATGGACTTCGTTCCGGCGGAGGGACTCGCACCCCAGGAGACCGTCGTTGCCCCCCTGCTCTCGGCCCTGGTGGAGAGCGGCGATGCCTGGGGTTGCTCGCCTTTCGATGAGGGAACTTTCGAGGACTCGGTGGCGCTGATCCAGCGAGGCGAGTGCGAGTTCACCCAGAAGTTCCTCAACGCCGAAGCAGCGGGAGCGGTGGCGGTGGTGCTCTACAACAACGAGCCCGGCCCGCCGATCGGCGCCGCGCAGAGTGGCACCCTGCCTGAGCCGGGTATCCCGGCGGTCATGATCTCGATGGCCAATGGGCTGGGCATTGAAGAGCTGCTCGCGCAGGACGAGGAGCTCGAGATCACGATCAACACGGAGACGGTGTACGAGAGGGAACCCGGTACCGAAGACTGGCTCTCGGCAGGGTCCTCCCGGGGGCCCTCGCAGCACGACCTGCTGCTGCCCACATTCTCGGCTCCCGGGGTGAACATCCTGGCTGCGGCCTCGGATCCGCCGGAGTACTCGGACGATTCCTACGCGGTCCTCACTGGCACATCCATGGCGGCCCCGCACGCCGCTGGCGCTGCCGCGTTGCTGAGGGAGCTCCGGCCAGAGATGTCGCCGGCTCAGATCCGCTCCGCGTTGTCGTCCACGGCTGTGTACGACGGCGTCGTGAACGAACTCGGCGAGCAGGCGCACTGGCACCAGATCGGCGCCGGCCGGATCGATGTTGAGGCTGCCTCCCGCGTGGGATTGGTGCTGGACGAGACCGCAGAGGCCTTCGGGGCTGCCAACCCGGCGGACGGCGGAGACCCGCGCACCCTCAACATGCCTTCGTTCGTGGACCAGACCTGCGTCTTCGACTGCGAGTTCACCCGTGTGGTGAGCAATGCGGCGGACACCACGGTCACCTACGACCTTGCCGGTGACCCGGCCTTCGGCCTGGACGTCTCGGTCACGCCGGCGCAGGTGACCCTGGCACCCGGTGAGTCCGCGGAGATCACGGTGGGTGTGGACGTGACCGGCCTGGCGTATGACTCGTGGGTCTACGGCAATGTGCTTGTGACGACCGGAGGGACCTATGCGGGTGGGGCTGCGGTCGCGCAAGGCCACTTCCCCGTGGCTGTGGTGCCCACCGAGCCGGCACCGGAGATCACGCTCGACCCGGAACAGGTCGAGCTCTCTGCCGCCCCCGGCGCTCAGGTGACCGAGGCCGTGACCGTGGGTAACTCCGGAACTCTTCCGCTGGACTGGGAACTCGTGGCCACCGGCGCCGGTACGGACGCTCGGCCCCGTTCTGCGGATTCCGGGTACTTCTCGGACTACTTCAGTCAGTTCGACGCCGGGGTCTATGCCTTCGATGACTTCACGCTTTCCTCGACTGGCTCGATCTCGGACATCCTGGTCGAAGGTTTCGTGAACGGCGGCAGTCTGGCTCAAGGTGCCGAGGCGCTGACGTGGTACATCTACCCCGACGAGGACGGCCGGCCGGCCGGTCACCCCGAGGACGGGCAAGACGCTCACGTGTGGACCCACACCACCTCGGTCGATGATCCGGCGATCTCGATCCCGGAGTTCCAGAGCGTCAGTCTCGATCTTGTCGAGGCCACTGGCGCGGACGTGGCGCTTGATGCCGGTACCTACTGGATCACGTTCTTCCCCACGGTGGTCGGTGACGAGTTTTGGTATTGGTTCCAGGCGGCGCCGTCGGGCAATCCGGCCATGATCGCCGATCCCCAGAACTTGCTCGGAGAGGGCGCGGGCTGGCACGAGATCGGCGCCATCGCCTCCCTCGAAGGATTCGCTTTCACCCTCGAAGGCGAGTTCGGGTACGACCTGCCCGGCGACGTCGAGTGGCTCGACATCTCACCGGTTTCCGGCACCGTTCCGACCGGTGACTCGCAAGAGATGGTCCTCGAGATTGACACGACCGGCCTCGAGGAAGGTCGGTACGAGGCGGTGGTGGGCATCGGCTCCAACGATCCTCACCGGCCCGTGGCCGTCCTGCCGGTGAGCCTGGAGGTGGCCATCCCGCCCGCCGAGATCGAACTCTCCCCGCGCCAGATCGTCGGTGCGGTGCCACAGGGTGGAACCGGTTCGGCCACGCTCGACATCAGCAACCCCGGTGGTGAGGATCTGCTCTGGGAGTTCGTCGAGCCTGGGCCTTCCGCGCCGATCGAGGAGCCTCGGGTCCTTGTTCCGCGGGCTGCGGAGGTCGATGGGTCGCCGGCAGAACGAGCCACGGTGCCCGAGTCCTCCGCCGAGTCCAGGAGTCCCACCACGGTCACTGCGGCCGACTCAGGAATCCAGGACGGCGGCTTTGAGGCCGGTACGCCTAACCCCTACTGGGACGAGCACTCCGACGCCTTTGGCACGGTCATCTGTTCTCCTGGTTGTCTGGAGAACGACGGCCCAGGGCCCTACGCCGGCTCCTGGTGGGCATGGTTCGGCGGCGTGGCGACAGGCGACGCCGGTTTTGTGGCGCAGGATGTGGTGCTCGAGCCAGAGCAGTCGCAGCTCTCCTTCTACCTGCAGATTCTGGACGCCGGGGTGGACTCGGACTGGTTCGCCGTCCTGCTCAACGATGAGGAGACCGTCTTCGAGGTCACGGCCGCGGAGGCGGGCGACTACGCCGAGTACACCGAGGTGACCGTTGATCTCAGCGAGTACGTCGACGGTGAGGTCCACACAGTGCGATTCGCGTCGGTGACGGAGTCCTCGACGAACTTCTTCTTGGACGAGGTTGCCTTGGGCGCGCCGGACGCAGAGCCGACTCCGCCCGCGTGCGACATTCAGCCGGAGTGGCTGGGCCTCGACCCGGTCTCCGGGGTCACCGCCCCGGGCGGAACCACGGCGGTGGAGGTCTCCTTCGACGCCACCGAGCTCGAGCCGGGCACCTACACCACGGTGCTGTGCCTGGCCAGCAACGCGACGGACGGCGTGATCGAGGTCCCGGTCGCCCTGCTGGTGGAAGAGGGCGACCTCCGGGCCGAGACCACCATCACCTGGGAGGTGGAGGCCGAGGAGGTCGAGGTTGGCGAGACGATCGTCATCTTCGGTGAGGTTGTCCCTGCTGCAGGCCGCGATGCGGTCTTGCGGGAGATCCTCGACCTGCAGCCACTGAGTTCCTCTGCGGACGTCTCGGATGAGGAGCTCGAGGCGATGGGTGAGTCCGGGTCGTTCCGCTTCTCGGTGCCCGCGGGCACCGAGGTGGGGGAGCGGGTGTTCGAGGTGTACGTCGCCGAGAACGAGGAGGCGCTAGCCGCCGTGACCGAACCCATCGTCGTCACGGTGGTGGAGCCGGGGGCGACACAGGAGCCCACGGACCCTGAGCCCACGGACCCTGAGCCCACGGACCCGGCGCCCACCGACCCAGGGCAGCCGGGTGGCGATGACTCGTCCGCGCCCGGAGCTCCGGATCCCGGCCGCCTGAGCGAGACCGGCGTCCAGGTGGCACTCCTGGTGCTGGGAGCCATGCTGCTCCTGCTTGCCGGTACCGCAGCGGTGGTCTCCACCCGGCGGAGAGCGGGGGAGCGTCCCCAGGCCTGACCTGGAGCGCCTGCCCCGGCGGCGCCGTCCACCCCGGACGCGGGGAGCTCTCTCGAGGTACTGCTCGAGAGAGCTCCCCGCCACGGTGGCTTCGCGGCGCCTCCTGCCACCAGTGCGCCCGGAAACTCGCCGCCGCGAGGTCGCGTTAGTGGGAAGATGGGGCCATGCGGTTCATTCTTCGACTCCTCATCAACGCTGCCGCGATCGCCTTCGCCTGGTGGCTGATCCCCACGGTGGAGATCACCCCCACGGGCGACACCGCAGAGACGTTGCTCGCGCTCGGCGTCGTCTCACTGATCTTCACCCTGGTCAACAGCCTGGTGAAGCCCATCGTGCGACTCCTGTCCTTGCCCCTGTACATCCTGACGCTCGGGCTCTTTTTCTTGGTCATCAACGCTGCGATGTTGCTGCTGACCAGCTGGATCACCGGCTTCACCTCCTTTGGCCTTGAAGTGGGCAACTTCGGATGGGCCATGCTGGCGGCGCTGGTGATTGCCATCGCGAGCTGGATTCTGCAGATGCTGTTGGGTGATCCGAAGAAGAGCCGGCGTTGAGTGAGGCGCTCGGGCACGGCGTGACCCCCCGGCCCGAGATCGCGGGCTTGCCCGCCTATGTGCCCGGCCAGCGGCCAGAGCCCGGCCGGCGGATCTTCAAGCTCTCCTCCAACGAGGTCGCCCTCCCCCCGCTCCCCGCGGTGATGGCAGCGATCGCCGATGCTGCGGGGGACGCGAACCGTTACCCGGACATGTACGCCACCGCGCTGACCGAGGCCCTTGCCGCCCATGTGGGCGTGGGTGCCGACCAGATCGTCGCCGGCAACGGCTCCGTGGCGGTCCTCTCGCATGTGCTGACCGCCGTATGCCGGCCCGGCGATGAGGTGGTCATACCGTGGCGCTCCTTCGAGGCCTATCCGATCGTGTTGTCGGTGGCCGGTGCCCAGGCGGTACCCGTCCCACTCGACGCCGAGGGACGTCACGATCTGGCCCGGATGGCAGACGCCGTCACCGAACGCACCAGGGCCGTCATGCTGTGCACCCCTAACAACCCCACCGGCCCGGCGCTGACCCACCGCGAGGTCCGTGACTTCCTCGCCGCCGTGCCGCCGCAGGTGCTCGTGGTCCTGGATGAGGCTTACCTCGAGTTTGTCCGCAACGACGATCCGGTCGACGGCGTCGCGCTGGCCGCGGCGCACCAGAACCTGGTGCTGCTGCGGACCTTCTCCAAGGCCTACGGCCTGGCCGGCCTGCGGGTGGGGTATGCCGTGGCCTCGCCGGCACTGGCCGGCGCGGTGCGTTCCGCGTCCACGCCATTCGGTGTCAATGCTGCGGCACAGGCGGCCGGGCTGGCGGCTCTCTCGGCCCAGCAGGAGGTCGCCGCCCGGGTGGCGTCCGTGGTGAGAGAGCGCGAGCGGATGCGCTCGGCGCTGCTCGCCATGGGTTGGCAGGTCCCCGATCCGCAAGGCAACTTCCTCTGGTTTCCCCTGGGTGACCAATCCCTCGCATGTGCGCGCGCCGCGCAGGAGGCCGGAGTGCTCGTGCGGCCCTTCAGCGGCGACGGCGTGCGGATCTCCGTGGGTGAGCCCGAGGCGAACAGCCTGGTGCTCGAGCTCGCCGAGAGCTGGTTGACCTGAGCCCAGCGGCTCCAAAACCGGCCGGCGGGCATCTTTGTGGGTTTCCTCCAACCACACGCATACCCTTCGTAACCTACGATCCCGTAGGTATGGAGACCATTCAGCTCCTCGATCCGGCAGGACGACGGTGCGCAGAGGGCCCAGCGGCAACGGCCGCCGAGCTCGCAGGCCTGCGCCTGGACACCACCGCTATCGACGATGACCTCATGCGCGCCATGTACCGCGACATGGTCCTCACCCGTGCCTTCGACAATCAGGCCACGGCGCTGCAACGTCAGGGTGAACTCGGCCTCTGGGCGCAGAGCCTGGGCCAGGAGGGCGCTCAGATCGGAGCCGCCCATGCGCTGGAGGAGGACGACTACCTCTTCCCCTCCTACCGCGAGCACGGCATGGCGCAGGTGCGCGGGCTGGATCTGCGGGAGATCCTCCCGCTGTTCCGCGGCACCCAGCACGGCGGGTGGGATCCCGCGGCACATAACTTCCATATCTACTCCCTGGTGATCGGCACCCAGACGCTGCACGCCGTCGGGTACGCCATGGGCCTGCAGCGTGACGCCAAGCGCGCCGCGGCGGCTCAGCGTGCGGACGGCGATGGCGCGCACACCCAGGCCACCGGGAGCCGCGCCGTCATGGTGTGCTTCGGCGACGGCGCCACGTCCCAGGGTGACGTCAATGAGGCGTTGGTCTTCGCCGCCTCCAGCCAGGCGCCCGTGGTCTTCTTCCTGCAGAACAACCACTGGGCCATCTCGGTGCCCAGCTCCACCCAGTCGCCGGTGCCGCTGGCCAGCCGAGGCGCGGGCTTCGGCGTCCCCGCCGTGCGGGTGGACGGCAACGACCCGCTGGCCAGCTACGTGGTCACTCGCGCCGCACTGGAACGCGCGCGTCGCGGCGACGGCCCGGTGCTCATCGAGGCCGTGACCTACCGGATGGGCGCGCACACCACCTCGGATGACCCCACGCGCTACCGCGAGGCCGCCGAGGAGCAGGCGTGGGCGGAGCGTGACCCCATCGCCCGGTTGCGCGCCTACCTCGAGGCCGAGCAGCTCGCCGATGCGGACTTCCTCACGGGAGTCGACGCCGAAGCCGACGAGTTCGCCGCGGCCACCCGCGAGCATTGCCGCGCACTCGCCGCCGCGGACGTCGAGGGCGGGATCTTCGACCACGTCTACGGTCTGCCCCACGCGCAGGTGCGCGCCGACCGTGACGCGCACCGTGACTTCGAGCAGTCTTTCGAGGAGAGCCGATGAGCGCGACCACCACGCCGGTATCCACCGGCACAGCCACCCTCCCGCTGGCCAAGGCCATCAACGAGGGCCTGCGCGCAGCCCTGGGACGCGACGACTCCGTGATGCTGATGGGTGAGGACATCGGGCCACTGGGTGGCGTCTTCCGCATCACCGACGGCCTGCAGGCCGAGTTCGGCGCCGACCGGGTGGTCGATACCCCGCTGGCGGAATCCGGCATCGTGGGCACCGCAATCGGGCTGGCTATGGCGGGCTACCGACCGGTCTGCGAGATTCAGTTCGAGGGTTTCGTCTACCCCGCCTTCGACCAGATCACCAGCCAGCTGGCCAAGATCCGCTACCGCTCCTCCGGTGACCTCGAGGTGCCGGTGGTCATCCGTATGCCCTTCGGCGGCGGCATCGGCGCCATCGAACACCACAGTGAGTCTCCCGAGGCGTACTTCGCGCACACCGCGGGCCTGCGCGTGGTCTCCCCGGCCACCGCCGCTGACGGCTACGCCATGATCCAGCAGGCCATCGCCTCGCCCGACCCGGTCATCTTTCTCGAGCCCAAGGCCCGCTACTGGGACAAGGCCGCCGTCGATCTCGGCTCCGAGGTGGACCTCAGCACGGAGGGCCTGACCGACGGGCTGCACGCCGCCCGCGTGGTGCGCCGGCCCGCAGAGGGTGCCCAGGCCACGCTTGTCGGCTATGGGCCCACGGTGAAGACCTTGCTGACGGCTGCGGAACTGGCCGCACAGGACGGCCAGCAGACCGAGGTCATCGACTTGCGTTCGCTCTCCCCTCTCGACGTCGACACGGTCGCCGCCTCGGTGGAGCGCACCGGCCGGTTGGTGGTGGCGCACGAGGCGCCCGGGTTCCTTGGCCCCGGTGCCGAGCTCGCCGCTGCGGTGACCGAGCGGTGCTTCTACTCTCTTGAGGCGCCGGTGCTGCGCGTGGCCGGCTTCCACACGCCCTACCCGGCCTCGGTCCATGAGGAGCATTACCTTCCCGGGCTCGACCGTATCCTCGACGCCCTCGACCGTGCGCTGAGTTACTGAGAGGACCACGATGCGCTACCTCCACTTCAAACTCCCCGACGTCGGCGAGGGGCTGACCGAGGCCGATCTCGTCTCCTGGGCCGTGGCCCCGGGCGACACGGTGACGGCCAACCAGCTCCTGTGCGAGATCGAGACCGCGAAGTCGGTGGTGGAGCTGCCCAGCCCGCAGGCCGGGGTGGTGCGCGAACTCCTGGTCAGCGAAGGGCAGACGGTGGACGTCGGGGCGCCGCTGCTCGTCATCGATACCGACCCGGGCAGCCCGGAAGGCCCGGACGACGGCGCCGCCTCGGGTGCTACTGCCGAACCGGCGCCCACCGCGGCGTCCGGCGGCACGGACGCAGGCGAGGCCTCGGAAGAGGATGGTGAAAGTTCCGGATCGGTGCTCGTGGGTTACGGCACCTCTGGCGCGGCGAGTTCGCGGCGCAAGCGCAAGAGCACCAGCCCGGATGAGCCGGCCCCCGCCACGCCCCCGAGCAAGCCCGCGGCTGTCAGCGCCCCGGAGCAGGAGCCCGCGCCGCGCCCCTCGGACGCCCGGGTGCTGGCTAAGCCGCCGGTGCGCAAGCTCGCCAAGGATCTCGGCGTCGACCTCGCCGCCGTGTCCGGCACCGGGCCCGGCGGGATCATCACCCGTGAGGACGTGCACGCCCATGTGGGCCGCACCGATGCGCAGTCCCTGGCCACCTACCCCGGCGAGCCCTGGCTCGAAGGCGGAACGGTCTCACCCGATGGCCGCACCACCCGGGTGGCCGCTCGCGCGGTGCGCCGGCGGACCGCGGAGGCCATGGTCAGCTCCGCCTTCACGGCGCCGCACGTGACGGTCTTCCACACGGTCGACATCACCCGCACCATGGAGCTGGTGGAGCGGCTGAAGTCCGACAAGGAGTTCGCCGGCGTGCGGGTCACCCCGTTGCTGGTGGTCATGAAGGCCTTCCTGCTCGCCATCCGCCGTCACCCCGAGGTCAACGCCTCGTGGGACAGTGAGCGCGAGGAGATCGTCTACAAGCACTACGTGAACCTCGGGATCGCCGCTCAGACACCGCGCGGGCTCATGGTGCCCAACATCAAGGACGCGCACCGCCATTCGATGCTCGAACTCGCCCACGCGCTGGGCGATCTGGTGGAGCGTGCCCGCGCGGGCAAGACCCAGCCTGCCGAGATGAGCGACGGCACCGTCTCGATCACGAATGTGGGCGTCTTCGGCATCGACACCGGCACCCCGATCCTCAACCCGGGTGAGTCGGTGATCCTGGCCTTCGGCGCCGTGCGTCCACAGCCCTGGGTTCACCACGGCGAGATCGCCATCCGCCAGGTCACCCAACTCGCGCTGTCGATGGACCACCGCCTCGTGGACGGGGCGCTGGGCTCGAAGATGCTGGCCGATGTCGCCAGGATCCTCGAAGACCCCGCCCAAGCCTTCGTCTGGAGCTAGCCCGAGGCGGGCGGTTCTGTGCCAGGTGTCGTCCGGCGCCCGGAGGCCTGCACTGCCCCGGGGGCGCCAGGTAGTCCTGGCGCCCCCGGCTCATCGTGCGCGCGCTCAGCCGGCTAGATGATGTCGCGGCCTTCGCGCTTGGCTTGGCGCCAGTCGGAAATGAAGGCGCGCAGGATGATGACACCCGTGACCGCCAGAATCCCCGGCCACATCAGGGTGTAGATCGTCAGGATCGTGGTGCTCACTTGTGCTCCTCACTCGAGGTGGATGCGTGCTCGCGCTGGTCGAACTCACCGGTGCGCTGCGCGATCAGGTCGAAGTCGAAACGCGTCGTCTGGCGGAAGGACATCAGATAGCAGACCACCGTGCTGACGGCGTAAGCCACCAGGGAAGCGCTCAACGTGGCGTACTCGTGCAGGAAGCCCAGGATGAAGGGCGCCGAGGCGATCGAGGCGACCAGGCCGACGATCTTGCCGACCTTGGGGCCGAAGAAGCCGAAGGCCATCAGCCCCAGGACCACCCCGACGCCAATCACCGACAGCACATCCACGAGCAGGCCGGTCACCGCATTCATCGGGATCAGTGAGAAGCGGACCGGGATGAACAGGGCCAAGGCGGCCAGCACCGAGATGGTGAAGGCCTTGTTGGTGACCTTGTCCCAATAGAAGCTGGCCAGCACCGGGAAGACCAGTGCACCCCAGAGCGCCCCGACGAAGACCAGCAGGTCGAGGATGTCGAGCTCGAGGGTCGCCAGGATCACGGCCGCAGCGGTGGCGGTCACCATCGTCATCCGGCCGATCAGCAGCATCTTGCGGGGGTTGGCCTTGTCCTTGCCCGCCACGTTCTGGCCGTAGATGTCGGCCATCACGATCGAGGAGAGCGCCGAGAGGTCGGAGTCGGCAGTGGAGGAGAGCGCGCCGATGATCATGACGAAGAAAACCGCAAGCAATGCTGCGGGCAAATAGCTGGCCGCCATCTCCGGGATGATGTCGTTCTCGCGGCCGGTGAAGTCCAGCCCGAGGTAGAGCGCCAGTACACCGAGCATGCCGACGCCGATCACCATGGCGCCATAACCGATCGTGGCCGTGACGAAGGTGGGCCGGATCAGGTCCTTGCGCACCGCGAAGAGTCGCTGGGCAATGGTCTGATTACCGATGGCGTAAGCCAACACGGCCGCAATGTAGGGGGCGCCCTGTTCGAGGAAGGCATCGGAGGAGAAGAAGCTCCCCTGCTGAGCCGTGAGGTTCGAGGCACCGGTCTCGAAAGCGCTGGGGAAGTCGGCGGCGAAGAAGATGAAGGGGACGATGATCACCACGGCGGCGAACATCGCCATGACCTGCACGAAGTCCGTCAGCACCGAGGCCCGGAACCCTGACCAGAGCGTGTACAGCAGCACACCCGCCGCGATGGCGATGACGCCCTGGGCGAAGGTGAACGGCGAGAGGAACGAGATGAGCACGCCGCCGGCGATGAAGTTCGAGAGCAGGCTCAGGAGGGACCCGCCGACATTTGACCCGGCAAGGATGAGCTGGCTGGAGCGCCCGTGGCGCGCGTACATCACCTCGGCCAAGGTGTGCGCTCGGGGTGCCACGGTACGAATGCGCTTACCGAAGGGGTAGATGAACAGGATCATCAACGCGCCCCACAAGCCGTAGTGGATCGGGCCCGAGACGCCGTAGTTGTAGCCGGAAGTGGCCGAGGCGTACATCGAGGAGGCCCAGATCCAGGTGGCGGTCATGGAGGCCGCAGAAATCCCGAAACCAATCTTCCCACTGGCGGTCATGTACTGATCCGCGTTCTCTTTTCGTTTCCGGATGCGCATGGAAATGAAGAGTGTTCCACCGTAGAACAACACGAGTAGAATGACGGTCATCAGGGCGCCGAACTGAATAGTCTCATTGTTCACGCGCCACCTCCCTTTTTTGTTGAGAAAGCTCTCTGTCAAGAAGTGTGCTGGGTCACGACTCGTGGCGGCTGTGCGGAGCGGAAGGCTGAGTGCCGACCGGTTTCTCTGCGCGCGCCCTGGGGCGATCGATCACACTCCTCTTCTCGTCCGTGCCGGCAGTGTCAGGCAAAACTGCAGGTCAGCGGGATGAGGGCAGGCTGAAGACCGACCCGCCCCCCACGGGTACGTCCTTCCATGCCTGTGCCGGGTCGCGCGTGCCTCTGGCCGCTCGTGGCGGCGCGTTCCGGGGCCTCAGGCGGGTCTGCCGCCTGGAGGCCGGAATGGGGTCTTCCAGCGCGACGGGCTCATCTGGCCCGGCTGACAAAGGGGGACGTTAGCACAACTGAACCCGGCATCCAGAATCGGTCTCACGGCCGGGCAGAACGGCGATGGGCCCGGCATGCAGGTGCATGCCGGGCCCATCGCTATTGCCATCATCCGAGAAGTCGGGGCAACTCCCCAGAATCCTCCTGAAGAACGTGCCGGCTCAAGAAGTCCAAGATCACGTCGTACCAGATCTTGGAGTGCTGCGGGGTGAGCACCCAGTGGTTCTCGTCCGGGAAGTACAGGAAGCGGTGCACCGTGGAGCCGTCCTCGTCCTGCGGCAGGCCCGAGGCCGACAGCAGTTCGTACCAGAGTCGCAGCCCTTCCCCGATGGGCACCCGGTAGTCCTTGTCGCCGTGGACCACCAGCACCGGGGTGCGGATCTCCTCGACCGACAGGTGCGGCGAGTGCTCGGCCACCATCTCGGGGCTGATCTCCCGCGACCAGTACGCGGCGGCGTCGGTGGTGGGCCCGAACTGGTCCAGAGCCCACAGGCTGGCGTGCGTCACGATGGCGTCGAAGCGGTCGGTGTGACCGGCCACCCAGTTGGCCATGTAGCCACCGAAGGAACCACCCATGGCGGCGGTCCGGCTGTCATCGATGTCCGAGCGTGCCTCGGTGGCATCGGTGATCGCCATCAGGTCGGTGTAGGGGGCCGCTCCCCAGGAGCCCCATCCGCGCTGGATGAAGTCCTGGCCGTAGCCGGTCGACAGCGCGGGATCCGGCAGGAGCACGGCGTAGCCGCGGGCCACCATGATCCACGGGCACCAGCGCCACGACCACGCGTTCCACGAGTTCAGGGGGCCGCCGTGAATCCACAGCAGCAAGGGAGCAGGCTCGTCGGCGGAAGCGCCCTGGGGCAGGCACAGCCAGGCGCGCACCCGGGTGCCGTCTGCGGTGGTGGTCTCCACCTCGGTCAAGGATCCAGGCAGCGCCGGCCGCGGAGCAGGGGAACGCAGTGCGCTGACCTCACCGCTGGCGAGGTCGATCCGCACCGGCTCGGACGGGGAGGCGTACGAGGTGCGCAGCGCGTAGGCGCTGACGCCGTCGGGCGCGGCGATGACGTCGGTGTACGTGGCGTCGGGGTCGCTGAGCGATAGCCGTCGCGCGGTCCCGTCGGCAGGATTGATCTCGATGATCGCCCCCCGTCCGTTGGCATCGGCAGTGGCAAGCAAGCGGCTGCTGTCCGGGAGCCACGCTTGCGGTGAGCCGGCCGAGAGCCAGAGGTCGAGGTCCCCGGCCAGGCGACGCGTGCTCCCGGAATCGAGGTCCATGGACCACAGCTCGGGCTGCGGTGCCAGCTCGGGAGTCGAGCGCCGACTGCGGGTGTAGACCAGGGTGGCGCCGTCGGGGCTGATGGTGGGGGCCCCGAAGTCGTAGGTCTCGTCCGCGCGGAGCAGCACCCTGCGCTCGCCGGTAGCAGCGTCGATGCGCACCAGGTCGGTCCGGGTGCTGGCGCGTCCCTCGTGGACGCGCCAGGTACTCACCAGGAAGCTTCCGTCGGCCGAGACGGCGCAGCTCAGATTCTGGCGTCGGGCATCGGGGGTGAGGTCACGCAGCTCCGCGCTCCCTTCGTGCTCCGCCGCATCATCCGGGCCGGCGACGACGGCGGCGTCGAGGGTGGCCGCGTACAGCCGGGCGCTGCCCGGGCCGAGGTCGTGATCCCAGAACCGCACTCCGTAGTCCTCGTGGAGGATCGCGGAGACCTTCTTGTCCTTGCGTTCCTTGCGGACCTGCTTGTCCTCCTCGAGGTCCGCGGCGCCGTGCAGTGCCTGCGCCTGGATGACCACCGTCCCGGACTGTGCAGCCACGTGGACGGCGCTTACCCCGCCAGGATGGGAGGCCACGCACCGGGCTTCGCCGCCGGTGGCCGGCACGGCCCAGAGAGCTGCGGGCTCGTCCTCGTCCCGGGCGGCCACGAAGAGCAGATCACCCTCGGGGGTGAAGACCGGCTGTGACTCACCCTTGGCGCCTCGGGTGAGTCGGCGCGGAGCGCGCTCGCCCACCGGATCGATCTCCCACAGCGCCGTGCGGTAGCGGGTGGCCTCGGCTGGTTCCTTGTCCAGGGTGGCCACGCCGGCGATCAGCCGGGTGCCGTCCGGTGAGAGGCTCAGGCCGCCCAGGCGGGGCAACGCCGTGTAGGCGTCGAGATCGTGGAACGGGGTAGGCGGAGCGTCCGCTGCGCTGTGCTGAGTAACGTTCTCATTATTCACGCCACCCATCTCACCATGACGACGGACCGGGCGCCGGTCCTGCTCCCTAGAAGAGGTCGAAGTCCGAGCGGCTGAGCTCGAAACCCTCACCGGTGATCAGTGACCAGCAGCGGATGCCGTCGTCGCCCACGGTCTCGCAGGCCAGATCACCGTCACCAACCACGGCAGACTCCCCGGGGAAGAGGATGGGAGCCTCACCGGCGGTGGTCAGGTCGCAGTTCACCTCGGCACCCTCGGTGGCGTTCAGTGCCAGCACCGTGCTGGCGGGGCACCCTTCCGGGGCGGTGAAGTCATAGGACACGATGCGGCAATGCAGGCTGTCGCCACTGCCGTCGCAGCGGATGTTGCCGCTGGGGGAGGCAAGCTGGTTGAGCTCGCGCGCATCGGCGGGAGGATCTTGCGCCTCGAGCCACTGGGCGCCCGAGGCGCGGATCTCACCGGCGACGGCGTCGGGACCGTCATCGACCAGACGGGAGGCGATGTCGCGCACATACGCGGTGTCACAGGCCGATTCGAGGCCGTCGAGAGTGGCCAGGACCAGCGATCCATCACCGGATTCAGACCACTCGGCGCCGTCGGAGTGCGCGTCGCCGTAGGTGGCGACGACGGCGGCATCCCCGGCGGCATCGTCGCAGGAGGTGGTCTCCGGCAGGTCGGCCAGTGCCAGACGGGCTTCCTCAGCCGGGTCGGGTTCGGCCTCGTCGTCGGGTGCCTCGTCCTCGCCCTCGTCCTCGGGCGTCTCCTCCTCACCGTCGACCTGCTCGTCGGTGGTGGGCTCCTCGGCCACCGGTGGTGTGTCATCACCCGTGCGGCCGCCCACGAGCTGCAGAATCACGATGCCGACGAGCACCGCGGCCACCACGGCCAGTGCGGCCAGCGGGATCCACGAACCGCGGCGCGGAGCGTCGTCCTCCTCCTGGTCATCCGCCGACAGGAAAGCAGCCGAGGTGGGAAGCGAGCTCGCGGGCGTCGCCGCGGCAGGGCTCCCGGTGGTGGGCTGCCAGGGGGGAGTCGACGCTGCCCACGCGGCAGGCGCGGCACCCACGGGCGGCCCTGCGGCTGCGGGGGTGCTGGCGGAGCCGGCAGGAGTGTGCGCCGAGTGACCACGCGCGACAGCGGTGGCCTCATCGCCGGCACTCGCGGGGCTGTCGTCCACTGGGGAAGCGACCTGGGTGGGCTGATCCTCGACGGCCGGCTCGGAGGCGGCGGCGTCCGAGGCCGAGGCCGCGCTAGCTGCTGTGCCGCTGTCACGGCTCATGATGGATCGGCGCTCCACCCGCTGCGCGCCGGTACCCGCTTGCGCACGCCGAGCCAGTGCCGAGTCCACGGCCCCGTCACCCAGGCTGCCGAGCCAGGTGAGCAGCGCGGGGTAGGTGGAGGGGTTCTCGGCGATCACCGGCCGCAGTTCCGGGTGGTGCTGGGCCAGCTCATGCAGCCGAGCCAGCGGGGTCTCGGGGTTCGCCGCCTGTGCGGCGAGCTCCTCCTGTGCGGCCATCCGTCACCTCCGTGTGTCCACGCCTTGACCGGCGATTCAAAAACCGACAGTACCGCGCGATCTCCGCGGTAGCAGGGGCTGTGACCAGGTCGTCACCCGCCCGTTCCTCCGGTCTAGTCTGGCAGGCAGCCTCCAGATCGCGGTGGTTATCGGCGCTGGCCGTGCCCGGACTCGGCCCGCTGGCGGAGCATCTCGTTGTAGGCGCGCAGCTCGGCGTCCTCGTCCCGGTCGGCGGCCCGGTCCTGACGGCGTGCAGTGCGGGTGTCCTCCTTGGCCCACATCACCGCCACTCCGATGGCCAGCGCCAAGGTGGGGAGCTCGCCGATGCCCCAGGCGAAGGCACCGCCGCGCGTCTGGTCGGCCAGCGCATCGACGTTCCACGGCAGCCCGAGCCAGCCGAAGTAGTCCGCCGCGAGCAACGTGGACTGCTGTGTGAGTGCCACGCCGAAGAAGGCGTGGAAGGCCATGGTGGCGAGCAGCAGCATCAGCCGCAGCGGATATGAGGGGCGTGTGGGGCCGGGATCGGCACCGATGAGCGCATTGGCGAAGAGGTATCCCGCTGCGGTGAAGTGCGCGACCATCAGCAGGTGACCCACGTGGGTGGTGAGCGCCAGTTCGAAGAGACCGGTGTAGTAGAAGAGGATCATCGAGCCGGCGAAGTTGATGGCTGCCACGATCGGGTGGGCGAAGAAGCTCGCGTAGCGCGAATGCACGATGCCCAGCACCCATTCGCGGGGCCCGCGAGTGCCGTCCTGACGGCGCGGCAGCGCGCGCGCAGCGAGCGTGATCGGCGCGCCGATGGTCAGCAGGATCGGCACCACCATGGCCAGCAGCATGTGCATCATCATGTGCGCGCTGAACAGGATCGATCCGTAGACCGTGGGCCCGCCCTGAGTGATCCAGGCGAACAACAGCCAGCCCGCCACCCAGGCGGTGGTGCGGACGGTGCTCCAGGAGTCGCCGCGTAGCCGCAGCCGACGGGCCCAGCGAACATAGACCAGCAGTGCCGCAACGGTTGCGAAGGCCAGGACCGGCTCCAAGCGCCACTCGGTGAGGTAGGCCAGCGGCGTCGGGTAGGCCGGCACGGGATAGCCGGAGAGGAAGAAGGTAGGGGAGGTGTCCGGGATCTGCTGTTCGGGCACGGGCGGCGCGGAGTTCCCCAGGGCCACGCCGAGCCCCGCTGCGGCGGCCATGAGGACGGTCTCGATCCCGGCTAGCCGCCAGAAGGCGCGGCCCCGTCCACCGGAGCCGGCGTGCGCGGCGATCGCCGGGAGGGTGGCGCGGCGGTGCCACCATCCGGCCGCGCCCAGCGCCACGGTGAGGCAGGTCTTCGTCAGCAGGAGCTGGCCGTAGGGATGGGTGAGCAACTCGCTGAGACTGCCGATGCGCAGCCAGCCCGCGGCGATTCCCCCCAGGGCGGTGGCCGCAAAGGCCCAGATGGCGAGGCGGGAGTAACGCTCGGTGGCGCTGGGCAGCCTGGCTCCGAGGCGACCGCCCACCGCGCACAACACCACGAGTGCACCCGCCCAGACGGCCACGCCGGCGGTGTGCAACCACCATGAGGAGACGGCGAGGGTGTGGCCGGTGGAACCTGAGCCATGGTTGGTCTCGGCCAGGGGTACCAGGGCGATCAGCGCGGCCACCGTCGCGACCGCCGCGCTCCGGTACCCGCTCACCGCGACCGCGAGCAGGGAGACGCCCGCGGAAAGGATCGCCGCCCAGAGCAGGTAGCGCCCGAGTTCGAGCTCGGTGACGAACTGCCAGAGCTGCGCGCCGAAGTTCTCCCCGCCCAACCCGCCCGCGGCCTGGGCGAAGGTCAGGACCAGGAAGGCGACCTGAGCCAGGGCCCAGCTGGTGGCTGCGGCCGCCCCCAGGGACGCGGCGGTCCGCCAGGCGCCCCCCGGGCCCTCGGCCCGTAGCACTACCGCGCAGAGGACGAAGGCGCCGATGGTCACGGCGAAGGAGGCGTCGGCCAGCGCCGAACTCAGCGGGACGCCCCAGCGCACGACCGGCCCGGCGTCGACCAGGCCCGGCGCCGAGGCTCCGGTGATCACCAGTCCTGCGAGCGTGACCAGCAGCAGGGTCGGCAGGGCTGCCACGGTCCACATCCACGGGCGCGGCGCTCGCGCGGCAGATCCGGAGGAGCCGGCGGACCCCGGGGCGGGATCGCGCTCGCGGACAGGGCTGGTGGACACCGCTCCAGACTAGGTCTCCGGCGCGCCTGCGGTGGAGCAGGCTCGTCCGTCATGGATCACGGGCACCGCGACGCCTGGCCTGCCGCAGCTACTGTCGGAGGGTGACCATCCCGGAATCCGCTCCGCCCCGTAGCCCGGCCGGGTCCTGGCGCGCACCGGTCAGCCTCGCCGTCGGCATCGCGGTCCTGGTGCTGGTCGCCTTCCTCGCCGATGTGGCGGTGCGCTCCCACGCGGAGTCGCGCCTGGCCAGTTCCGTCGCGCAGACGCTCGGCGCCGACCGTGAGCCGGAGGTCAGCATCGGCGGAACCCTCTTCTTCCCGCAGTACCTGCGTGGACGGTTCACCGAGGTCAGCGCGGAGCTGCCCGGCAGTACTGCCCTGGACACCGACATCGGGGAGCTGCTGATCGAGGACGTCACCGTCACCCTGATCGGCGCCTCGCCGGACGGCACCGTCGAGGACGTCGCCGCGGCCGGCATCCTCACGGATCAGGCCCTGACCACGGCAGTGCGCCAGCGAGTTCCCGGGGTGGACGTCCGGTCCAGCCCGTCCGGCATCGAGGTCGGGGTGTCCTCCTTCGGCGTGGCGCTGCGGGCCGGGCCGGAGATCAGCGAGGACGGCGCCATCGTGGTGCAAGCGACCGGGGGCACCATCGCAGGAGTCAGCGTCGAGGTCGACAGCTTGCCCGGAGTCGTCCAGAACCTGACCTCCTGGACCCTTGCCCCCGCCGATCTCGGCCTGCCCCGGGGGATCGAGTTCACCGAGGCGCAACCGGTCGACGGCGGCCTCCGTCTCGCCATGCACGGGGAGCACGTGGTCTTCGACACCGAATGAGGGTTATGGCACCACCGCCGCACCTGTGGCTGCACGCCGGCCCGGTATGGCGTGCAGGAGTTCGCGTGTGTACCCGTGCTCCGGCGAGGCGAAGACCTCCACGGTGAGGCCGCACTCCACCACCTTCCCGTGGCGCATCACGGCGACGTCGGTGCAGATCTGGCGCACCACGGCGAGGTCGTGGGAGATGAAGAGGTAGGCCAGTCCGCTCTGCTCGCGCAGCTCGGCGAGAAGGCGGAGGATCTGGTCCTGGACCGAGACGTCGAGGGAGGAGACCGGCTCGTCGAGGACGAGCAGGCCGGGCCGGATTGCGAGTGCCCGGGCGATGGCTACTCGCTGCATCTGACCGCCGGAGAGCTCGTAGGGCTTGCGGCCGGCGAGGGCGCGGGGGAGGCGGACCTGGTCGAGAAGCTCAGTCACTTGCCGGCGGCGCTCGGCGCGAGAGCAGGCTCCCAGGAACCGCAACGGTTCGGCGATGCTGGTCGATATCGGATGTGCCGGATCGAGGGACGAGTAGGGATCCTGGAAAACCGGTTGCACCTGCCGGTACAGTCGGCGGCGCCTGCGCGCGGACGCACCGATGTGCAGTTCCTGGCCGGCGACCCGCAGCAGGCCGCTCGTCGGCTCGGTGAGTCCCAGCACCATCCGCGCCAGGGTCGTCTTGCCCGAGCCCGACTCACCCACCACGCCCAGGCTCTGACCGTGGTGGACCTGCACCGAGACGCCGTCCACGGCGGCCACGTCCGCCGCGCCGGGCCGCGAGAAGGTCTTGGTGACGCCGTCTATCTCCACGAGGGGGGTCGTGGCCTTCGCAGCTCCCGGGCCCGCCACCGGCCTCACGATCTCGCCCACCATGGGCTCCGAGTCCATGCTCGGGGCGGCCGCCACGAGACGGCGGGAGTAGGGGTGCTGCGCGACGTGCCGGAAGGTGGCCGCCGGGGCTTCCTCCACCACTTCACCCCCGGAGAGCACCACCACTCGGTCCGTGCGGTCAGCAGCCACTGCGAGGTCATGCGTGATCAGCAGCATCGAGGTGCCACTGTCGCCAACGAGGCTCTCGATGTGGTCGAGAATGCGTCGCTGCACGGTCACATCCAGAGCTGAGGTCGGCTCATCTGCCACGATGAGTTCTGGTTCGCCGATCAATGCGGTGGCGATCAGTACCCGCTGGCGCTGACCGCCGGAGAGCTGATGTGGATAGGCGTCGTAGCGCTGCTCCGCCTCATCCAGCCCGGCACGGCGCAATGCCTCTAGCGCGAGGGTGCGGGCTGTGTGGCCGCTGGCCAGGCCGTGAGTGCGCAGGGTCTCTGCCACCTGCCGTCCCACGGTGTGGACGGGGTTCAATCCGGCTAGCGGATCCTGGGGGATCAGGGCGATCCGCTTGCCCCGCATCTGACGCCAGCGCGCCGACCCCAGAGTGAGTAGATCGGTGCCGTCGAAGGAGATGGCACCGGTCAGGCGGGTAGTGCGGCCGTGCAGGCCCAGGATGGCCCGGCCGATGCTCGTCTTCCCGGAGCCGGATTCTCCGACCAGGGCCACCGACTCCCCGTGGCCGACGTCGAAACTCACCCCGTGCACGGCCGTGGTCCGGGCACCTACGCGCTGGTACGCCACTGTGAGATCGCGAACTTGCAGAAGGGAATCGTTCATCGCTGCCTCATCCGGAGTACGCGACTGATGCGGTTCGAGGCCAGGACCGTGGCCGCGATCACGATGCCCGGGAAGGTGGTCAGCCACCATGCGCTGGCGATGTGCGCTCGGCCCGAGGCCACCATGGAGCCCCATTCGGGAGTCGGCGGAACGGCCCCGAAGCCGAGGAAGCTCAATGCCGCCACCGACAGCACGGCACCGCCGAGCTCCAGGGCAGTGAGCACCAGCACCGCGCCGGAGGCGTTGGGCGCGACGTGTTGGACCAGGATGGCCAGGCCCCCGGTGCCGGAGGTGCGCGCAGCGTCGAAGTAGCCGCGGCTCAGGATCCGCAGCGTCTCGGCGCGAGTGATGCGAGCGAAGGCCGGGACGCCGGCGATCCCCACAGCCACCGCCACGTTGACCACGCCGAAGCCGAGGATGGAGACCGCGGCCATGGACAGCAACAGTCCCGGGATGGCCACCAGGACATCAACGGCACGCATCAGGATGCTGTCCACCCAACCGCCGACGTATCCGGAGACCATCCCCAGGGTGGAGCCCACCACCAGGGAGATGGCCACTGCGAGCAGACCGGCCGAGAGCGAGAGCCGAGCACCGTGGACCACCCGGGAGTAGACGTCTCGGCCGAGCTGGTCGGTGCCGAACCAGTGCTCGGCACTCGGCGGGGCGAGCAGAGCGGCCGGGTCGAGGTCCTGGACGGGATCGTGCGTGGCGAAGACTCCGGGCACGGCTGCCCACGCGAGGAGGAGGGCGAAGACGAGCATGCTGAACACCAGGCCGGGCTGAGTGAGTAGCTGGGCGCCCCAGGCCCGCGCCCCCGAACTGGCGGGGGGTAGGGCCCTGCTGGGCTTGGCGGGCAGTACCAGGCCGGTCATGCGACACCTGCTTTCCGACGATGTGGCGTCGAGACCCGCGGGTCGATCCACCGGTAGGCGAGGTCCACGGCGAGGGTGACGAGGACGAAGAAGCCGCCGGAGAGGATGACCAGGGCCTGGATGAGGGGGAAGTCCTGGGTCTGGATTGCCTGGACGAAGTACATGCCCACTCCTCGCCGGCCGTAGATCGTCTCCACGATCGTGGCTCCGGAGAGCATGCCCCCCGCCATCATCCCGGCCATCGTGAAGGCGGGGAGGGAAGCGTTGCGCAGGGCATGGCCGGTCACCACCCGAGCCTCTGAGACCCCTTTGGCGCGCGCCGTGTCGGCGTAGGTCTCGGCCAGCGCCTCGTTCAGGCCCCGGGTGAGCACCTGGCCCAGAGTGCCCGCGGTCAGCAACGCCAAGGTCAGGCCCGGGAGCACCAGTGCCTGCCAGGAACCCGAGCCGTAGGCGGGAAACCAGCCGAGCCGGAAGGAGAAGACCTGGAGAAGCAGGATCGCCACCCAGAACGACGGCATCGCGGTGCCCAGCAGCGAAGCGGACTGGAAGGACGAGCGCAGCGCTTGGGTGGGTAGAAGCACGCTCAGCAGGGCGAAGACCAGGGCCAGGACGACGGCGAGCACGATCGCGGCCACTCCCAGTTCCACTGTTACGGGCACAGCGGCACTGATCGCGACCGAGACCTCCTGGCCGGTGGAGTAGGAGTGGCCGAAGTCGAAGGTGGCGGCACGGCGCAAGAAGTCGAGGTACTGCACCGCAACGGGGCGGTCCAGGCCCAACTGGGCGCGGAGCTCGGCCTCGGCCGCGGGGGTGATGGTGGCGGCATCGCCGTCACCGGAGCCGAGGATGATCCGCACGGGATCACCCGGCACGAGGTGGATCATCAGAAAGGAGAGAGTCACCGCCCCCCAGAGCACCACCGCTGCCTGGCCGAGACGCCGCAGCACGTAACGCGCGGTCATCTGCTCGCCTCAGTCCGCGCGGCGGAAGTCCACGAAGAGCGGTTTGCCCTCAAGGTCAGCCCCCACACCGGTGAGCTGGTGATACGCGGAGTACTGGGTGAGATCGAAGAGCGGCACCGTGTACCCGCGCTCGACGAGCAGCCGCTGCACCTCCTCGGAGACCACCAGGCGATCCTGTTCATCGACGGTCGACTGCAGGGTGGCGAGCAGATCGTCCACCTCCTCGTCGGCGTGCCCGAGAAGGAAAGACTGGTTCTCGTAGAAGGAGGAGTAGACCGTGCGCAGCACGTCGGCATCGGCCCGGGTCTGAGACCACGTGCTCAGGTCGAAGGGGTAGTCGTGGATGCTGTAGTCCGAGAGGTCGGCCACCGGCGTGAGGATGAACTCGATCCCGGCCTGGGCCCACTGGTGCTGGAGCAGCTCGAACATCGTCTCGTAGGTGGTGGAGGTGTACTGGATCTCCACCGAGAGGCGTTCGCCATCGGGTGTGGCGCGAATGCCGTCTGGCCCGATCTCGGTCCACCCGGCCTCTTCCAGCAAGCGCTCGGCTTCCTCCGGATCGTGATCAAGGAGGTCAGAGAGATCGGCGTAACCCGGGTTCGAGGGCGTGAGCACCCCGGTGGCCGGCTCGTAGAGGCCTTGGAAGGCGGAGTTCACGAGGGCCTCGCGATCGGTGGCGAGGCTCAGGGCACGGCGGGTGCGCTCGTCCTCGAAGACCTCGCGGTGCAGCAGCGGCACGATCGGGATGGCGATCGCCGGCATGACCGTGGGGTGTAGCTCAGCCTGACTCTCCGCCAGGCCCGGCACCGACTCGGCCGCGAGGGGGTAGGCGTAGTCCACCTGCCCCGAGGCGACGGCCCCGGCCTGCGTGGTGGACTCGGTGATGAAGCTGATCTCGACCTCGTCGAAGTAGGCACGTCCTTCGTTCTCGTAGAGCGGGGAGCCCCACGCGTAGTCCTCGCGCACCGCCAGGTGGATGCCGTCATTGGGGTCGTAGGACTCCAAGGTGAAGGGGCCGGAGCCGATGACGTTCCCTGCGGCCACCTCCTCCGGAGGCAGGTCGAGGGTGGCCGGGGCCAGGATGCTCAGCGACTGCACCGCCGTCGCCTGGAGGAACTGGGCGTTCGGCTCCTCGAAGCGGACCGTCACCTCGTGCTCCCCGGTCACCTCGGACTCCACATAGCCGCGGAGCAACCCAGCGGACACGAAGGCCAGGGGGCCGATGTCGATGATGCGGTCGAAGTTCGCTTTGACCACCTCGGCGGTGAGCGGGGTCCCGTCGGAGAAGGTGACGTCCTGGCGCAGCTGGAAGGTGAACTCCGTGACGTCCTCGCTGATCTCCCAGCTCTCGGCCAGCCAGGGCACGATCTCGCCGGTCTCGGGATCCTGGTCGGTGAGGGTGTCGGCGATGTTGCGCGAGACGGTTCGCGCGACGAGCTGCGGGCGCTGGTGGGGATCGTAGTTCTCGATGTCCTCGCGGAAAGCCACTCGAAGCGTGCCTCCCTGGACGGCTTCCTGCTCACCCTCAGCGGCCGGTGCGGTTGCGCTGCTGGTGGCCTCTTCGGAGGTGTCGGCGCCGGCATTCCCACAGGCCGCCATCACCATCATGGCGCCGAGGAGCGTCGGGATGAGGGTGCGGCGATGTGGGGCCGTTCGAGCCATGGGGCTTTCTCCGATCTCGGGTGGCGGCGCAGCCCTGCGGCAGGCGCTGCCATGGTGATCCGGCGTCTGTCCGGATGCCGGCCAGTCAAGGACAAGGCCGTGACCAGAGGCAGGGCGCTCCGAGGTCATCCCGGATCCTGAGATGCCTCGGCTGTTGACTGGGTCGGCGTCCGGCAAGGAGTGTCCGCGGCCGGGTGAGGGGCACCGCCTGGCGGATCGCCCGGGTACCCTCGGTCCGGCGGGCGCCCGAGGTCCGGCTTGGCACACTGCTGGGTGAGATGCGCCCGGTCCAGCGACACGAGTGGGGAACGATGAGCAGCGACATCGAGCAGGTGGAACCGGTCACCGCCGAAGAGGCCCAGCGGGCAGTCGACCTGGTCGGCCGGGTGGAACGCATCTTCGGCCAGAAGGTCATCGGGCAGGACGCCCTGCGCACTGCCCTGGTCTCGGCGCTGCTCGCCGGCGGGCACATCCTGCTGGAGTCCGTGCCGGGACTGGCGAAGACCACGGCAGCCTCCACCCTGGCCCAGGCCGTCTCGGGCAGCTTCCATCGCATCCAGTGCACGCCCGACCTCATGCCCAACGACATCGTGGGCACGCAGATCTTCAACTACGCCACCAACGAGTTCTCCACCCAGCTTGGCCCGGTGCATGCGAACTTCGTGCTGATGGACGAGATCAACCGTTCCTCGGCCAAGACCCAGTCGGCGATGCTCGAGGCGATGCAGGAGCGTCAGACCTCCATCGGCGGCGAGATCTACCCGCTGCCCCATCCCTTCATGACGCTGGCCACGCAGAACCCCATCGAGGAGGAGGGCACCTACGTCCTCCCCGAGGCGCAGATGGACCGCTTCCTGATGAAGGAGGTCGTCACCTACCCTGCGCCCGGCGAGGAGGTGGAGATCCTCGATCTGGTCTCCGCTCAAGGCCGGGGCCGCAAGCCTGAATCGATCGAGCCGATCACCATCGAGGAGGTCCTCTACCTGCAGAGCCTGGTCTCGCGGGTCTATGTGGATCTCTCAATCCGGCAGTACATCGTGGCGCTGATCAACACCACTCGCGGTGGCGGCCCGCGCCCGCTACCGAACTTCACCGATCACGTCCGCGTGGGCGCCTCGCCCCGAGGTGGCATCGCCCTGATGCAGGTCGCCCAGGCGATCGCGCTGATGGCTGGTCGCAGCTACGTTGTTCCCGACGACGTCAAGGCCCTGCGTCACGCGGTGCTCCGCCACCGCCTGGTGCGCACTTACGACGCACTGGCCAACAATGTGGCTCCGGAAGCGCTCATCGACGCCGTCTTCGCCACGGTGCCCACTCCCTGAGCCGGCCATGTCCACCGCCTCCCGTCTTGCCGCCGTTCGCGCGCGGATCGACCTGCCCACGCTGCGTCGCGCGGCCGGTCTGCTCGACGGGCGCCACCGCTCGATCTTCTCCGGCCACGGTCAGGACTTCGACGACCAGGTCGAGTACCACCCGGGGGATGATGTCTCGGACATCGACTGGAAGTCCTCGGCGCGGGCGGGTCACCCGATCATCCGGCGCTTTGTGCGGGAATCGAACCTCTCGGTGGTGTTCCTCGTCGACACCGGCCGCACCATGGCGGCATCGGCGGCATCCGGGGAGCAGAAGTCCGAGGTGGCGCTGCTCGCCGCCGATGTCATTGCCTTTCTCGCCCGCCAACGCGGCGACACGGTCGGCCTCCTGGCCGGAGACGCCGAGCGGATCCAGCACCTGCCGGCCCGCTCGGGCACGGAGCACATGGAGTTGCTCCTGCGCGTGGTGGAGAAGTCCTTTGACGTCACCGCCCCCGCGGCCGATGTCGGCCGTCTGCTGGACCGGGCGCTGACCATGATCACGCGGCGTTCCCTCATGGTGCTCCTGACCGATGAAGCCCGGCCCGGGCCCGAGCACGAGGATGCCTTGCGCCGCCTGCGCACGAGGCATGAGGTGATGGTGGTGCACGTGGCCGACCTCCTGGCTGCGGGAGCGGGGCCACAGGTGACAGCCGATGTCGATACCGGCCGGACCTTGCCGGCCTTCTTGCGCGCCGATGCCCGCCTGGCGAACGAAGCCGCCATGGCGGCCACGGCGCGGCGTGATGAGGTCCAGGCCCTGTTGCGGCGTCGCGGCATCGAGGGTGTGACGATGACCGGCACGGACGCCGTCGTTGACCAGCTCATCGATCTGCTGAGGAGGCAGCGCCGTGTGGCCCGCCGCTGAGGGGTGGGCGCCCGCCGGGGTGCCCAGAGCCTCATCCCGCGCGACAGTTCTCGCCGGGCTGGAGGCCGACCTCCTCCCGCCCGAGACCTATGCGTGGTGGGTTCCTGTGGTCGCCGCCGTCCTGCTGGTGCTGGTGGCCGCCTGGCTGGTCTTCGTGTTCTGGTGGTCCAACCCCACGCGGGTGGCGGCGCGTGAAGCGAAGAAGGCACGTTTCACCCCGGCGCCGATGACCACCTCGCTGCGCCAGCGCTACACCGAGGAGATCGATCAGCACCTCGGCCGCTACGAGGAGGGAGAGATCGACCTGCGGGAACTGCACTTGGAGCTCTCCTCGACCATGCGGCGTTTCGCCTCGGAGCGGATCGGCACCGATGTGACCACCTGGACCCGCGGTGACGTGGCTTCCTACGACACCACCCGCCATCTCGGTGACCTCCTCGCCGTCTATGAGGAGCCGAGCTTCGCGCAGCGCTCGGAGGCCGAGGTGCGCGCCTCGGCCTCGAGTGCGCAGGAGGTGGTCAACCGATGGTGACTCCGTGGCTGTGGCCACTGCTGATCCTGGGCGTGATCGCCGCGGGATCCCTGGGCTACCAGTTGCGTCGCGTGGCGGCGCAGCGCGAGGTGACCTACGTGGCGAACTCCGCCTACCTCACCGAGCTGCCGGAGTACCGGCGCCGGATGGGACTCCTGCGCGGCGGATTGACGGTCGCGGGTGTCTGCCTGGTGGTGGTTGTGGTCGCGGCCTCGGTCCTCGCCTCCCGGCCGGTGGATCGCGATCTGCGCAACGAGGAGCTGGCCTCGCGCGACATCGTGCTGTGCCTGGACGTGTCCGGCTCCATGATCGAGTTCGGATCGCAGACGGCAGAAGCGTTGATCGACATCGTGGATCACTTTGAGGGCGAGCGCATCGCGCTGAGCATCTGGAACAACGCTTCGCGCCTCGTCTTCCCGCTCACCGACGACTACGACATGGTCCAGGAAGAACTCGCTTACGCTGCCGAGGCGCTCGACTTCGATCCCACCTCCTTCATCTACGACCCGGACGACTATGAGCGGCTGATCCACTACCTCGCCGGAACCGTCAACTACGCGATCCTTGACGGATCCCTCATCGGCGATGGTCTGGCGAACTGCATCTTCGAGTTCGATGTGGCCGACCAGGAGCGTTCGCGGTCGGTGATCTTCCTGACCGACAACGTCGCCATGGGGGAGTCGACTTTCGCTCTGGAGGAGGTCTACGAACTGGCCTCGGAACGTGACATCACGATTCATGGCTTGTATGCCGCGGCCGACGAGTACGCCACCGAGGCCACACGAGCCGAGTTCGAGCGTCTTACCCTGGAGCACGGCGGCCTCTTCGTCGAAGCCTTGAACCCGGCCTCGGTGGCCCCGGTGGTGGAGGCCATCGAGGAGGAACAGACCGTGGCCCTGGAGGGCAACCCGACCGTGGTCGAGACCGATCAGCCGCAGCGATGGTTCCCCTGGTTGCCGCTCGGGCTGGCCGGGTTCCTCCTGGTGGTCTGGAGGTTGCGGGCATGATCGACATGACCTTCCGGATGATCTGGCCGCTGTGGGCGATCCTCCTGGTGCTCGGGCCGGCGCTGCTGCTGTGCGGATGGGCCTGGTGGCACGCCCACCGGGCCCCGACCTCGGACGGCGGTGGCTCCGCGTGGCTGCGGCGTGGTGCGATGGTGCTCCTGACCGGCATCATCGGCCTGACTCCGGCCATGCCTGCTGACACCGAAGAGGTTGCGACTGCTGCGGATGTGTTCATCGTGGTCGACCGCACCGGCTCGATGGTCGCCGAGGACTATGACGACGGGCGCCCTCGCCTGGAAGGCGTGCGACACGACATCGACCAGATTCTCACCGCCTTTCCGGGGGCGCGTTTCTCCGTCATCGCCTTCGATTCCCAGCCCACCCGGGTGGTTCCGCTCACCAACGACACCCGGGCACTGCGTTCCTGGACCGAGACGCTGCGGCAGGAGATCACCCACTACTCCGCGGGCACCTCGATCGACCGGCCCCTGCCGGAGATGGAGACAGCCTTGGCGAACTCCGTGGAACGCAACCCCGGGCATGTGCGGCTCGTCTTCTTCCTCTCCGATGGTGAGAACACCGATGGCGACCTCTCTGATCCCCAGCAGCAGCGTTCCTTCGCTCCACTCGCCGGTGACATCGACGCCGGGGCGGTGCTGGGCTACGGGACGGCGGAGGGCGGCCAGATGCGCTCCTATGACGGCACGGCGGACTCCGGCCCCGGAACAGATGCGCCCTGGATCATCGACCCCGCCACCGATGAGCCCGCCATCTCACGCCTTGACGAGGCGAACCTGCAGCGCGTGGCCGAGGAGATGGGTTTGCCCTACCGGCACCGCCATGCCCCGGAGCCGCTCGACGACGCCGTGACCGCCATCGATATCGAAGAAATCGCTGAGGACGGCCGGCGGGACGTCGAGACCTATCGCGACGTGACGTGGCCGTTCGCGCTGCTGCTTGTCGGCTTGGCAGGCTGGGAGGCCTTCTACCTGGGCGGACGTCTCCGTCGGCTGAAGGAGGTGGGCTGAGTGACTGACTATCCCGGTCCTGAGGCGCCGAAGCCCGGAGCGAACGCGGGGTCGGCCAGCCCGAAGGCTGAGCGGCCCCCGCTTCCGGCCCACTTGCGTCTGCGGCGGACGATGCTTGCCTTCTCCTGGCCGCTGATGGGCGCCGCCTTGCTCGCCGCCTGTTTGATGCTCGGAGTGGTGGCGGGCAATGCCTATGCGCGTTCGCCCTACCAGGAGGGCATCCGCTTCGAGGAGGCCGCAGAGCGGTACCGGTGGCAGCAACCCTTCACGCGTGTGGCGATCGAGCCCTGGAAGGCGTGGTTCAACTCCGGCACCGCAGAGGTCTCGGGCGCCAACTTCGAGGCGGCGCTCACCGACCTGCTCCGCGCTCACGAGCTGGTGCCTGAGGGCACCGAGGACGCCGAGGGGATGCCCGACCCCACAACCCCCGAGTGTCGAGTGCGCATCAACCTGTCCCTGGCCCACGAGGGTGTCGGCGATGCGTTGCTCGAGGAGGGGGCGCCGTCCGAGGCTGCGGAGCAGTACAACCTCGCCCTGGACGCCATCGGGCCCTGCACTTCGGACGGTGAGTCCGAGTCGGACCAGGACGAGCAGGATCAGGAAGACCAGCAGGACGAGCAGGACGAGCAGGATCAGGAAGACCAGCAGGACGAGCAGGACCAGCAGGACCAGCAGGACCAGCAGGACCAGCAGGACCAGCAGGACCAGCAGGACCAGCAGGACCAGCAGGACCAGGAAGACCAGCAGGACCAGCAGGACCAGGAGTCCGGCAACGACCCGGACGCGACGGAAGACCGGCAGCAGGACAAGCGGGATGAGGCCCGCGAGCAGGAGCAAGAGCAGGAGCGGGAGCCCGGCGATAGTCCTGAGGATTCAGACTCCGGCGACGGCCAGGAGGATGAGCAGGACAACGGTGACGGGGGCGGGCAGCAGGAAGAGCCTCGTGATCCGCGGCAGGACGAGCTGGAAGAGCGCAACCGCGAGGCGCAGGAGGAGTTCGACGACTATGAAGGCCGCGAAGGCGGCGGTGGAGGCGGCGGTCAGAACTGGTGAGACCGCCACTGCGCGTGAGTCGTGGTCACGATCCGGCACTGGATCTGCCGCCGGTAGCGGCTACGGCAGCCCCGGGTCAGACGATGGCGGGCTGGCGAGCGCCGACCGCGCGCAGGACGAAGGCCTCCGTGGAGTCGAGGTAGGCCGAACGCTCGGGTTCTTCCGAGGGCGTCGGGCGCCCACTCAAGCAGGAGTGCACCAGCGGCACCACGGAATCCAGGTTCTGCTCAGGCAGGTCTCCGGCCGCAATCGCCTCGCGCAGGATGCCGCGCAACAGGTTCTCCACCTGGGCGACGTGACCCCGTAGCCGCGAGAGTCCTCCGCGGGAGATCACCTGCTTGAGGTCGGGCCCGGGAGCGAAGTGATAGTCCGGGGCCAGGGCGAGCTGCTGGCGGACGTAGACCCGCAGCTTCTCCACCGGTTCGCTCACGTGCGCGAGCGCTTCTTCGAGTCCGGCGAGGTATTGCTCGGTCTCGTGCTCGATGAAGGCGAGGAGCAGCGTTTCCTTGTCAGGGAAGTGGTTGTAGACCGCGGTGCGGCCGATGCCGGCGCGACCGGCGATGTCCGCCAGGGAGATGGCGTCGAAACCGCGTTCACGCATGAGGGCGGACAGCGCATCGAACAGGGCGGTGCGGGTGCGGGTACGGTGCTCGGCAAGCGTCGCCCCGATGATCTTCGGCATGGTGGCCATTCTGCCACGTCATGACGCTGTGGCGGTGATTGTCATGACGGCAATACATCTGTCGTCATGACGGCGCTCTCGCCGAGCCATGAGGTGCGCGCCGGTCCCGGGTCACGTCCCAGCGCGGCGCGCCCGGATCTCCCCCGGCACGTGCAAATCTTGCGTAAAGTAGGCGTTGGCCGGTCGGGGATCAGCACAGGCGGCTTTACCTTCACTGGGTGAGAAAGGGGTCTGGCTTTGGACCTGCTCGACGACTATCGCTCAGCTGGCCCCGGCCATGACGAGATGCTGCAAGCCGCGGGCTCCGCGCGCCAGGCTTGGGCAGAGCTTGCCAATGACGCCCGCATCGGTTCCGGCGACAGCCTCACTCGCGCACAAGGTGACGTCATCACCCTGCTGGAGGATCAGGGTGTCACTGCCGACGATGCCCACTGGCGCCTCGATCCACTGCCGGTACTCGTCGAGGATGAGACCTGGACCGACCTCAGCCGCGGCCTCCGGCAACGAGCCGAGTTGCTCGACCAGATCCTCACCGACCTCTACGGCGAGCGCACGCTGCTCACCTCCGGCATCCTCCCGCCGGAGATCGTGCTCGGGCATCCGGGCTATCAGCGCGCGGCCTTCGGCATTCAGTTGCCGGGAACGCATCAGCTGCTTCACGGAGCCACCGACCTGGCTCGCAATGCCGATGGCGCCTGGACGGTACTGGCCGATCGTACCGACCTTCCGCTCGGACTGGGCTATGCCATGGCCGACCGGCGCGTGGTCTCCGAGGTCTTCGCCGGCCCGTACCGGCACTCGCGCACCAAACGCCTCGGGCCCTTCTACCGGGCGCTGCGGCAAACGCTGAACGTCGTCGCCCCGGCACTCGCCGGCGAGGATCCCCGGGTGGCCATCCTGGCCCCCAGCACCCAGACCGCGGCCTTCGATCACGGCTACCTGTCCATGCTGCTCGGCGTACCCATGGTCTCCGGCGCTGACCTCGAGGTCAGCGAGGGGCGCGTGTGGGTCCGCTCCTTGGGTGGGCGGCAACCGGTCGACGTCCTCATGCGCGGTGTGCGCTCCGCCCAGGCTGATCCCCTGGATCTCGACCCCGATTCGGCCGGCACCGCCGGACTACTGGAGGCGGCGCGGTCCGGCATGGTGAGTGTGGTCAATCCGCTGGGGGCCGGCGTCCTGGAGTCGCCGGCGCTGGCCACCTATCTCCCCCGCCTGGCTCGCGCGCTGCGCGATGAGGAACTGCTGCTGCCCTCGGTGGTGACCTACTGGTGTGGTGAGCGGTCGATGTGCTCGCACGTGATCGCCAACATCTCCCGCCTGATCTTGCGCTCCATCGGTGACTCGCGCCCCCCGGTACTCGGCTGGGAACTCAGCCTCCACGACCGTGCCGACCTCGCGGCGGAGATTGCCTCCCGGCCCGCCCTCTGGGTCGGCCAGGAACCGGTCGAGGCCTCGACCACCCCGGCAGTGCAGGACGGTCGGCTGGTGCCGCGGGCCACCAGCATGCGCGCCTTCACCGTGAGTCATGAGGGCGATTACGCCGTGATGTCCGGGGCGCTTGGCCACGTCGCTGCCGACGGGACTCCGCCTCAGGTCACGCTGGCCGCGCACGAGCTTCCTCGTAGCGCCAAGGACGTGTGGGTGCTCGCCGGTGGGACGCTGGAGGAGGCGGACGGCGGTGAGGAGCAGCCCCGTTCGCTGCCCGGCCGGGACGGCGCGGTCTCCCTACGCAGCGCCGAGGGCCTCTACCGAATGGGTCGCCACCTCGAGCGGGCCGAGTCGGCTTGCCGGCTGCTGCTGGCGGTGGCTGACCGGTGGGACGACTTCCATGCCCGGCCCGGTGCCAGTCCCGAGGACGCCGGTGGCCGGGCACTCGACGTCCTGCTGGAGGCCTTGCAGCAGCTCACCGCGCGGGCCTCCCTTCCGGACCTGGTCATCGACGGCTCGCGCGAGGGCAGCATCGCCTGGACCATCGCCCAGCTCACTCGCGATGCCTCGGGTGTGCGCGACAACCTCACCCCCGATGCCTGGGTGGCGCTGTCCTCGATGGAGCGCGCGCTGCATCGGGAACGTGAACGCCGTCGCGGTCGAGAGGGGGCCGGGGAGGTCGGCCTGGCTCCGGTGGTGCTGTCGATCCAAGGTGGGCTGCTCGCGCTGCACGGCATTGTGGGGGAGTCCCTCGTCCGCGATGTCGGATGGATGCTCCTCGATACCGGCCGGCGCCTGGAGCGGGCGCGGCGACTGGTCACCTTGCTGTCGGCCACCGTGGCTTCGGGCTACAGCCGAGCGGTCAGCGAACTCATCCTCGATTCGGTCGTGGGCGCGTGCGAGTCCGGCATCACCTTCCGCCGGCGCTACCCGGCCGGAGGAGTCGACGGCGCCCTGGAACTCCTGCTGCGCGACCAGGCCAATCCGCGCTCGCTCGCCTTCCAGCTCATCGAGTTGCGGCGCCGCTTCGCCGATCTGCCGGAAGTTGCCGGTGGTCCGAGCGCGGGCGTGGCGCGCGATGCCCTCCTCACCGAGGTCGAGGAGGTGCTTGCCGAGATGAGTGAGAACCGTGGCGAGGAACTTCCGTGGAGCGAGCGGCACACGGAACTCACCGCAGCATTGGATTCCATGGGCTGGCGGCTGGCTCGCCTGCATGAGGAGATCACCCGGGTGCACCTTGCGCGCCCGGTCGCGGCGCGCTGGCCCGGGGGAGGGAAGCAGACATGAGCCGCAACAAGGGTCGCCACTACCTCCTGGCGCACCGCGCCAGCTACAGCTATCCCGACGAGGTCACGAACTCGTACGGGCGAGCCTTGCTCCTGCCGCGGCAAATCAGCGGCCAGCGCGTCCACCACGCTGAACTCCAGGTGGATCCCGCGCCCGCAGAGTCCTCGGAGCGTCTCGATGTCGCCGGAAACCGGACGAGCTATTTCCACGTCACCGCACCGCACAAGATCCTGGAAGTCTCGGCCACGTCCTTGATCACAGTCACCCGGCGCCGCCCAGACCTGCACTCCATGCCCTCACCGGCCTGGGCGGACGCGGTCAGTGCGGTCTCCGGCGTCCGCGCCACCGGTCGCGGCGGGCAAGGTGAAGGACCGGCCGCCATCATGGCAGTCGTCGATGGAGTGCTCGCCTCGGAGTACGCCACTCCCTCGGAGGCGGTGCTCGAGTACGCGTTGCCCAGCTTCATGGGCGGCGTGACTCTGACCGAGGCGTTCATGGGTCTGTGCCGCCGGCTCTCCGAGGATCTGCAGTACCAGCCGGGTCATGCGGGGAGCTCGCTGGAGTCGGTCCTGGAGCAGCGTGAAGGCTCTGCGGCGGACTTCGCGCACCTGATGTCTGCCTGCCTGCGGGCCGTGGGGCTGTCCGCACGCTTCGTCTCGGGCTACGTGGACCGCGGTGCGGAGCGCGGTCAGCAGGTGCCGCACGCCTGGGTCGCGGTCTGGGTTCCCGGCGGGGGGTGGGTGCACGTGGACCCGGTGTACGACCAGCTGGTCGATGAGCGGTACGTGATGCTCGCCTGGGGCCGCGATCTGGGTGACGTCGCGCCACTGCGCGGAGTTGCGTATTCCGCCGAGGCCGCCGCCACTCTGACCGTAGAGGTCGACCTCACCCGGCTGAGCGGAGAGGAACTCGACCGGTTGGCGCTTCACTGGGGAGAGTAAGTGGCGCTGGCAGCCACTTACTCTCCCCAGTGACGTTGTGAAGGGCGGGACTGTGAGGCCCGCCTCCGGTGGCATCGGCTCAGTTCACCACGCTTGGGGCGCCACGTTGCCGGCCGGCGCCGCTAGTCTGCCCGGGTGACTCCCCGCCTCGTTGCTGCCGCCGCGATCCTCGATTCCCTCGGCGCCCCACGGCAGGTGCTTGCCGCGCGGCGCTCGGCACCGGAGAAGCTCGCCGGCCGCTGGGAACTCCCGGGCGGCAAGGTGGAACCCGGCGAGGCCCCCGAGGCCGCCTTGCATCGCGAACTCGCCGAGGAGCTCGGCGTCCGCGTGCGGGTGGGACCGATACTCGCAGCCGCCGACGGCGGTGACTGGCCCATCCTCGACGGGCTGGCCATGCGCGTGTGGCTGGCCGAACTGATCAGCGCCGGCGGCGAAGCGAGCTCCCCCCTTGCGCCGCAGCCGCTGCCCCAGCCCTTGCAGGACCACGACGAGGTGCGGTGGCTGAAGGCGGAGGACATGCTTGATGTCGACTGGTTGGCGCCGGATATCCCCATCGCCCGCGCCTTGCAGGCGCACGTGCGGGCGTGAGCACGCCGGCGGGTACGAGCCGCCTGCGAGCAAGCCTCAGATCAGCCGGGGGTCGCCCTCGCGCTTGACCCGCAGCCAGCGGTAGCCGTAGCCGTCGAGGTTTGCCTCCGTGCGGCAGTCGGCGTCGAGTTCGAGGGTCGAGTTCTCCAGCAGGTCCGCGAGCATCGTGCCCGGCGCTTCGCCCTCGAGGCGGATCGGCACCACGGCAGGCTCCGGGCTGAGATTGTGCAGCAGCACGGTGCGGGCCTCGTCCCAGCTGCAGCAGTACGCCACCACCGCGTCGTTCGGCTGCTCGAGCAGTTCCACGCTTCCCCAGCCGATCTCCGGGCTCTCCCGGCGGATGTGTGCCAGGTGGGTGATGTGATTGAGCAGGGAGTGGGGATCGCGCCGGGAGTCGGCCACATTGACGTGCCGCGGGCCGAAGGACCCTTCGGTGAGGGGGCTGACGAGCTTGCTCGGCACGGCGGAGGAGAAACCGCCGTTCTTGCCCGAGGTCCATTGCATGGGTGTCCGGATGGCCCCGCGGCCCTCGATGGACAGTTCCTCCCCCATCCCGATCTCCTGGCCGTAGTAGAGCACTGGGGTGCCCGGCAGGGCGAAGAGTAGGGAGTAGGACATCTTCAGCCGGCGGGGATCACCCTTGAACATGGAGGCCAGACGACGGCGCAGGCCGTGGCCGAAGAGCTGGTGGTCCTCCTCGGGCCCGAAGGCGGCGAAGATCTCCTCGCGCTCCTCCTCCGGGAGCTGATCCAGGGCGAGTTCGTCGTGGTTGCGCAGGAAGTTCGCGAACTGGGTGTCGACCGGGAGGTTGCTGGGCCGCTCGCGCAGGGTCTGTCGGATGGGCCCCGCATCCTGGCGGGCCATGGCCAGCATGGTCCGCTGGTTTCCCAGGAAGTCGAACTGCATTGTCAGCTGGTCGCCGCCCTCTCCGCCGAAGAAGGCCACCTGGTCCTCGTAGGGCATGTTCACCTCCCCGAGCATGATGGCCGAGCCGCCGGTGGTGGAGCGGCGCTGGAGGAAGGAGCGCAGCGCCCGGAGATAGTCGTGCGGCTCAGCCAGGTCAGAGTCCTCAAGGTGCTTGAGGGTGGACTCGTTCAGCGCGAAGGGCACCGCGTCCACGCGGAAACCGTCGACGCCGAGCTGGAGCCAGAAACCCATGGCCTTGGCGATCGCATTGCGGACCTCTGGGTTGGCGGTGTTCAGGTCGGGCTGGTGGGAGAAGAAATGGTGCAGGTACCACTCTTCGGTCTTCTCCTCGTAGGTCCAGATGCCGTCCTCTGCCTCGGGGAACATGGCTTCGGCGGAGGTGTCGCCCGGGTCGTCGTCGCGCCAGACGTAGTAGTTGCGGTAGGGATTGTCCTTCGAGCGGCGGGCCTGACGGAACCACTCGTGCTGGTCGGAGGTGTGGTTGACCAGCAGATCGACGATCACGCGGATGCCGCGGTCGCGAGCGGTGTGGATCAGCTCGACGACATCGCCGTGGTCACCGAGGGCGGGATGGACGCCGAACATGTCCGAGACGTCGTACCCGTTGTCCTTCAGGGGCGAGGGGTAGAAGGGCATGAGCCACAGGCAGGTCACGCCCATCCCGGCCAGGTAGTCCACGCGCTGCGCCACGCCCGGCAGATCGCCCATCCCATCGCCGTTGGAGTCGAGGAAGGTCTTGACGTCGAGGCAGTAGATGATCGCGTTCTTGTACCAGAGGTCGGCAGTGTCCGTGGTGCGCATGAGGGCCTTTCCAGGTCTGGGCGTGTGCGGGGGCGGGTCAGGAGCGCAGCGCGGGGAGGATCTCGGCGCCGGCCAGATCGAGCCACGGCTGCTGCACTTGCCCCACGTGATGGAGGTAGATCTCGTCGAAGCCGGCGGCGACGTCGTCGCTGATCCACGCGACATGCTGCGCGGGGTCTGCCGAGATCCGCACTGCTTCGCGCACTGTGTCCGCCGAGATCTCGCGGGAGGCAGCATCGAAGTACTCGGGTGTGGGGAGGTCCTGATCCAGGGGAGGGCCGAGGGTGTTCGCCGACCACTGGTCTCGGGCGATGGCGAGCGCCTCCTCTTCGGTGGGTGCCCAGGAGAGGTGGACCTGCAGGGCCACCGGGCCGCGCCCGCCGGCCTCTCGGTAGGCGGCCTGGACGTCGTGTTCCGCGCCGCCTTGGTTGAGCGTGATCATGCCCTGCGCCCAGGCGGCAGCACGCCGGGCCGACTCGGGGGTGATGCAGGCTGCCAGCAGGGGGGAGGGGGTCTCGGGCCGGTCGTAGACATGCGCGCGGTCCACGCGGATCAAACCCGTGTGGGAGACCGTCTCGCCCTGGAGTAGCCGGTGGATGACGTCGGCCGATTCCTCCAGGCGACGGCGCCGGGTCTGCTGGTCGGGCCAGGGATCGCCGGTGACGTGTTCATTCATGGCTTGCCCGGCGCCGAGCGCCGTCCAGTAGCGGCCCGGGAACATCTGCCCCAGGGTGCCGATGGCCTGCGCCAGGATCGCGGGGTGGTACCGCTGACCGGGGGCGGCCACATGCCCGATGCGCAGCGAGGTGGTGGCCAGCGCCGCGCCGAGCCAGGAGAGGGTGAAGCCGGAGTGGCCCTGCCGCGCGGACCACGGCATGTGGTGGTCCGAGGCCATTGCGGCGTCGAAGCCCGCTCGCTCGGCTTCTTGGACGTCGCGCAGCAGCTGCGAGGGCCCAATCTGCTCGTGGGAGGCGTGGAATCCGAAGACCGTCATGCCAACCATTCCTACGGTGAAACCGGCTCGGCTGCCTCTCGGGAGAGGCCCTCGACGTGGAGCGGGTGACGGGAATCGAACCCGCGCTACCAGCTTGGGAAGCTGGAGTTCTACCATTGAACTACACCCGCAATGCCGGATCAGTGTAGCCCGTCGGGCGCCAGCGTTCGAAACTCAGGAGCTGACTGACCCGCCCGATCCGCCCCGGGTGGCGTCCGCCCTCGCATCCGTGACGCAACCAGAGCGGGGCAGTGGCAGAATCGCCCTCGTGCTGCTCTCCGACCGGGATATCCGTACCGAGATCGACGCCGGCCGGGTCCGGCTCGACCCCTACGAGCCGGCGAACATCCAACCCGCCAGCCTCGATGTGCGGGTCGACCGCTACTTTCGGCTCTTCGACAACCACCGCTATCCGGCCATCGACCCCGCTGAGGAGCAGCCCGACCTCACACGCCTGGTCGACGCCGGCCCCGACGAGCCACTGATCCTCCACCCGGGAGAGTTCGTGCTCGGGGCCACCTACGAGCAGGTGACCCTCCCCGATGACGTGGCGGCGCGCCTGGAGGGGAAGTCCTCCCTCGGCCGCCTGGGGCTGCTCACGCACTCCACCGCCGGGTTCATCGACCCGGGCTTCACCGGCCACGTCACCTTGGAGCTGTCCAACACGGCCACGATGCCGATCAAGCTCTGGCCCGGGATGAAGATCGGGCAGCTCTGTTTCTTCCGGCTCTCCTCGCCCTCGGAGCGTCCCTACGGCTCGGGCGCGTCGGGTTCGCGCTACCAGGGCCAGCGCGGCCCCACTGCGTCGCGTTCCCACCTGAACTTCTCGCGCCTGCGGGTGGAATGACCGCATCCGGCCCGGCTCCGGCACCGCCACTGGATCTGGCGGTCGCGCGCTCGCGCCACCTCCTGGCCACCGGTGTCGGCGTCATTCCCGAGGACATCGAGGCCCTCGCGATCTCCCGATGCGACACCGCCGCCTGGGTCGGCCCGGGCACCTTGCGTCTACTTCCGGGTGTTCACTTGAGCGGACCCTTCGAGGTGGATGAGCAGGCTCGCACCGAGTTCGATCTGCCCCGCGAGGCCGGCAGCGCCTATGTGCTCGATTGCCCGCAGCGGCGCGGACACCCCCTGCCCGCCGAGCTGACCGGCTTCGACCCGGTTCTCGACGCCTTCGCCTCCGGGGTGCTGACCGGCGTGGAGCAGGAGGCCGTGGACCACCTGCGGGCGATGGCGCGCAGGCTCGGCGGGGCGCTGCGCCTGGCTGGTTCTGGAGCGGTCGTTGAGCCGGATCCGGACTCGGCGACCGATCTGACCGTCCACTCGCCGATCTGGCTTGAGCCCGATGCCTGTCTGGCGGCGATCCGGGAGGTGGCCCCGGCGGCACGCGACCTCATGGCCGACGTCCCGGCCGAGGCGGTCTCGGAGGAAGCCATGGAAATCTATGGGATCGGGGTTCCCAGCGGACTCGACCTCATCGAGATCACGGCGGCCGGCTCCGATGCCCCGCCACTGGTGCTCCGCGGTGCGGACTGGGCCCTGCGCGGTGTGATCTCTTACTCCATCCGGTGGCGCCCCGCCGACCCGGCCGCCATGGCAAGCCGCGTGCCGCGCAATCTACGCCGCCCGCGCGCTCAAGCGATAGCCCTGATCGAGCAGCTTGCGAGCGTGGTGTACGAGGCCGCCGGTGGTGCCGTCTGCGATGACGACGGTTTCCTGGTGGACCTCGCTGACCTGCACTGACGCCGTCTGTCACGTCACGGTTTGGTAAACTTTCCCGGTCCCCCCGCGTGTGCAAGGTCGGCCTCGGTCGGCGGTGCTCACCGTGCGCGTCCCTCCGATGCTTCGGCGCGCACACCCCGTGATCGGGAATGAACCCGCCACCATGTTGAGGAGTGGCCTGTGCTGATCGTTCTCGCGATCCATCTGGTCGCCGCTGTCGCGGCGCCGTGGATCGTGGGGCGCGTCGGACGACGGGCCTTCCTCGGACTGGCCCTGGTACCGGCCACTGCTCTCGCGTGGGCGGCGTACGTCACGCCGCAGGTGCTGGCGGGTGAGGCCCTAGAGGCGTCTGTGAGCTGGGTGCCAGCGCTCGGCATGAACCTGGACTTCCGGCTCGATGCGCTGTCCTTGGTGATGACTCTGCTGGTCTCCGGGGTGGGCGCCCTCGTGCTGGTGGCCTGTGCGGCCTACTTCCCCCGCCGCGCGGGCGGTCTCGGCCGCTTCGCCGGGATCTTCCTGATCTTCGCCGGCGCCATGCTGGGCTTGGTCCAGTCGGACAACACTCTTGTGCTGTACGTGTTCTGGGAGCTGACCACCATCTGCTCCTACCTCTTGGTGGGGCACTACCACGAGCGCCAGACTGCACGTCGTGCCGCCCAGCAGTCCCTGGTGGTCACCGGCACCGGCGGGCTCGCCATGCTCGGTGGTTTCATCCTGCTCGGCGAGATGGAGGGCGGGTCCTACCGACTCTCCGAACTCGTCGACTCCGCTGCGCACGGCGGCCTGAGCGGGAGCACGCCCGTGCTGCTCGTCGCGCTCGCGCTGGTGCTGGCCGGCGCGTTGAGCAAGTCCGCGCTGGTGCCCTTCCACTTCTGGCTGCCTGCCGCCATGGCCGCACCCACCCCGGTCTCGGCCTATCTGCACGCTGCTGCGATGGTCAAGGCGGGGGTGTACCTGGTGGCCCGGCTCGCCCCCGGATTCGCCTCGGAGGAGACGACCGCCACGCTCTGGAAGGCACTGGTGCTCGGCTTGGGGCTGCTCACGCTGCTGGTCGGCGGCTACCGGGCACTGCGCCAACACGATCTCAAGCTCGTGCTGGCCTTCGGTACCGTTTCCCAGCTCGGCTTGCTGGTCGTGTTGCTTGGACACGGCGACCGCGGCGTCGCTCTGGCCGGTCTCACGCTGTTGGTCGCTCACGCGTTGTTCAAGGCCTCCTTGTTCCTGCTCGTCGCCGTCGTGGACTGGTCCACCGGTACCCGGGATCTACGCAGACTCTCTGGCCTCGGGCGCCGGCTCCCCGTGGCGGCTGTGACCGCGGCGCTGGCGGTGGCCTCCATGGTGGGCCTTCCTCCTCTGATCGGTTACGTGGCCAAGGAGGCGGCGCTCGTGCAGCTCCTGGAACTGGCCACGGTCGCGGACCTGGTCACACTGGTGGCCATCGCAGTCGGCTCTGCTCTGACGCTGGCCTACGGCTTGCGAGTCTGGTGGGGCGCTTTCGCCGTCAAGCAGGCCGGTGGCGGCCGCTCGCTCCCGGCCACCGTGGTGCAACGGCGTTCCCGTCTGCTCATGGCTCCTCCGGTGGTGCTCGCCCTCACGGGTTTGGCCCTCGGGACCGCTCCGGCTCCCTTGGAAGCCCTGCTCGACCCGTACACCGCCACGTACCCGGGAGCCCCCGGGCACCTGAGCCTGTGGGAGGGCTGGGGGTGGCCGGTGGCCATCACCGCGACGATCGTGGCCAGTGGCGCCGCGCTCTTCGCGTGGCGGGGCCGGCGTGCTCGCCTGCGGGAGAGCGTCGCGCCAGGCGGCTTCGATGGGGCGTATCGCTTCTCCTTGCGCACGCTCGAGCAGCTCGCCTCGGGCGTCACCGCCCGGACGCAGCGCGGTTCGCTGCCCTTTTACCTCTCCGTCGTCCTGGTCACCCTCGTGGTGGCGATGGTGGGCGCCGGCGTGAGCGGTGGTTTCGCTGCGGGCGACTGGGCGGTGCGGGCGTGGGACTCGCTGCCCCAGGCCCTGGTGGCCGTGGTGGTGGCCGGCACTGCGATCCTGGTGGTCCGCGCTCGCCGTCGGCTCAAGGCCGTGCTCCTGCTCGGTGTAGTCGGCTACGGCGTCGCCCTGATCTTCGCGCTGCACGGTGCGCCTGACCTCGCCTTGACGCAGGTCCTCGTGGAGACGGCGACACTCGTGGTCTTCGTGTTGGTGCTGCGGCGTCTGCCCGCCTACTTCTCCAATAGGCCGCTGGCCAGCTCCCGGTGGTGGCGTGCGGCGCTCGGCGTGGCCGTCGGACTCACGGTGGTGGTCATCGGGATCCTCGCCACCGGGGCTCGCATCCACGAGCCGGTCTCGGTGGACTTCCCCGACGAGGCCTACTACTACGGCTACGGCCAGAACGTCGTGAACGTGACCTTGGTGGACATCCGCGCCTGGGACACCCTGGGCGAACTCTCGGTGCTGCTCGCTGCGGCGACCGGCGTGGCCTCCCTGTTGTTCCTTCGGGCCCGGGTGGGCCGGGTGGACCGTGCTCGCGATGTGCCGAGGTCCTCCGGGCAGGCCGTGGGTGATGTTGCGTTCCCCATCCGTCACGGTCTGCTGCTCACCGCGGGCGCGCAGGGGATGCCTGAGGGGTCCGGCCGCGACCAGACCTGGCTGCCCGCTGCCGGCAGCATCGAGCCGCAGCGCCGCTCGGTGATCTTCGAGATCGGCACCCGGGTGGTGTTCCACACCCTCGTGGTCTTCTCCGTCTTCCTGTTGGTGTCCGGGCACAACGCGCCCGGCGGCGGCTTCGCCGCCGGTCTGGTGGCCGGCATCGCCCTGATCGTGCGGTACCTCGCGGGCGGGCGCCACGAACTCGGTGAGGCCGTGCCCCTGCACCCGGGCTATCTGCTCGGGGCGGGCCTCTTCCTGTCCGCCGGTGTCGGAGCGGTCCCGCTGGTGTTCGGCGGCACGGTGCTGCAATCCGCCATCGTGCACTTCACCCTCCCGGTCTTCGGAGAGGTGCACCTGGCCACGGCGATGATCTTCGACATCGGTGTCTATCTCGTGGTGCTCGGCGTCATCCTGGACATCCTGCGGTCGCTGGGTTCGGAGGTGGACCGCCATGGCGAGCTCGAGGGCTACCAAGCTCCCGACGTCGCCTATGACGACCCCGACCCCGTGGCCGAGGACGCCGTCTCCGCTCCGGTGGAGTCCGCGGGTGGAGCCGTCGGGGGTGAGCCAGCATGAGCCCGGGAACCATGATCGAGGTGACGCCGTCACTGGCCTTGCTCCTTGCTGCCGGCGTGCTGTGCGGCACCGGGGTCTACCTCCTGCTGGAGCGGTCGCTGACGCGCATCGTGATCGGTATGGCGCTGCTCGGCAACGGCGTGAACCTGCTGCTCCTGGTCGCCGGAGGCCGCGCCGGTGGTCCGCCGGTGCTCGGTCAGACCGAGCCGGAGGACATGTCCGATCCCTTACCGCAGGCCATGGTGCTCACCTCCATCGTGATCACTCTGGGCGTGACCGCCTTCCTGCTCGCCATGGCCTACCGCTCGTGGCAGCTCAACGGCCACGACGAGGTCCAGGACGACCTCGAGGACCGCCGGGTCGCCGAACGCGCCGCGCGCGACGAGGTCTCGGAGCGGGCCACGGACGACCCCGGCGAGTATCTCGCCGAGCCCAACGACGTCGTCGTGGAGGCTGAGGCGAGGGACGAGACTCGGCCGGAACTGAGACGAGGCGGGCGGAAGAAGGGCGCCGAGCCCAACGACGTCGTCGTGGAGGCTGAGGCGAGGGACGAGACTCGGCCGGAACTGAGACGAGGCGGGCGGAAGAAGGGCTCAGAGCCCAACAGCGCTAACGAGAGCGACTCGGGCGAGGGAGGGTCGCGATGAACTGGCTTGTTGCGGTCCCGGTCGCCCTCCCGCTGGTCGGTGCCGGTTTGGCGCTGGCCTTCGCCCGCTCGCCGAAAGTTCAGCGTCTGGTCTCTCTTGCCACGCTGTCCCTGAGCTTGGCCGCCGCCGTCATGCTGCTGGTCTACGTGGACTCCGGGCCGGTCGTCATGGATGTGGGTGGCTGGGCTGCGCCGGTGGGCATCACCTTGGTGGCCGATCGCCTCTCGGCCCTGATGCTGGTCACGTCTCTGGTGGTCTCCTTGGCCGTCATGCTCTACTCGCTGGCGCAGGGCTTCGCCGACGGGGACGACGGTGCGCCGGTGGCGATCTATCACCCCACGTTCCTCGTGCTCTCGGCCGGGGTCTCCACGGCCTTCATCTCAGGAGACCTCTTCCACCTCTACGTCGGCTTCGAGGTGTTGCTGACCGCGAGCTTCGTGCTGATCACACTCGGCGGCACGCGGGAACGCATCCGGGCCGGAACGATCTACGTGATCGTCTCGATGACCTCGTCGATGATCTTCGTGATCGCCATCGCTGCGACCTATGCCGCCACCGGCACGGTGAACCTGGCGCAACTCGCCCAGCGGCTCCCCGAACTCGATCCCGGCATCCAGCTGGTGCTCCAGCTGCTGCTGATCCTGGGATTCGCCATCAAGGCGGCGATCTTCCCGCTCTCGGCCTGGCTCCCGGACTCCTACCCGACAGCGCCCGCCCCGGTGACCGCGGTCTTCGCCGGGCTGCTCACCAAGGTGGGCATCTACGCGATCATCCGTACCCAGACGCTGCTCTTCCCCGAGGGCCGCCTTGATGACCTACTCATGGTCGTGGCCGTGGCGACCATGCTCGTGGGAATCCTCGGCGCCGTCGCTCAGGTGGACATCAAGCGCATGCTGTCCTTCACGCTGGTGAGCCATATGGGGTTCATGCTGTGGGGGATCGCGATGACCTCGTCGGCCGGGTTGTCCGCGGCGATCGTGTACGCGGTGCATCACATCCTGGCGCAGACCACGCTGTTCTTGGTGGCCGGCCTCATCGAGCGACGTGGCGGCACCACCTCCCTGCTGCAGCTCGGTTCTCTGGCGCGGCTCTCTCCGCTGCTGGCCGTGCTGTTCTTTCTCCCGGCCTTCAACCTCGCCGGGATACCTCCCTTCACGGGCTTCCTCGGTAAGGCCGGGCTCCTCCAGGCCGGAGCGGAGCACGGAGGGCTGTTGTCCTACGGACTGATCGCCGCCGGGCTCATCACCTCGCTGCTGACCCTGTACGTGGTGGCCAAGGCTTGGAACATGGCCTTCTGGCAGGAGGCGCCTGAAGAGCTGGTTCCGAGTGTGCCCGAGAGTGGTCGCACGATGACCGTCTTGCCCCGAGCGATGGTGGCCCCCGCCGCCGGACTGGTCGCCGTGATGCTGGCGCTGGTGGTCATCGCCGGGCCCTTGTTCACCTACACCGATGCGGCGGCCACGGATCTGCGGGCCCGCACGCCATACGTGGACGCAGTGCTGCCCGATGGCGTCCGCGGCACGGGCGATTCCCATGTGATCACCGAGTCCGAGAGCGCGCAGGACGCTTTAGACCCAGGGGAGGACGAATGAGCCCGCACGCGGCGCCCGCACGGCACTCCCACCAGCGGAGGGCCTGGCGCCCCCGCCGCCCCTCGCTGCTCATGGTGACGTGGCTGACGGCCGTCTGGGTGCTGCTCTGGGGCGACCTCACCTGGGGAAACGTCATCATGGGTGCTGTGCTCGCGCTCGCGGTCACCGTGGTGCTGCCGCTGCCCCGGGTCCCTGTCGACGTGCGCGTCCGCCCATGGGCGCTCGCCCGGCTCATGGCCCGGTTCATGTACGACGTGATGGTGGCCTCCGTGCAGGTGGCCGGTTTCGCCCTCGGACGGCGTACGCCACGCGGCGCCGTCATCCGGGTACGCCTGCACTCGCATTCGGACGTCTTCTTGTACCTCACGTCCGGGTTCACCTCGCTGGTGCCAGGGTCGGTGGTGGTGGAGGCGCATCGATTGACCGGCACCATGTATGTCCACGTCTTTGACGTGCACATGCAGGGAGGTCTGGAAGGGGCCGAGCAGGCCATCCTGGCGCAGGAGGAGCGGATTCTGCGGGCTTTCGCCTCGGACGAGCAGCTCCGCGAGGCCGGCTTCCACCCCGGTTCCACGCCGCGAGCGGGGAAGGTTGCCCGATGATCACTCAGGTCACCGCCGTCGTGCTGGCGATCTGCCTGGCGCTGCTCGTGGCCGCCGCTGTGCTGGCACTCTGGCGGATGGAGAAGGGCCCCACGATGTTCGACCGGGTGGTCTCCCTCGATGTCACCACGGTCATCGTGCTCGGTGGCATCGCGTTGATCACCGCCAGTACCGGCAGATCTGATCTGGTCCCGGTGCTCGCAGTGCTCGCCGTGGTGGGTTTTGTCGGTTCGGTGGCCATGGCGCGTTTCGCCGCGGCAGAACGGCCGGAGGAGGCCCGGATCCTCACCGAGGCAGAGGCCCGGGAGCTCGCTGCCCAGGAGCTCGACGACACCGCCGCACCGCTGCACGATCCCGATGAGCAACCCACTGCTGGCCCGGCACCGGGTGATGCCGGCGGCCAGATCGGCAGCGTGGACGACGGCGCCGACCAAGAGTCCGCTGTGGGGTCAAGGAGCGAGTCTGGGGAGGAGGGGTCGTGAGCGACGCCGTTCTCGAAGGGGTCAGCCTCGCCGGGGCGCTGTTGATGTTGGGCGGCTCCGCGCTCATCCTCATCGCGGCCATCGGCGTCGTGCGCTTCCCGCACCTGCTCACCCGCATGCACGCCGCGGCGAAGCCGCAGAACCTCGGTCTGGTGCTGCTGATGTCCGGCCTGGCACTGCAGATTCGTCAGCCCGTGGTGGTGTGGACGCTGCTGCTGGTGGTCGCCTGTCAGCTGGTGACCGCGCCCATCGCCGCCCACATGGTGGGCCGTGCCGGGTTCCGGACCGGTCGGATCGACCCGGAGGACCTTGAGGTGGACGAACTCACCGAGGACCTCGCCGCGGCCGCGCGCCTGTCGAATGACGAGGTCGCGCGCCGGCTGGCCGAGCGTGGTCGCCGGTCGGAGGACTGACGCCGCACGGTCGGGTGGACGGGCAGGGCCTGTGTCACGTGGTTAGGCTGGCGACATGGACATTGGCTGGAAGCTTGTCAGTACCGGAGCCACACTCGGCGCGACCGTCGTCACCTCGAAGGTGGTGGGCCTTGGATGGAAGGCCGTCACCGGGCACGAAGCGCCGGTGAACACCGATGACCCCGACCTCGAACTCTGGGAGGTTGTGGCCTTCGCTGCGGTCTCCGGTGCGCTGCTCGGCCTGACGCGCCATCTTGCCCTGCGCCAGGCCGCCAAGTGGTACGGCGGGGACCGCGACTGAAGACCGACCCGCGAAGGTGAAGTACGGCTCGGGGAGGTTCCAGCATGCCTCCGGCTGAGATCTTCATCGTCGCCATCCCCTTCCTGGCGGTGGTGTCCCTTGGCGTGATCTCCACTGTGCGGACCGAGCGGCGGCGGCGCCGCTCGGTCAAGGGCACAAGGGAGTTCGCTGAGCGGCACTCGTGGCGGTACCAGGAGGATGCGCCGGGCCTGACCGAACGCTACGAGCTGCCCATCTCCGCTTCCGGCAGGCTCCGCCACTGCCGGTCGCGCCACCTCATCAGCGGCACGTACCGGGGCCGAGAGGCTCGAGTCTGGGAGTTCTCCGCCACGGAGAAGACACGGCGCAGGAGGAGTGGTGGCGGCCGGCATCCTTCCTCGACTCTCTACCACCTGATCGCTCTGACGATGGACCAGGAACTGCCGTCTCTGACGATGACCTCTCGGGGTGGAGCGATCTCACGGGCGCTCGCCGGCCAGCCCAGCCAGACCACGGGGGATCCGGACTTCGACAATGCCTGGTGGGCGAAGGCGCATGATCAGGGTGTGCTGCGCTCTCTCCTCAGCAGTGGGCTGCGCGCTCACCTCATGGCGTCCCGAGGCGAGGTGAACGGTCTCGCCACCCGTGGCCGGACGTTGGTGGTCTGGCGGAAGGGCCGCCAGCAGGCCGAGAAGCTCGAACCAATGCTGGAAAAGGCCGCAGAGATCTCCCGGTATGTGGAGCGGTAGATACTCAGTGCGTGACACCTCGATTTGCTTGCGGTGGCGCGTGACTCAGTATTCGCCTCCGCGCTATGTCGCGTCGGCCTCGTCCAGGTAGATGCTCTGCTCGATCGCCTGTGCGATGTCCTCGTCGATTGACGTGCTGACATATTGCACCAGTACGGCCTCGCGCTCCGGCCCCGCCAGGGACCACAGCACCGTCTCGTATCCGTCGTAGGTGAAGCGTGAGCGGTGGAAGAGTTCGGGATCCTCTTCCCCGATGTCCTGCTCCCATTCAGGGCGCTCCTCCGGTGGGACAGGGCGGAGCCCGTCCACCGCGCCGCCGATGACGTCGATGTAGACATTCGTGGCCATGCGAGCGGCATAGCCTTCCAGCGGTACGGAAATAGCCACCTGCGCGGTCTCTTCCTCGTTCTGGTAGATGTACCGCCAGATGGAGTCGGCGGGGGCGTCGATCTCGTGGAACTCTTCGGGTACCGCCAGGCTCACACGCTCAGTCTCGACCCGCTCCAGGCCAGCTGGCACGTCAGAGGCTGCGGCTTCGGATTGGCTTCCGTTGTCCTCTGAGGCGCATGCGCCGAGCAGCAGGGCGACGAGGAGGAGAGAGGGGGAGGTGGATCGAGGCTGGCGGTTCATGGCAACTCCTCCTGTGCGGTGGCCGGTCGCTCTCATCGCTCGTGAAAAAACAACACCGGCTGCCGAGCGCCCCCCTGCATCGCTCGACAACCGGTGCCTCTCACGGATCTTCCCGGGCCGCGGCCCCCCTGCTGCCGCGGGCCCCGGGGTCATTCTCATCGGCCCTCCAGCCGATGCCGAAAGATTACGGACCCGGGCAATCCTGACCTAGGGCCCTCGGGCCCAGCGTGAGACCTAATCGTGACCTTTCCGGATTTGCCCCATTTCTGGGCCCGGGGGCCCACAATGCGACCTAGGTCGTGGGCCGGGACCGCTTCAGGCCGGAGGCGCCATCCGCGCCCACGTCAGGACCACCACGGCACCCAGGAGCATGTACGGTCCGAAAGCGATCATGGTCTTGCGCCCTGCTTTGCGCAGCGCCAGCAGGGCGAGGGCGACCACCCCGCCGAGGAGGAACGGCAGCAAGGCCATCAGGGCCAGATCCACCCAGGAGTACCACGCGGCCAGCATGCCGAGCACCGGTGCGAGTTTGACGTCACCCAGTCCCAGGCCCGACGGGCTGAGAAGGTAGAGCACCAGGTAGCCAGCGCCCAGGATGAGTCCACCAAGAAGCGCCCGGGCCACGGCGGTGACGTCGGAGGCCAGGATCCCGGCCGTGCCGATGAGCACGACGGTGATCCCGAGGAGGGGGAAGACCAGCGCATTCGGCAAGCGATGCTGGCGAATGTCGATCACCAGCAGGGCGGCACCGATCGCCGCAAAGGCCACCACGGCGGGGGTCAGCGGCCCCGGTCCGGAAACCCAGATCGCCCACAGGACTCCGACCGCGGCCACGACGGGTATCGCGCGCGGATACCTCCGGATCTCCCCCCAGAAGCGCGCTGCCATCACTGGTGCCCGTTCGCAGCCCAGGAGATCGCGGAGCCGACGTCGAGGCCCCACCTCTCGAAGCTTCCGGCCGGAGCCTCCAGGACGGTCGTGGTGCCTCGGGCCCCGAAGAAGCCCCAGGGCTTCATCGTGCGCACCGCAATCGCCTTGCGGTCGCTATTCAGCAGGGCTACATCGATCGTGGCGCTCATCCACCAGGTGTGCACCGAACTGCAGGGCGAGATGAGCATCGCTGGTGGCAGCGGCTTGCGTGCGAGCATGCCGCGCAGGCGCTGCCCGAATCGCTCGGCAAGGAGCAGTGAACTGACGGGTGTCCCGTCCACGACCAACTCGGTACTGCGCACTTGTCCCCCACTCGGCACTGTCCTGCGATTCTTGATCAGGGGCCATTCTGACGCCTCTCGCCGGTTCCCGGCGACCATCGCTTCCGTGGGCCCTAGGCCCTAATGGTGATTCTCGAGAGCCAACTGTTCATCGTCCGGCATGGTTCCCGCGACTTTTCGCGTGATATCTTGCCGAGCGTCCTCTCGCAGGGGGCGAAAGCGCGCATCCACAGAGTTCAGGGGGGCGATACGGCCGTGGCGGTGATCGGAATCGGTGCACCGGAGACCTCTCCGGTCACCGTCAACGATGTCTCTCCCAACCTCGACGCGCTCACCGAGGCCATCCAGCCGTACGGCGACGAGGAACTCCTGTTCGTCTCCCGCACGGCTGAGCACCGGCGGCTGGGACGTGCCATGCGCCTGCTCTATGGCGCCGAGCGGGTGGCGGTACTGCACGTCGAGGCGCCAGTGACCGCATGGACGCTGATGTTGCACGGCCTGTCGGTCCTCCCACAGGATCGGCTGGCCGCGGCCGGCGGCGCCGCGACAGCCCTCCTGGAATGGACCCGCACCCGGTTGGTGCTCTCCTCGGTGGCCCGTCTCGACGGGGTACAGACCACCTTCAAGCAACACCTGATCAGCATGTGGCCGCCCAAGAGGTTCGCCGTCGATCTGCTGGACTCCACCGTGGAGGAGTTCTCCGGCACGCTGCCGCTGGATGGCTACGTACCGATCGCTGCTCACTCCAAGAAGGCGCCGGTCAAGCCGGAGACCCCGGGGTGGCCCATCGATCCGGGTGCAGCCACCGACCTCGGCACGATCGACTGCGGATGGAAAGCCGGCCGATGGCTGGAAACCTCCACGCTCATGTACCCCCCGGAGCAGATCATCGAGCGCGTCCTGGGCCAGCCGGCCTTTCACCGGTGCCCCTCCTGCAACCGGCAGGCCACGGCTGATCACTGCCTCTTCTGCGAGCTCCCTGTCGCTGAGTCCACTCTCCCTTCTGAAGGAGTTCCTGCGTGAACCCCCGCCAGTACACCGGCCTTGCCGTGCTGCTCCTTACGGGACTGTGCGCGGTGGCCGTGTTCGTCCTCGTCTTCCTCTACGTCGATGACGTCCGCTCTGAAGTGGGCCCGACCGCCACCGTCTACGAACTCGACGAGCCGGTGTCCGCTCTGGCGTCGGTCCCCAGCGAGGCGCTGCGCGAGGTCGAGGTGCCGGAACGCTGGATCCCCGAGGACGCGATCCGGCACCCGGACCAGATGGCGGGCCTGGTGGCGGCAGCCGATTACGAGCCGGGCACGCTCTTGCAGGCCGGCATGCTGGAACCACCGCCGGTGCTGGAGCCTGGTTTCCGGGAGGTCGCCATCATGGTGGACGCCGAGACCGGCGTGGCCGGCAAGGTCTTCCCGGGTGACCGCGTCGACATCATCGCCACCATCGCGGGCAACGAAGACCTCGGGATTGCTCCGCGCGCCGAGGTGTGGGTGAGCGATGCCCTGGTACTGGAGATCGGCGCGCTGACCGAGGTTGACGATGAGGACGCCGTCGGAAACTTCACCACCACTGCGGCTGTCCCGGTTACCTTCGCGCTGAATGCCGAGGAGACCTTGCGCCTGGCCTACGGCGAGAGCTTCTCAGTCAAGCTCCGCCTGGCGCTGCGCCCAGCCGGTGATGATGCCGAGGTCCCGGAGGAGTTCCAGGTCTACGTCGATGCCCTCGCTGAAGACGCGCGTGGCAACGGCGATGGTGGCGACAACGGAGGGGACGACTGATGGCGACGAAGGTTCTGCTCGTCACCAATGACGCGGGTGTCCGCGATCACCTCGGGCACGTGCTCAGTGAAGCCGAAGACTTCGATCTTGCCGGCTCGGTGCGCGATGCTGTCGCAGCGCGTGCCGCACTGGAGCGGGACGCGGACATCACCATCATGGTGGTCGACGAGAACGTGGACAACGGGAATGGGCACGCTGCCGCACGCGCCGTCGGGGCAGCTTTCCCGCTCGTGGGCCTGGTCATGGTGGTCCCCCATGCCGGCTCGGAGGCCTTTGGGCGGGCCATGGAGGTGGGTGCCCGCTCAGTCATCTCGACCTCCACGAGCCTTGACGAGGTGATCACCCGCCTTGAGGGCGTGGCCCGGTGGGCCGACTCCGTGCGCGCGGCGCTCGATGCGGACTTCGCCTCGGCGAATGCCGGGCGCGTGGTCGCCATCGCCGGCGCGAAGGGCGGGGTGGGCGTCTCCGCCCTCACCCTGCTGCTCGCACGCGCCAGCGTCGGGATGCGCTCGGTCTCGGTGGTTGACTTCGACCTCGGCAAGGGCGACCTCGCGGCCTACTCCGGAGTGCACACGCGCCGCTCCATCGTCGACCTCACCGGTGTGGCCGGGGAGATCACCTCACGCATGCTGCGTGAGACTTCCTACGAGATCCGGGGCGGGCTGCGCCTGTTGTCGGCTCCAAGTCACGGCGAGCGCGGCGAGGAAATGACCCCCGAGGCGGCTCGCAACATTATCGGTGCGCTGCGCTACGAGTCCGACCTTGCTGTGGTGGACATCGGTTCGCACCTCGACGACGTGCGTGCCACCGTCCTGGAGTTCGCTGACGCGGTGCTCCTGGTGTCCACCCCGGACCTCCCCTCTCTGCGTGCTACCCGCCGCATCCTGGATCAGTGGGAACGCCTGGCGATCCGCCCGCCGAGTTCCGTGGACCTGCTGCTCAACCGCCGCGCCAAGCAAGACCAGGTCACACCGGCCTTGGCTGAGCGCATCGTCGAGCGATCGATTGCCTTCGTGGTGCCTGATGGCGGCGCACCATTTGCTGAAGCGATGAACACCGCTACTTTGTTGGAGGACAAGAAGACAGCAGTGCACGAGGCGGTTGGCCGCGCGGGTGAGGCGGTGCTGGCCAAGGAGATCACTGCTGAAGCGGAGGGTGAGAAGCAAGAGGGGGACACCGAAGTGGAGCAGCTCCTCAACAAATCAGCACCGACCACGCGACGGTCCCGGCGCGATGACCAGAGCAAGCGCAGCAGGCGCCGGAAGGCGAAGGCTGAAGCCAAGGCCGGCAAGAAGGAAGCCAAGAAGTCACGGAAGGCAGCCAAGGCCGAAGCAGGACAGGTGGCCTTGGAGCTGCCGGTGATGGTCGGCATCGTGCTTGCGGTGGTGCTCATCGCAGTGCAGGGCCTGGGCTGGGCTGCCGGTTTGGTGGCAGCTCGTTCCGCTGCGCAGGATGGCGCCCGCTATGTGGGGATCCAGCAGTCCTACGATCCGACCGTGGCCGCCCGTGCCGAGAGCATCGCCTATGACGGCCTGCTCGCGAACTGGCACAGCGACGCCACCGTGACCGTGGGGCGGAACGAGGTGCGCGTGGAGATCCGCACTCCCACGATCATCCCCGGGGCCACGCTCTCTGCGGCCTCGACCGCCACCGTCTACCGCGAGCCGTGACCGAAGGGGGGACCATGCACCAGCGACTACGTGAGTTCAAGGCCCGCGCGCGGCGCGGAGCAATACCCGGCAAAGATGAGCGCGGTGTCCTCGCCATCGAGCTGATCGGCTTCGTGGCCGTCACCCTCATGGTGCTGACTTTGGCACTGCAAGGAGTCTTCTTTGCCCAGACCTACTCGGCAGCTCAGGAAGCGGCGCGCAACGGCGCCCGGGCACTGAGCGCGCAGGAGAACTACCACCGGGCTGCCACCGATTCTCTGCCGAGCTGGGCCCAGGTCGTGAGCATTACCCCGTCAACCGGCGGAGAAGCACGCGTCGAGGTCACCGTGCGCGTTCCTCTCGGTTTGCCGGGTATCACCTCTGAACGCGTCACCGTCACGCGCGACGCTGTCTTCCCGATGGGGAACTGAGCGTGGGCCTGCGGGATCGCCTATCGGAGGAGCGCAGCTCGGCGCCGGAGACCGACCTGGTCGCCGTCTATCGCGAGCGGCTCATGGAGGAGGTCGATGTTGATGACCTCGCACGCCTCGCCCCCGGGCAGCGCCGGGTGCGTCTCGAGCGGATCCTCTCGCGCATGCTCTCCACCGATGGGCCGGTGCTCTCGGCGCGCGAGCGCGGCACGCTCATCCAGCGCATCGTCGATGACGCGCTCGGGCTGGGTGTACTCGAGCCGCTGCTGGCTGACGAATCGATCACCGAGATCATGGTCAACGGGCCGTTGGACATCTTCGTGGAACGCCGCGGCCGCGTCGAACAGGTCGGCACCCGCTTCGCTTCAGAGGAGCAGTTGCTGCAGACAATCGACCGCATCGTCTCCCAGGTGAACCGGCGTGTGGACGAGTCCTCCCCGATGGTTGATGCCCGCCTGCCCAGTGGTGAGCGTGTGAACGTCATCATCCCGCCCTTGGCGCTCGACGGTCCCACGATGACGATCCGCCGCTTCCCCTCGCCATTCCAGCTCTCTGAGCTCGCCGGGCGCGGCAGTATTGACTCCTACACCGCCACGCTGCTCGCCGCGTGTGTGCGGGCCGGCATGAACGTGCTGATCTCCGGTGGTACCGGTACTGGTAAGACCACGTTCCTTAATGCCCTCTCCGGTCTCATCCCCGACGATGAGCGCATCGTTACCATCGAGGACGCCGCCGAACTCTCCCTCCAGCAGGCGCACGTGGTGCGCCTGGAGTCCCGCCCGGCGAACGCTGAAGGGCGCGGTCAGGTCAGCATCCGTGATCTGGTGCGCAATGCTCTCCGCATGCGCCCGGACCGGATCGTGGTCGGTGAGGTCCGTGGTGGCGAGACGCTCGACATGCTCCAGGCGATGAACACCGGCCACGAGGGGTCGCTGACGACGGTGCACGCCAACAGCGCCATCGACGCCCTCGCTCGCCTGGAGACCTTGGCCTCGATGAGTGAGGTGGAACTCCCGGTCTCGACCATCCGTGACCAGATCAATTCCGCGCTGGACGTCATCATTCAGCTGGAGCGCGGTATCGATGGGTCGCGCCGGGTGGTGCAGGTCGCCTACGTCACGTCAGAGCGTCGCGAAGAGTACAAGCTGCAGCCCATTCTCGACTTCGTGGCCGACCCGCTCGGCCCGGAGCGTGTGGTGACTGGGCGCTTCGTGCCGAGGGAGCTCCCCGACGAGCTCGTCCAGCGCTTGCGCGTGGCCGGCGAACCTGTGGTGGCGCCCGAGCCGCAGGCTCCGGTGGAACAGGTGCCCGGATGACGATCACGGTCGAGCTGATCAGTGTTGCGACCGGTGCCACCCTGTTCCTCGGCATTCTCGCGCTGAGCATTTTCCAGAAGGACCGGAGTTTCAGACGCGAGGTCATCGCCGCTTCGGAGCCGGGTGCGCGCAGCCGCAGCGCGTTGTTCCATCGCTTGGACGAGATCTTCCTGCGGACGCGGCCGGGCAGGTCGCTGGCGGCCGCCATGGCCGGTGCGGGTCTGACCTGGTCCCCTAGCGGTGCCGTCGTCCTGACTCTGGTGGCCGCGGCCGGCATGGGCGCCGTGGTCCGGCCGCTCATGGGCTGGGCCGGCGCGGTTGTCGCGGCGGTGCTGATCATCGTGGTCGCGCTGCACCTGTTGAAGCGGCGCCGTGCCCAGCGGGTGGATCGCTTCGTGGCCCAACTTCCTGAGCTTTCGCGTCTGCTAGCGAACAGCGCAGAGGCCGGCTTGTCCATCCGCCGAGGCCTGGAGATGGCCGCGCGAGAGATGGACGAGCCGGCACGATCCGAGATCGCCCAGGTGGTGTCCGAGCTAGCCCTAGGGCGGTCCTTGCAGTCTGGCCTCGAGCACCTGAGCGAGCGCCTTCCGTCGCGCGAACTCGGGGTGCTGATGCAGACCATCGTCATCCAGGCGCGCTCGGGTGGCGCCCTCGTGAAGGCACTCTCCGGTATCTCTGCCACGCTCGAGGAACGCCAGCAGCTTCGCCGCGAGATCCGTACGGCTACAGCGGGCGCCACCTTCACCGCCGTCATGGTGGTGGGCGTAGCTTTCGGAGCGCTGGTGATCATGAACCTGATCAATCCCGGCGCACTCGACCAGTTGCTCAGTGAACAACTCGGCATCATAGTCCTCGTCGTCGCTGGTGTCCTCTTCGGACTGGGTTTCGTCCTCATGCGAGCTGTCGGCAAGGTGGAGCTGTGAACCCGTTGCTGGTCGGTGCCGGCGCGGCCGTGTTGGTGGTCAGCAGTGCCATCGGCATTCGTCTAGTGACCAGCACGGGTCTCGAGGCGGTCGAGCAGCAGTACCGAGCGGAAGAGGAGAAGAAGAAGCGGGGCGGGTTTGCCGCACTCCTCGATGCGTTCGGGGCCCTCTTCATGCGTCCGGCGGTCCAGCTCTACGGGGCGAAGCGCCTGCGTAAACTCGATCAGGCCATCCGCCGAGCTGGCCGCCCTGATGGCGTGACCGTGACGATCTTCGTGCGGCGACAGGCAGGCGCCGTTGCGCTGGGGTTCTTGTTGCTCCTGCTCTTCAGCCTCTCTGGGCAGATCCTCTTCGGGCTCATCTTCTTCGCCATGTTCGCACTGTGGATGCGGGTGTGGTTGGTGTCGGCGGCACAGACCAGACAACGGCGACTCGATCGTGAGCTGCCGGATTTCCTGGATGTGCTGGGCGTGACCGTGATGGCCGGTTTAGGTTTCCGTCAGGCGCTGGAACGTGTCTGCGACTTCCACGAGGGCGCGCTCGCCGAGGAGATGCGGCGATCTCTGCGGGAGATGGGCCTGGGCATGTCACGGCGTCAGACCTTCGAGGGTTTGCGTGAGCGCACGAGTTCGCCGGCTGTCGGCTCCTTCGTGACCGCGCTCCTCCAGGCGGAGGAACTCGGGGTCCCGCTTGCCGACGCCATCGACTCCATCGCGCGGGACACACGTCGTGAGCACGCCGAGCGGGTGCGCCAGAAGGCCGCACGCGCCGCCCCGATGGTCTCGCTGGTCATGATCTTCACGGTGCTGCCGGGCGCGATCCTGCTCATCGGTGCCTCCATCGTCGTCGCGAACCTGGACGTCCTGGGTGACTTCCTCTGACCTGCCGGGCCCGCCCCGGGCTCCGGTCTCCAGTTTGCGGTCTGTGGTGCGCGTGCTGTGCATGGTGCGTCTGGCGGTGCTCGGCTTCGGCGCACTTTACGGCGCGATCGAAGGCGCGCCCGTGGCGGCGTTGTTCGCTGCGGCCCTCGCCGTGCCCTTCTCCCTCGTGCCCGCCCTGACCTGGGAGACCCGAGGCGGCATGTATTCGCGGTCTGGCGTGCTGCTCGCGGCCGACATGGCGGTCACCGTTGCCATGATGACGCTCTACTTCGACACCACGCTCATGACGGCCTACGCCGCCGCCAGCGTAGCGCTGTGGGGCTTGGTCACCGCCCTGGGGCCGGCTCTTGTCATGGCCCTGCCGGTCGCCCTCCTGCTTCTGGCGCCGGTCGGTATGGATGAGTGGAACGGACTGTGGTGGAGCGGAGCAGCCGTGCTCGGCGTGGTCGCGATGGCCTGGGGAGGCGGTGCGCTGGGTGAGAGCTTGCGCGCCCAAGATGTCGCCGCTGCAGAGCTCGCGGAGGAACAGCTGGCCCGTGCGAGTGCCGCCGAGCGCATGCGCCTGGCGCGTGATATCCACGATTCGGTCACTGGCGATCTGGCCGGTCTCCTGCTCCTCACCCGCGAGCTCCGGGACCGCCTGGAACATGCCGACGTCACCGAGGAAGACCGAGAGTTGGTCCGGACGGTGGCGGAGGCGCTCGCCGAGACGCACAGGCGCACCCGCGTGACCCTGGTGGAGTTGCGCGAAAGCGCGGCCGAGCCGGCAGAAGCGGCACGCGGCGTCGTCGAGCGCTGGTCGTTGCGCACCGAGATCGAGGTCGACCTGCAGATCGACCAGGGGATCAGCCGCCTCGAACCGGAGCGCTGGACGCAGTTGCAGGCGATCCTGCTGGAGCTGCTGGAGAACGTGCGCAAGCACGCCGAGGCGAGCCGGGTGCGGGTGGAGCTGAGCGGATGTGGCCGGGGGAGCGTCGAACTCGTGGTGGCTGACGATGGCCGGGGTATGCCGGCTGAGCTGCTGCGCGGAGATGGCACCGAAGTCGCCGAGGTGATGGCCCACCGGGGCCATTTCGGGCTGAGCAGCGTGCTGAGCCGCGTCGCGGAGTGCGGCGGACATGCCTCGTGGGAACGAGCTACCGGCGGCGGCACAGTCGCACGAGTGACTCTCGGCCGAGTCGAACCCCAGCCGGTAATCTCGGAAGGTGCCTATGCGCATCCTGACAGTTGACGACAACGCCATCATCCGCATCGGCCTGCGGTCCGCGCTCGGCTCGGTCGAGGGCGTTGACGCGGTCCTCGACACCGACGACGCCGCCGAGGCCGAGCGTCTCGCCGCCGATGGTGCGGTCGACGTGGTGTTGCTAGATATCCAGATGCCGGTGACCAGCGGGCTCGAGCTGCTCCCGCGCCTCGTCCCTCACGTACCGGTGGTGATGCTGACCAACACCGAGGATTCCGCGGTCCTCTCGGAGGCCATGAGCGCGGGCGCCTGTGGCTACCTGGTGCATGGGACTTTCAGTCCAGCCGCGATGGTGGAGGTCATCCATGCGTGCATGCGCGGCAGCGCAGTGGTTGCCGGCGTGCAGCGACATGAATCCTCGAACTCTCCCGGATCGCCGGATAGCGCAGCGGTGGTCAGCGTACTGAACGGTGCCCCAGCTCCGGTCGCCGCGAAGAGTGGCGTCCCTTCTGCGTTGGATGGCATGGCTGGCACGCAACGCGGATCACTGTCCACCCGCGAAGCCGAGGTGATGGATCTGGTTGCGGAGGGCTTGAGCAACGGAGAAATCGCCGCCAAGCTTTTCCTCTCTGAGAAGACGGTCAAGAACCACATCAACTCGATCTTCGCCAAGCTCGGGGTGAGCACGCGCGCTCGCGCGATCAGCCTCTGGCTCCGTCACTCAGGGGTGGGTCCTGGGGCCCACCCCTGATGATGGGCCCCAGGTTAGGCCCGCGGACCCTAGGGGCCGGCGCTGCGCAGTCGTAGTGTTCTGGTCATCGGCAGGGTCATCCTGCTGTCAACCACAGACCCGGCGGCCGAGAGGCCGCACCAGACAGGGAGGGAACCATCATGCAGAAGCTCACCGAACAGGCTCTCGCAACTCAGCTCATGCTCGCCGCATTCGTGGCCGGAGCCACCGAGCGCGTCCGTCGTGACGAGCGCGGCCAGGGTGCCATCGAGTACATGGGTGTCATCGTGGTCGTCGCCATCATCCTCGTCCTCGTGATCGGTGCTGCCACCGGCTGGGGCGGTGACATCGTCAGCGCCATCGGCGAGCGGATCTCTGAGATCGCCGCGGGCTGATCACTGCTCCGCAGCTCGCCGGAAGGCCCGTGGTCGAACGCCCAGCGTTCGCCACGGGCCTTCCGCTATGCTCACGCTTGGTCCACCCACGAGGGCCGGCGCTGCATCCGAACGAAGGGGGCCGTGATGCGCACACTGCCGAAACTGAGCCTTGTCGCCGCTGTCAGTATGGTGCTCGCGGCCGGTTGCACCAACAGTGCAGATCCGGAGCCACCGGAGCCACCGGAGCCGACCGAGGAGCCCACCGGCGAGTCCGACCCCACGGATGAGCCCACCGAGGAGCGCGAACCGGATCCGGAGGCTGCGGTGACGGTGACCCGTCAGTTGCTGAGCTTCGAGGTGGAGGTCGGCGTGCATGCAGTCGAGGTCGAGGGTGACCTGGCGGCACTGGTGGTCGACTACACGGTCCCCGAGGAGCAGATGGAGGACTTCGAGAGTCGATTGGGCAGTTTCCGGCTTGGCTCGAATCTCAATGGTGCCCGCGTGGGCTATCAGGGCATGGCCGGCGGGATCCGGCTGCTTGATCTTGAGGAACGCACGGTCCACCGGGCCGCGATCGACCGCCCGCGCATCGCCTCGGACTTCCTCACCGAGGACGGCTCCATGCGCTCGGTCTCGCTGCATCCGGCGCCGCAGTCGGCGAGCGTGGATGTCCTCATCCCCGCGCTCGGCTATGTCGCCGATGTCCCGGTGGTCGAGGCTGAGGAGCTCTTCGATGAGGTAACGGCGGTGATCGACCCCCCGGCGGACCCCGCGATCTTCCCGCTCAGCACCCGCACCATCAGCTACGACGACTCCAGTGAGATCGAGGAAGAGGACGAGGAGGTCACGGTCACGCTCACGTCGGACGTGCTCTTCGGTGCCGATGAGCACGAGCTCGGCGGGGAGTCCGGCGCGGTGTTGGAGCGCGCGGCGCAGGAGATTCAGGCTTCCTCGGAGGGCGGTGAGATCCGCGTGATCGGTCATACCGACAATGTGCCCACCGACGCCTATGCCGATAACCAGGAGCTCTCGGAGATGCGGGCCGGGTCGGTGGGTGACGCGCTGGGGGATCTGCTTGAGGGCGATTACCAGGTGCGCACCGAAGGGCGTGGTGAGTCCGAGCCGCGGGCATCGAATTCCAGCGAGGATGGGCGGGCGCAGAACCGGCGTGTCGAGATCCAGTTCGAAGGCCGGCGCGTCATCGCCGGCGAGGACGCCGATGAGGAGCTGGGTGACGATGAGCTCGAACTCCCGGAGGCCTCGGGCAACGAGGCGGTGGAGTTCGAGGGCTGGGAGGTCTCGGCTGAATCGGTGATCCGTCGTGACGGCGCTCTGGTAGGTACCTTGCAGGTGGAGATGGTCGAGGCCGACTCGGCAGTGGACTTCCACAACGTCTACAACGTCCCTCCGGGGCAGGATGGCTACTTCCACCCGGGCCGCGGCTACGGCGCGGTCACCCAGGGCTTCGGTGCTGGCCGACTAGCGCTGCGCACGGCCGAAGAGTGGGTGATGCCCATGGATTACGCCGTGGAGGACGAGGACGAGGACGAGGGCTCCGAGGGGGAGGTTGCGCGACACCTCGCGAGCGAGGAAGCACCGTACCCGGAGGCGGAGGAAGCCGGTGACATCCGGTTGATCACCGTCATCTGGCCCGACACCGGCCAGGACGAGGTGGACATCGAAGCCTTCGGCCGCTTCCGCCTCCTCGACGTCCCCGTGACCGAGAGCGCCGACCAAGGGTAGAGCGTCCCCATCATGGTGCTCCGGGCCCACGGGTAATAGGCCCGCAGGCCCTAGGACCACGCCGCCGTCCCCGCTAAGTTGTGGGTGTCGTATCTCGGCAGCATTGTCGGGGGGGCGGCCGGAAGCGATCCGGCCGGCACGGGAAATGACGAGGATTGGTGAGATGGGTACCGAGCGGATTCGCGAGGCGGTGACGAACTGGCGCGAGGATGAGCGCGGAGGCGTCGCTCTCGTCACCATTCCGGTCGTGGCTCTTCTCCTGACCGGCGCGGTGCTCGCGATCTCCATGCTCGGTAGCTTCTCGTCCAACCAGCGCGACGCGCAGACCGCGGCGGATGCTGCGGCGCTCGCCGCGGTCCAAGAATGGGATCGCCTCCTCGAAGGTCATTACGACGAGCACTCGGCGGCCACGAGTTTCAGCAGTTTCTGGAGCGTGATCGCGCCGGCGAACGGACAGGGATGGAACCCCGCCATCCGTGCTGCGGCGGAGGAGTTCGCCGCCCGCAATGACGCACGCATCACGCACTTTTCCGTCGACCCGATCCAGCAGACCGTCACCGTCGAGGTGGAACATCTCCGCACTGTGGCCAAGACTTCGAGCCGTATGCGAGCCGAAGCTGAGGCCGGTGTCAACGTTGGTCAGAACAGCGGCCTGTGCATCCAGAGCGGACAGATCGGCTGGAGGATCGGGGGAACCTGCTATACCAACCCGTTCGGCAGCGGTATCGGCTGGACTATTCCCGACATCAATCCATTCGAGACTGAACCGAGACTGACCGGCTGACCGGCTGACCGGCGCAGTACGCGCCCAACCGACATCACGCAGGAGGGGACCATGGAGCAGCAGGGGGAGGGACACGCCAGCAGTCTGTCGACGGCGTCCGAATCATCGACGTCGTCACGCGTGAGGCGCGAGGGCGGATTCGCCGCCGTCGAGCACCTCGGCATTCTGCTTGTTGCGGGTGTTCTGGTGATGGTCATCCTGGGAGCGATGACGCCGCTGGGCAATAGCGTGACCTCGGCGCTGTGTGACCGTCTCGAGGAACTCTCTGACGGCTCCACCAGCTGTTCCGGGTCGAGCGAGGCCCCTGGCTCGGACGATTCGGTCGATCTGTCCGACTCCGTGATCCGCCCAGGTGGGCCAGGCCAGCAGCCCCCTGTGTGTCGGATTGACACCACGACCCAGCATGAGAGCGCCGAGGCCAACGCCGAGGTGCGTCCATGGCGCGTCCTGACCATCGGTGCCAACGCCGAGGATTACGCCGCCTACACCATCGAAAGTTTCTCGGACGGCACCTTTCAGGTCCACCTGGCTGAAGGGATCGAGGGCGGATTCGATGTGGGCCTCGATGCCTCCGTCGGGAAGAAGGGCGGCAAGGACAAGCTCGGGGGCAATATCGAGCTCGCGCTCAATGCGGGTGCCGATGCGGTACACACCTTCACCCTCGAAGATGAAGACGCACTCAACGATTTCATGCCCGGATTCGAGCAGCAGTTCGCTGAGGTTGAAGAGCGAAGCGTCCTTGGCAGCCTCTGGGAAGGCGCCAAGGGGGCCGGCCGCAAGGCAGCCGATACCTTGTGTTTCTGGTGTGAGGACTCGGGCGAGGAAACCTGGTCGCATCTGACTCAGGCCCCGGACTCCACCACGTTTAACGGAGACGTGAGTGCGGATCTCAGCGGAGGTGTCGCAGCGCGCCACGCTCTGGACGGGCTGCCGATCAACCTCAACATTGGCTCGATCGAGGCAAACGACTCATTCAGCCAGCAGGTGTCAGTGCAACAGCACCACGAGGGTGAGAAGGAAGGCCTCACCACGCTGACCCTGACCAGCTCGAGCGGCAACGCCTGGGAAGGATCGCTGCTCGGTTTCGCCGGAGGTAGGTCTGAAGAGCAGTCCGGCGCCGTCCATGTCACCTTCGATTCACAGACCGGAGAGCTAGCCGAGATCAGGACCCAGTCTGTGAGCGAATCGGGCAGCCACTTCGCCGGAGACCTGTCGCGTCTCATCAGCGGCATGAACTTGCCGGGCCAGCAAGGCACGATGGGCCCGGACGGTTTCACTAGCGGAGATTCCAGCAACAGCCTGGGCCTCGACGGTCGCACTGAGCAATCTCTCGACTCCTCTTCTCTGGTCACCGACGTCACCCTGGAGATCACGGACGAGAACAGGGACCTCGCCTCCGAGTGGCTCACCGGCGCCACCGAGAACCCGGGATTCTTCGGCATGAGGAACGATCTGCGCGACGGCGCGGAGGACTTTGGCGGAGCGGCGGCGCCCTCCATCTTCTGGCCCAGCGAAGCCTCCGATGACCTGGTGCAGCAGATGCTCTTCGACGAGGCCGAAGCTCACGCTTCCCTGTACGACACCAGCACGGAAACCACGCACTCCGGCGGCAGCGTGGATCTGTTCTTCGGCTCAGGTGGCTACTTGGAGACCTCCATGTCTAGCCGCGGTGAACACGTCGAGACCGTCTACCTCGGTGATCGGGACCCGGCGAATCCAGGTGTGCGCGAAGAACTCCGAGCAGACAACTGCTCCTAGGATCATGTGAGAAATCCGAGAGTCAAAGGTGGAGACGATGACCAGGCAACGAGCGGGCGCTGAACACGTGGGCGTAGCCGACGACGTGTCGTCCCGGCGGGGTGAGCGCGGATTCGCAGCCGTCGAGCACCTCGGCATCATCATCGTTGCCGCGGCACTTCTGGTCGTTGTCATCGGTGCGGCCACTCCCTGGGGGAGTTCCATCGCGACCAGCATCTGCCAGCGGATCGAGCAGATCTCCGATTCATCCCTGGGATGTGGCTCTGGCTCGGATCAGAGCGCCCACGAGAACGAATCCGACCCGCGCGACGAACCCCCCGTTTGTCGCTTCTCCAGCTCCACCGAGAGCCGGGCGACCGATACCGGTGCCGGTGTGCGTCTTTGGCGCGTGGCACGCGTCGGAGGATCGGTGGGCGACCACGCGGCCTACACGGTCGAGCAGATGTCGGATGGCAGTTACCAGGTTCACCTCGCCGAGGGCATTAACGGTGAACTCTCCGCCGGAGTCGACCTGTCGTACAGGTCGAAAAACGGTGGCACCAACATCGGTGGCCAGGCGGAGTTCGCCCGCCAGGTGGGCGCTGAGGTCGTCCAAACGTGGAACCTGGAAGACCAGGCCGCCTTCGACGCTTTCATGCCCAGCTTCGAAGAGCACTACGCCGAGGTGGAGGACCGTGGCTTTATCGGCAGCGTCTGGGAAGGCACGAAGGGTGCGGCCAGGGCGACCGGTGACTTCCTCTGCTTCTGGTGCGACGACTCCCCCGACGACGGCTGGTCTCACCTCACTCGTGCCCCGGACTCGACGTCCTACACAGGTAACAGCGCCAACGAGGTGAGCGGCTCCCTCGGTTTGAGCGCCAAGCCGGGTGAAAATGCGCCCTTCAGTCTCGGCGTCGGCAGCGTCGAAGGCTCCTACGGAATCGATGACAGCATCACCATCCAGACCCACGAGACCGGGGAGAAGGCAGGCCAGACCACCCTGTCCATGGCCTTCGAGTCAGGCGGCGACTGGGAGGGGTACCTGCTCGGATTGACCGGCGGGAGCTTCAGCACCAGCACCGGTGCGGTGCACATCAGCTACGACAATGCGACCGGTGAACTCACCGAGGTGCGGCTCCAGACCGTCAACGAGAGCGGCAGCGTCTTCGCGTTGGACGCGTCCAACCTGATAGGTGGCATCGACATCCCCGGAAGTAGTGACGGCGGCAGCGGGCTGGGCCATGGAGAGGATGGCTTCGGCTGGCAAGACTCCAGCTACAGCGCCGGCTTCCAAGCACGTCTCGACGGAGAGTTCGACTCGAGCACGCTGGTGACGGACGTCACTCTCGAGGTGAACGACGGCAACCGGGAGGTTGCCCAAGAGTGGCTCGGTGGAGTCACAGGCGTGTTGCGTGCCGACATGCTGGCCAGCGCTCTCGCTTCAGGGGACGGCGCCGAACTCTTCTGGCCAGGTCGAGCCTCTGACGATCCCGTGCAGCAGATGCTCTTCGAAGACGCCACCGCGCACGGGGCGATCTACGCCAACACCTCCGAGTCGTCTACCACCGGCCCGAACGTGGACCTGATCCTGGCCGACTTCAGCCGGGAGACCACGTCGACCTCCAGCACGGGCGAGCTGGTTGATGCGTGGTTCCTCGGCGGTGAGGATCCGAACAACCCCGGTCAGCGCAGCCAGGTCACCAACGAGGACTGCCTCTCCGCGGGCGGATGAGACGATCTGACCATGACGATTCGAGACTCTGCGCGCCCGGCGCGCACCCCCTCACGAGTGCTGCGCCGTCTTTCGCTTGCTTCGGTGGCAGCTCTGGGCGTCTCCCTCTCCCTGGTGGCGTGTTCCGGCGACGCGGAGGATGCTGCTCGCGAAGGCTATGACAGCGTCTCCGAGGGGATTGTGCAGGTGGATATTCCCGATGATCTCGTCGAGGTCGAGGCGCCTGAGAGCAGCATGTGGGAGCTGATCTACCAGGACGGCGACGGCGAGGCCGGTGGCGAGGGCGTCACCACCCAGGTACTGATCGCGCCCGAGCTCGAGGGCGCCACCACAGCAATGGACGGCCCGAGCAGGTTCCTCACCCTGGCCAACATGGGCGCCTACGAGGAGTTCCGCACCGTCGACCTGGAAGACCGGCCCGCGTGGGAGCGGGAGGTCGACGCCGAGCGCAACGCGGACGAGCGCAGTTTCGTGCGTCATCGCTACGTCTGGGAAGGGCCCGACGGCACGGAGTACAACGCGGTCACCTGGGGCGTTTACGACGGCGGAACGAGCGCCGCGATGATCCAGTATGTGTCCTCTCATCTCGATGAGGACGTGGCGCGGACCATCGATGAGTCCATCGTCGTCGGCACGGACTAGAGGCTGAGGTAAGCGTATGGGCGCGGCGCACTCGTTGGAGGGTATTGAAGCCTCCATTGACTGCCCGGGTCCCATGCCGCCAGAGGCGTGGTACGAGGTCCGGTGCCGGGCCACAAGCAGCGACGGTGAGTTCACCGTGCTCGCGATCGCTTCGTCGGTGCGCGACGGGCGAGCGAGCATTGGCTACTCGATCGAGCCGTGATGGATAGGCCTGCGGCGCCAGGTGGGCGGAAGGGCGGAGCGCAACGCGCCCAGCGGCTAGCGATCCCTGGGCTGCCAGAGGTGATCAGGCATGAGCGCAGACATGTCGCCGAGCACGGTGAAAAGGTCATCGAGGTGATCAACGTCCGTCCGCAGGCTGCGCCAAGCCACCAGGTAGTTGCCGATGAGGCGGATCCTGGTCTGGTCACGCCCGGGATCTCGTAGTGAAGGGCGAGGGGCGACGTCGGGCTGGAGGAGTCGTTCCATCATGCGCGGGTCGAGCACGGAGTAGGCGCTGCGGGGATCGTCCGCCGTCACCAACCACACCTCGTTGAAGTGTGCGTGCTCGAGCACCACCCGCCTTTCGGCGTTCAGCCGGTTCGCCACCGAGCGGCTGATCGGATCCTCGGCAGGCACCAGGGACACACGCGGGAGTTCATAAGGTAGCTTCAGCGCGGCTACCCGGTGGCGGTAGACCTCGACCGGTTGCCGAGTATTCCCGCGGCCTTCAGCTTGGATCCACGAGGCCGCCGGAAAGGCGCGCACCGTCCCGTGAACGATCCCGGCGTACTGTTTCCATCTCCCGTGCGCTCCAAGGAAAGTGTCGACACCGAGTGGCGGATGCTCCTGGTCTGCGGTGTATTGCCACCCACGGTGGGCTGCCCAGTCGCGCGGGTCGGCTGCACGGTTGCGGCGGCCCCGGCGCCACTGCGCGCGCAGGTCCCGGGTGGCGAATCGCATGCCCACCACCAAGAGCGCGAGCAGTCCCAGCCCGAACACGAGGGCGAGCAGTCCCCCGATGATGACCGCGATCAGTGCAAGGGACTCCACCTCGCCATTGTGCCGTTCCGAGGGGCCCGGGGAACAGGACGGGGCGGTGCTGGCGCGGTCGGTGCGATGGATGGCCTCACTCGAAGTCTCAACATCGCACCCTTCGGTAGCTCTGAAACGTCCAGACGGTGGCCGTCGATGACCGTCCCGCCCGGGAGCACGAGGCGGATGCCGAGCGTGAATCGGAGGGCGCGACCTTCCTGCGCCACCGTGACACCTGGCAGGGCCCGGACGGCGCCGCTCACGAGGGCGTCACCTGGGTGTGCATGGCGGCGCCAACAAGGGAACCGTCGCGCAGGGCCTCAGCAGCGAGTTGGATGAGGACGTCGCCCGCATCATTGACGCCAGCATTGATATCCAAGACAACTGATCAGCGTGAGGGACCCATAGTGGGCTCTCGCTATGCTCGTGTGTGGTCCATTTCAGAGGTCTTGCGTTGCATCTGAGGGAAGGGGGGCTGTGATGCGCACACTGCCGAGATGGGGCGTTGTCGCTGCTGCAAGTGTGGTGCTGGCGGCTGGCTGTACGAGTAGTGCAGACCCGGAGCCGCCCCAGCCCAGCCCGGCGCCGACGGAGGAACCCACCGACGAGCAGGAGGCGACGCCGGAGCCCACCGAGGAGCCCGAACCGGAGCCTGAGGCCGCGGTGACCCTGGTGCGGGAACTGCAGGACTACCAGGTCGAGATCGGCGTGCACGCGGTCGAGACTGACGGCGAGTTCAGCGCCTTGGTCGTGGACTACCGATTCGTCGAGGAGAACGACGCGGGCCAGCCCGTGTCGAACTCCATGCTTGCTGGCGGCCGGGTCGGATACTCCGGCCAGGCGGGCGGGCTGCGCCTGATTGATCTTGAGGAGCGGAAGGTGCTGCCGACCGCGATCCAGGGCAACAACATCTTCGCGATGCTGTCCAGGACCGACGACGGCTCCCGGAGCGTGTCCATTCATCCGGCGCCTGAGTCGTCGAGTGTGGATGTCCTTATCCCAGCGCTCGGATATGTCGCTGAGGTGCCCGTGGTCGAGGCGGGATCGCTCTTCGAGGAGGCTGCGGAGGAGCTGGACCTGCCGGACGAGGCGGCGCCGGTCTTCTCCTTGAGCGCGCGCACGATCAGTCGCGATGATTCCGCCGAGGTCGAAGAAGAGGACGAACAGATCACCGTCACCCTGACATCCGATGTGCTCTTCGGGCCCGATGAGCATGAGCTGGGATCTGACGCCAGTGGCGCCCTGGAGCGTGCTGCTGCAGAGATCGAAGGATACTCCGAGGGCGGGGAGATCCACGTCATCGGGCATACGGATGACGTGCCGACCGATGCGTATGCGGACAACCACGAGCTGTCCGAACTCCGGGCCACCTCGGTCGGTGACGAACTGGTGGGCCTCCTGGGTGAGGGTTATCAGGTGAGCACCGAAGGGCTAGGGGACTCCGAGCCACGAGCGTCAAACTCCTCCGCGGACGGGCGGGCACAGAACCGCCGGGTGGAGATCCTGTTCGAGGGGCGGCGGATCCTCGCAGCAGAGGACGGCGAGGTCGACGAGGACGAACTCGAGCTCCCTGAAGCCTACGGATACGACGCCGTGGAGTTCGGCGGATGGCGGGTCTCGGCGCATTCCGTGGTCGAGCGGGGCGACTTCTTGGTGGGAACTCTGCGAATCGAGCAGCTCGACGAAGATCCTGAGGTTCGGTTCCCGAACACCTACCGGTCCGAGGGGCGCGATGAAGGCCACACCCAGATCCGACGCAACTACAACACCTTGGCCCTCGGGTCCGGCGCGGCACAGGTGGCGCTGCGCACCGACGACGACTGGGTCATGCCCATCGACTATGCCGTGCGGGGCGAGGAAGGTGAGGACGGCACCCAGCTGGTACGCAACCTCCTGGGCGATGAGTCGCGCGTCCCTGACCCCGACGGCGTCGGGGCGGTACGTCTGGTCACGGTGGTCTGGGCCGGCACCGGCCAGGACGCGGTGGACATCGAAGCCTGGGCCCGCTTCCGGCTCAATGCCGTCCCCGTCAGTGAAAGCTACGACGAGGTGGACGGCAATTAGCCAGACTGTGGTGGGTGACCCCGTCGGGGGGGCGCGACCTCGCGGTGCTCGCCGCTACGAGGTTCGCTCAATGGGACGTCCGTCTGCCCGGGTGGCGGGGGACCAGCTGGTGGACGTCGTGCAGGATCGCCAGCACCTCGTCGAGGTGTTCGACGTCGGTGCGGCTGCCCTGCCAGGCCAGGACCTGCTGGCCGGCGAAGGCGATGGAGATCGGTTCTGCGGTGGGGTTGCGTACCAGCGAGTCTCGCTCCGCGAGATCGGACTGGAGGAGACGCTCGACCATGCCGGGATGGAGCAGGGCCTGGGCGCCGTCCGGATCCTTGGTCAGGACCAACCACCGCCTGTCGAACTCGCGAATCCCCAGCTTGACCCGCCGAGAGCGCGCCAGCAAACCCCGCACGAGGCTTTCTGGCCCACGGACGGGATGGAGGTCAACGCGTGGGAGCGTGTGGTCATGCTGGAGAGCCACCAGGCGACGATGCTGGGTGACGCTGATGGAGGCGTTCTCGGCACGATGGCTGTATTCGAGTACCCACGATGACGCCTGGGTGCCGTGGTAGCTGCCCCGGACGAGGTCCCTGGCGCGCCGCCAGAGCGCGCGATGCAGGGCCTCGAAGGGAAGAGCCGAGATCAGCTCATCATCACCCTCGTGATGGAGCCACCCGCGCTCGGCCGCCCACGCTCGGGCGTCACTCTCGCGATGGCGGCGCCGGCGCGTGGCAGTGGCCCGTCGCTTGCGGAGCGCGGCGCGCCCACTGAGCAGGAAGAGCACCACCATGCCAATGGCCGCGGCCAGGAACAGCCCGCTGAGTCCGATGACCAGGACATCGCCAGCTGAGGACCCCATGCGCCCATTGTCACGCCAGGTGGCTCGAAGGGTGGTGAGGACACCCCCGCCAGGACGAACCTACGGCCTGTCGTCTGGCCCCCGGTCCTGCCGGACGTGGTCGGGCGTGAGGTCGTAGAGGTCGCCCAGGAGGCGGAAGAGTTCGTCGAGGTTGTTGACGTCGGTGCGATAGGGACGCCACGCGTAAAGATGCCGCCCGATGAACCTCACGTGTGTCTTCTCGTGGCTGAGCTGCGCGCCGGCTGCCGGGAGAGCGTCGGGGAGCAGGAGCCTTTCCATCGTGCGCGGGTGCAGCACTGTTGAGGCCGTGCGTGGATCGTCCGAACTGACGAACCAGGCACGGTTGAAGCGGTCCCCCTCGAGGACGACGCGCGTCGCGGCGTTGACGCTGGAGTTCACGGAGTGACTGAGTTCGTCGACCGAGGGCGTGAGCGAGATCCTAGGCACGCTCCACGGCACGTGGAGCGCCGCCACACGTTGGCGGGAGAACTCGCCGCGGTGTGGGGTATCACTGCGCCATTCGGTCTGGATCCATGAAGCGGCGGGCACCCCGCGCACCGCGCCCTCGATGACCTCGGTATACCGCTTCGCACCGCGCGGATACGAGATGGCAAGTGCGGAGGTAAGAGGGGGGTGGGGGACTTCCGGGGTGTACGTCCATTGCCGGTGGTCGGCCCACGCGCGCGGTCTCGCCCGTCGGTTCCGGCGGTGACGCCGCCACTCCGCCCGGAACCCGCGGGTGGCGCGAAGGCCCATGAAGACCGCCAGACCCAGCACTCCGGCGCCGAGCACGAGGAAAGGCAGCACTATCACCATGATCAGGCTGCTTCCGGAGGTCCCCATCCTGGCATTATCCCGGCCGCCCGAAGTTTCGGGTCCGTGGTGAGTTCACCGCCATCCAGAAGAACCGGTAGGTCATGGTTATGCTCGCATCGGGGCGTCCTCAGAGTCTCCCTGACGCATCTGAGTGGAGGGGGCCGTCATGCGCACACTGCCGAGATTGTGCCTTGTCGCTGCTGTGAGCCTGGTGCTCGCATCCGGTTGCACCGAGAGCGCGGACCCGGAGCCGTCTACGCCGAGCCGGGAGCCGGCCGAGACTGCCGAGAATGGTCCCGAGGAGGCCGGCGACATGCCCGACGGCGCCATCCGCCTCCGAGCCAACACACCTACCCCCTATGCCGAGGGCCGTCTGGTGGCCTCGAACATCTGGGACGACTCGATCATGCTCGAGTTCCAGGTCAGCGGCTCCGTGGAGAGCGCCGACCTCACCGTCGGCGGGCGGGCGACGCTTGGGGAGCACACCTTCGAACTGATCGAAGTCTGGGAGGATCCGGACGCCGATGAGGCCGGGGACGGCGGGCTGGAGAGTGACGCCGTCGTTCTCCCGGTGGATTGAGTGGCTACACTGCCCGTGAACGACAGGGGAGCGCCTGGCCACGCACGGAGTGGCCAACCAGAGCGCTGAGAGTGCGGTACCACCGCAGACCCTCGAACCTGATCCGGTTAGGACCGGCGAAGGAAGTCGGGAATTCTCTCCCCACGCGAGCGCAACCGCGCCCGCGTGGGCCCTCCTGCACGTCTGGGAGGACACCATGAACACCAGCATCACGCGCCCACCGCACCACTCCGCCCGACCTCTGGGGCGCCTGGCCATTGCCGTGGGCGCCACGCTCGCGCTCGTCGGCTGCACCCTGGGTGGCTCCGATGAGGAATCGCCCGACGAAGACGCCACCACCCCCGAAGCCGCCGAGGAAGACGCTGACGAGGACGCGAACGACGGCGCCGCCGACGGCGCGGCGAACGACGTCGTGCGCGTGGTCTCCCACAGCTCCTTCTCACTCTTCGAAGGCCACCCCGAACTCCTCGAAGCCTTCGAGGAGGAGACCGGCTACACGGTGCAGATCCATGAGGCTGACGCCGAGGTCGGCGCCCAGCTCATCCTCACCGCCGACTCCCCGCTCGGGGACGTGGCCTTCGGCATCGACAATGCCTTCGCCGGGCGCGCGCTCGAGGCCGGGGTCTTCGAGCCGTACACCTCACCGAACCTCCCCGCGGGCGCCGAGGACCTCGTCATTGCCGAGGAGCTCACCCCTATCGACTTCGGTGACGTCTGCTTGAACGTGGACCTGGCGTGGTTCGAGGAGTCCGAGCTCGCCGTTCCCACCACCTTCGACGACCTCGTCGAGCCGGACTACGAGAACCTGACCGTCGTCACCAACGCCGCCTCCTCCACCCCTGGCCTGGCCATGCTGCTCGCCACCGTCGGGCACTTCGGCACCGACGGCTGGGAAGGCTACTGGGAGGACCTGACCGCCAATGGCCTGCTGGTGGCCGATGGCTGGTCGCAGGCCTACTACGAGGAGTTCACCGCCCACGGCGGTGACTACCCCGTGGTGCTGTCCTATGCCTCCTCCCCGCCCTACATCCTCGACGACGACGGCGAGCCCACCACCGCCGCGATGCTGGAGACCTGCTTCCGTCAGGTGGAGTACGCCGGCGTCATCACCGGGGCGGAAAACCCGGAGGGGGCGCAGGCCTTCATCGACTTCCTGCTCACCATCGAAGCCCAGGAAGCCATCCCGGAGACCATGTTCGTGTTCCCGGTCGCTGAGGAAGCCGAGCTGCCGGCGGAGTGGGCCGAGCACGCCGAGATCGCACCCGCGCCCCACGAGGTGGACTACGCGGAAATCGAAGAGAACCGCGAGAACTGGATCGACTCGTGGATGGAGATCGTGATCGGGTGACGCTGCCTCACCAGGCGCGGGGGCGCCGGATCGGCACGTGGGCACTCTGGGGGGTGGCGGCCGCTGTGCCGCTGACCTTCCTCGCGGTGTTCTTCGCCTATCCGGTGCTCTCCCTGGTGGGCCGGGGCTTCTTCCCCGACGGCGTGACCGGGGGAGTGGACCTCGGCGGTTTCGCCGACGTCTTCTCCCGGTCACGCACCTGGCGCGTCATCCGCCAGACCCTTGCCCAGGCCTTCCTCGGCACCGTCGGCGCGCTGGCACTGGGGCTGCCCGGTGCCTATGTTCTCTACCGGTGCCGTTTCCGCGGGCAGCGCTTCGTGCGCGGCCTGGTCTCGGTGCCCTTCGTGCTGCCCTCCGTGGTGGTCGGCGCGGCTTTCCGCGCCTTGCTCGGTGAGGGCGGTCCGCTCGGCTTCCTCGGACTCGACCGGACCATGGCGGCCATCGTGCTCGCCCTGATGTTCTTCAACTACACGGTGGTGGTGCGCACGGTCGGCGGGCTCTGGGCGCGGCTCGACCCCCGCACCGAGCAGGCGGCCCGCGCCCTGGGTGCCTCACCGGCGCGGGCCTTCTTCACGGTCACGCTCCCGGCGCTGGGGCCGGCGATCGCCTCGGCCGCCTCCGTGGTCTTCCTGTTCTGTGCCACAGCCTTCGGGATCGTGATCACGCTCGGCGGGATCCGCTACGGCACCATCGAATCCGAGATCTACCTCCAGACCGTGCAGTTCCTCGATCTGCGCGCGGCCGCCGTGCTCTCGGTGGTGCAGGTCGTGGTCGTCGCCCTGGCGCTGGCGGTCGCTGCGGCGAGCCGGAAACGCCAGGAGCGCGCACTCAGCCTGCGCACCGAAGCAGCGGCACCGCTGCGGCTACTCAACCGTGACCGCGGCCCGGCATCTGGCACCGGCCGCAGGCGGCTGCCCCGCCTCGGCCCGGACCTCGTCCCGGCCGTGGTCACCGCCGGCACCGTGATCGGCCTGATCGCGACCCCGATCCTCACCCTGGTGGGGCGGTCCTTCCAGGAGCCCGACGGCAGCTGGGGGCTGCAGAACTATCGCAACCTCGCTGACCCGGGTTCGACCCGTGCTCTGAACGTCTCGGTGATGGAGGCGGCCGGGAACTCCCTGCGGACCGCCGTAGACGCCACACTGATTGCCGTCGTCGTCGGCACATTGGTGGCCGTGCTGCTCTCACGCCGCCCGCGCGGGTTGCTCGGGCGAAGATCCCTCGGCCTGCTCGACGCCGCCTTCATGCTGCCGCTGGGCGTCTCAGCAGTGACCGTGGGCTTCGGCATCCTGATCAGCCTGAACCACCCGCCGCTGGACCTGCGCTCCTCACCGATCCTGGTGCCCATCGCCCAGGCCGTAGTGGCCACCCCGCTGGTGGTGCGCACCCTGCTCCCGGTGTTGCGGGCCATTGACCCGCGTTTGCGGGAGGTCGCCGCCACGCTGGGCGCTTCACCCGGGCGGGTGCTGGCCACGGTCGACGGCCCCTTCCTGGTGCGCGGCTGGGGCCTCGCCGTCGGCTTCGCCTTCGCAGTCTCGCTCGGCGAGTTCGGGGCAACCTCATTCCTCTCCCGCCCAGACCACCTCACCTTGCCGGTGGTCATCTACCGGTTGCTGGGACGTCCCGGAGCTGAGAACTACGGCATGGCCATGGCGGCCGCGGTGATTCTCGCGGCACTGACCGCTACCGCGATCGGCCTGGCTGAAAGACTGCGCACCAAGGAGGCCACCGGATGGTGAAGGACCAGCAGGCAGCTGCCCCGAGCTCGGCGGTGCGCCACAGCCCGCCTGCGCACGGCGGCCTGGCCGTGCGTCAGGCCGTGGTGCGCTACGACGACTTCACCGCCGTCGACGGCGTGGACCTCGACGTCGCCGGGGGAGAAGTGGTGGCGCTGCTCGGCCCCTCGGGCTCGGGGAAGTCCTCGCTGCTGCGCGCCATCGCGGGCCTGGAACCACTCGCCGGCGGGCAGCTGCTCTGGGACGGCGAGCCGGTGAGCGAGGTGCCGGTCCACCGGCGCGGCTTCGGACTGCTCTTCCAGGACGGTCAGCTCTTCCCGCATCGCAGTGTGGCCGGCAACCTCGCCTATGGGCTGAGTGACCTCGTCCGCGAGCAGCGTCGCGCGCGGGTGGCGGAACTGCTCGAACTCGTCGGCCTCGACGGTTACGGCGACCGACCGGTCACCAAACTCTCCGGCGGGCAGGCCCAGCGAGTGGCCCTGGCCCGAGCGCTCGCACCCTCGCCGCGGCTCTTGCTGCTGGATGAGCCGCTCTCGGCCCTGGACCGCGGACTCCGTGAGCGCCTCACCGGTGAACTCCACCGCATCCTGCGCGCCACCGGGATCACTGCCGTCTACGTCACCCATGATCATGATGAGGCCTTCACCGTGGCCGACCGGGTCGCGGTACTGATCGACGGTCGCCTCGCTCAAGCCGGCACACCGGCCGAGCTGTGGCAGTCCCCGCAATCGGGGGAGATCGCCGAGTTCCTCGGCTATGGCCCCTTCGTGGACGCCGAGACGATGCGGGCGCTCGCCGGTTCCGGGGCGCTCGACAGCGTCAACTTGGATCGTCGGGACTCAACCTTCGCTCTGGCCCCCGGAGCGCTCCAGGTCTCCCCGGACTCCGGCATCGAGTTGGAGGTGCTCGCCACGCGCTTCGTGCGCGGCCGGCTGGAGGTGGATCTTGCGCTACCCGGCGGCCAGCTGGCCACAGCCATCGCCTCAGCCCACGCCCCTGGCACGCTCAACCCCGGAGATCGCGTTCGGGCTCGTCTCGATCCAGGAGCCGTCGTCGGGTTCTGACTGCGGCAGGCTCGCCTGCCTGCCACCAGCTCGGCGCACCAGCCGTAGCTGCACCCCCACTTGACCGGAACGGGTAGCTTTCTTGACCCGAGATTCACCCGATGGTCAATGGATGGCAACCTTCCGCGTCCTTTCGCGGTGCACAGTGAAGCGTCGTCAGGAACACGGCTGTGCCATCAGGATGCGGGAGGAGGAACGCGAGTGGGAGATACGCGTTCATCGGCCGCCGTCATCACGCCTCAGACCGCGGCCGCCAGCCACGACGCTGCTCCCCGGCCCGCTCCGCCCTCGTCCACCGAGCGCGATGCGCACCGCAGACGCGCCGCTCGCAAACGCAGCGCGAAGAACTGGTCACTCTTCCTGCTCTTCGCCGGGCCCAACATCGCCCTGATCCTGACCTTCATCTACTACCCGCTGATCCGGAACATGGAGTTCTCACTCCTGAACTGGCGCCTCGGCTCACCGCGCGCCACGCCGATCGGTCTCGACAACTACATCCGCTTCTTCACCTCACCCTCCGGGCTGGAGGTCTGGCGGATCACCGGCATCTTCACCGCCGGCGCCGTGGTCGGGTCGATGATCCTCGGCCTGCTCATTGCGCTGGTGCTCAACAAGAAGATCCCGGGGCGCACCTTCGCGCGCACCGCGGTGTTCTCGCCCTATGTGCTCTCCGGGGTGGGCGTGGCACTGGTGTGGGACTTCATCTTCGATCCCAACCGCGGCGCCCTGATGCACATCCTCGCCGTCTTCGGCATCGACTCCCCAGCCTGGAAACTCGATGCCGACTGGAACCTGGTGATGGTCATCATCGTGTACGTCTGGAAGAACCTCGGCTACTGCGCCGTCGTCTTCCTCGCCGGCCTGCAGTCGATCCCGCGCGATCTCATCGAGGCCGCCATGATCGATCGAGCCGGAGCCGTGCGCCGCTTCTTCTCCATCACCTTGCCGCTGCTGACGCCCACGGTCTTCTTTCTGTTCGTCACGAACATCATCTTCTCGATGACCCAGGCCTTCGACATCCTGCGCATCATGACGCCCACCGGGCACGGCACGAACACGATCATCTTCGAGATCTATCTGCAGTCCTTCGGGCAGTACCAGCGGGCCGGATACTCCGCCGCCATCGCCGTCGTCCTGTTCTTCACGCTGTTCGTCATCACCGCCATTCAGCTGCGCTACGTGGAGAGGCGGGTGCACTACTGATGAGCCACGAGCCCACCACCGCGCCCCGCCCGGGCAGCGGCACGAATGCTCCGGCCTCTCTCACGTCCTCGGGCCGCCCGATCCCCCCGGCCCGAGCCGAATGGCGCAAAGCCTTCCAGCCCCGGAACCTCGCCGACACCATGCTGGCCGGCTATCTGCCGATCCTGGTGGCCCTGCTCGTGATCGTGCTGCCCCTGGTGTGGATGCTCTCCTCGAGCTTCAAGCCGCTCAACGAGATCGTCACGCTCAGTCCCAGCCTGCTGCCGCAGGACCCCACCGCGGCCAACTACGAGACCGTGGCCGACCGGGTGCCGTTGCTACGACTGTTGCGGAACTCGGTGATCGTGACCGCGGTGGGCGGGTTCGTGAAGGTCCTGCTGGCGGTGACCACGGCCTACGCCCTGGTCTTCATCAACGTGCGCGGGAAAAACATCATCTTCCTCGGGATCCTCGTGGCCCTGATGGTTCCGGCCGAGGTCTCGATGCTGCCGAACTACATGACCATCAGTGCCCTCGGCGGTGTCAATACGCTCTGGGGAATCATCCTGCCGGGGCTCGGCACCGCCTTCGGCACCTTCTTGATGCGCCAGCACTTCAAGGCGCTCCCCATCGAACTCTTCGAGGCCGCCGAGCTCGATGGCGCCGGCCACCTGCGCAAGCTGTGGCAGATCGCCGTGCCGGTCTCCACGCCCGCGATCGCCACCGTGGCACTGGTGACCATCGTGAACGAGTGGAACTCCTTCCTGTGGCCGCTGATCATCACGGATCGGGTCGACACCATGACTCTCCCGGTGGGGCTGAACCTGCTGCGCTCCATCGAGGACACCACTTCGAGCTACGGAATCCTCATGGCCGGCGCCGTGCTCGTCATCGTCCCCATGCTCATCATCTTCGCCGCATTGCAGCGATACATCGTCGCGGGCCTGACCCAGGGCGCTGTCAAGTGAAAGGAACACCCATGCGCATCACCAGAAGCCGGCGCACCGCCGCCGTTGCCGCCGTCGTCACAGGAGCCCTGCTCCTCGCCGCCTGCGGCGGGCCGGACACCTCCGGAGGGAATGGATCCGAGGACGGCGGCAACGCCACCGGCGATGTCGCTGACGGCGGCGACGCCGGCAGCGACGGCATCGACTGGTCCGAGGTGGAGCCGGCCGACTCCATCGTCTTCGCCACGAACCACCCCGGTGGGTCGGCTGATGTGGAGGCCGAACTGATCGAGCAGTTCACCGAGGAGACCGGCATCGAGGTCGAGGTGGTGACCTCGGGTGCGAACTACGAGGAGACCCAGCAGTGGTTCCTCACCGGTGGTGGCTCGGGCGCTGACGTCATCGTGCTGTCCGACGCCACGTGGTTCCTGCCGTACCTCAACGACATGCTGGTCCCGGCCGACGACGTCCTGGAGGCGGCAGAGGTCGACGTGAGCGGCTACGTGGAGGCGCTGTACGAGGACTACCTGTACGAGGGCTACCACTACGGCGTGCCCTACGCCCGCTCCACCCCGCTGTTCTACTACAACGTGGAGTTCTACGAGGAACTCGGCATCGACAGCCCACCGGAGACCTGGGAAGAGGTGGCCGAGATCTCCCAGCAGATCGTCGACGCCGGCCTCGCCCAGTCCGGCTTCGCCTTCCCGCCGCAGGACCAGTACCCGGCGTGGGCTCTGGCCAACCTGGTGTGGGGTGAGGGCGGTGGATGGTCCGATGAGTGGGACTTCTCCATCCTCACCTCCGACGCGACCGTCGAGGCGCTGGAGTTCGCCCAGTCCGGAGTCGGTGAGTGGGCCAACGTGGCCGCCACCGCCCAGCAGGATGACTTCGCCTCGGGTGTGGCCGGTCAGACCATCCAGTCCACCGGCTCGCTCGGCGGCATCCTCGAGGCCGCCGACTTCGAGGTCGGCACCGCCTTCCTGCCCACGGGCGCCGGCGGCGACGAGAACGTCGTGCCCACCGGAGGGGCGGGCCTGATGATCGCCTCGGCCTCCTCGCCCGATGTGCAGCTCGCTGCGGCGATGTTCGCCGGCCACATGACCTCCGCGGAATCGCAGGCCACCTTCTCGGCGGCCACCGGCTACGTGCCCTCCCACCAGGACGCGGACATGAGCGAGGTCTACGCGGACAACCCCCTGTTCGAGACGGCGGTGGACCAGCTCGAGCGCACCCGCGTGCAGGACTTCGCCCGGCTCTTCCTGCCCGGCGGTGACCTGGAACTCGCCCAGACCCTCCAGCAGATCCTGACCTCCGATGTGGACGTGCGTGGCGAGATGGAACGGGTCGAGGCCCAGTTCGAGGATCTCTACGACCAGGAGCTCGCCAGCGAACTCGACTGAGCGCTGGCGCCACTCGCAGGCCCTCCCGGCCGCTGCCGGGAGGGCCTGCGCGCACTCATGGGAAACTGCCAGGGTGAGTCAGGACTGGGCCGAGCAGCGCACCGAGGCGGCACGGGTGCACGCCGAACGGCTTCAGGCGCGCCAGAACGCCGAGCATGCGCAGGCCGAGCAGCTTCTTCGCGCCTTTGCTGAGGCGGCCGCGCAGCATGGCCTCGACGCCGAGGAGTTGCGGGTCAAGGGCTATGGGGGCGGTGGAACCGTCCGTACGGCGCTACGCGGCTGGTATCTGCGCCAGGATCGCAGTGCAGGAGTCAGTACCGCAGGGGACTTCTACGTGCTCACCGCGCCCCTGGGGTTGCTCGACCGGGTGCGCGGGGTGCGCCCCGAGCCGAGCAGGCCACCGCTGGTGCTGGGCGCCGGGGGTCGTGATGGTGACTCGATCGATCTGCCGGAGGCGCTGGAACGGCTCCTGCCGGGCTGGCGCGATCGCTAGAGTCGGAGACCGGCTGCGTCGACCGGCGCAGCAGGGGCGCCGGCGCTGCGGCGCGGCGGCAGCGGCGGCACGCAGGTCAGGAGCAGATCGATGGAAGCGGGCTTCTTCTTCATAGTCATCATCGCGGTGGTGGTCGGCGCCATCGTGTGGAGCATCCTCGCCCACCAAAAACGGCGGAAGGAGGCGCAGGCATGGGCAGCCGCACGCCAATGGCGCTTCACCGAGCGCTCCAGCTCCATGCATCAGGGCTTGCGGGCCGGGGTCTTCAACACGGGCAGCTCGCGCCGGGCCTCTCTCATCCTGGAGGGCACCTTCCACAACGTGCCGGCCGCATCCTGGAACTACCAGTACACCGTGAGCTCTGGCTCGGGGAAGAGCCGTAGTTCCACCACCTACCACTTCCACGTGCTCGAACTCGGACTGCCAGAAGCGCTCCCCTCGCTCGAGCTCAGCCCGGACAACGCCTTCCGCCGGTTCTTCGGTCGCGGCATCGAGTTCGAGGACGATGAGTTCAACCGTGCCTGGCGGGTGGCCTCCGACGACGAACGCATCGCCTACGACGTGATCCACCCCCGCATGATGGAGCGACTCATGCGGCCCGACCTCCGTGGCCTGAGCTTCCTCATCCAGGGCAATCGGCTGCTCATCTGGCGCCGGGGCCGCCAGAACCTCGCTGCCATCGACGGTGGCCTGGCCACGCTCGTCGAGTTCTATCGCCACATCCCCGACTACCTGTGGCAGCAGATCCGCGAGCGACGTTCCTTCGGCAGGTAGCCTCCGCCTGGCGGACGACAACGGAGATGAGCATGGACCACGAGCCGGAGGCCGGCCCACTTCAGCAGGCGTGGGGAGCAGCGGTATCCGCAGAGGTGCTACGCGAGGTCTTGGGCCCGCCCCGGCACGCCTTGCCGGTACCGACGGCGGAGGACCGCACGGTGTGGGCCATCGACGGTGGCCGGATGCACCGCGCGACCGTCGCCGATCTGCTGGAGCGCGCCCGGGAGGACCGGGGCCAGGACTGGCCCTCGGTACCGGCACGGGGTTACAGCCGGTACGTCCGGGACGGTGACCGCATCCAGCACGAGAGCCGGATCGCCGCCCGGCAGCACCGGCTCTCCCGTGCGAGCATCGCTGCCGCCGTCACTCTGGATCCGGAGTGGATCGATGAGGTCGCCGACGGCGTCCTCACCCTGTGTGAGCAGTCGTCCTGGTGCTGGCCTGCTCACGATGACGCCTACGCCCGGCGCGGTTACGTGCTGCCCGTGGTGGACGACCCCTACCTCGATCTCGGCGCCGGTGAGGTGGCGGCCCAGCTCGCCTGGGTCGATCACCTACTCGGCTCCCAGCTCGATGAGCACGTGCCCGGCCTGCGGTCGCGCCTGCGCGTCGAGGTCCATCACCGGGTGATCACACCTTTCCTGCAACGACGGGACTGGCACTGGCTGGGCCTGGACGGCCCCGTGCACAACTGGAACCCGTGGATCCACCAGAACGTGCTCACGGCCGCTGCGGCGCTCATCAAGGATGACGAGCTCCGCGCTCGCGTGCTCGCCACCGCGATCACCGGACTCGATCGCTTCGTCGACGCCATTCCGGCCGATGGCGCCATCGACGAGGGCTTCGACTACTGGTGGAACGGGGCCTGCCGGGTCTTCGAGGGTCTGGCCGTGCTCTCCTCGGCCACCGGCGGGCGCCTCGAAGCCCGCCAGATCCCGTCGCTGCGCGCGACCGTGGGATTTCCCTACGCCCTGTACCTCGGTGGTGACGGGTGTTTCAGCTTCTCGGACTGCCGGCCGCGGCTGGGGGAGCAGCTGCCCTGGCACCTGTTGTCCCGATGGGCGCGTGAGGTGGGCGATGAGCGCTCCGGGCGCTTTGCGCTCTCTCGTCGCCCACAGCAGGGGCCGATCGTCAGCGAGCAGGAAGGGCTCGGCCGGTTACTGCTGGGGCTGACGGATCAGCTCTGGTCCCAGGGCCCGGCCGAGCCGCCGGTCGCGCCGCGGTCCCACTACCTGGCGTCCACGCAGGTCCTGATCGCTCATGACCAGCGCGGTGAGCTGAGCCTGGCCGCCAAGGGCGGGCACAATGGCGAGAACCACAACCACAACGACGTCGGCTCGATCTGCGTGGCGCTGCGCGGCCGGCCGGTGCTGGTCGACCCCGGCCGGGCGACGTACACGGCCGAGACCTTCGGGCCGCAGCGCTACGAGCTGTGGAACATCCGCAGCGACTGGCATAACGTGCCCGAGATCTGCGGCTACGTCCAAGAGCCCGGCGCGGAGTACCGCAGCGAGGTCGGCGTCGAGCTCGATGGCCCCGAGGTGACCTTCGATGCCGAGCTTTCCAGGGCCTACCCCCGCGCGGCAGCCACCCGATGGCGGCGCCGCGCCGTGCTCAGTCGCACGGGTGGGCTCATCGAGGTCCGGGACTCCTGGACTGGCGGGCCGCACGCCGTACAGTCACCGCACCGGCTTCACTGGATTCTCGCGGGCGAGGCAGAGCACCGCGAAGAGGGTTCGGTGTCGGTGACCACAGAGTCCGGCACGATCCACCTCGCCTGGGATCCGCGCGTGGCTACCGGCACTCTCGAGGAGCGTGTGCTCGAGGACGACTATCAGAGGGCGGCCTGGGGGGAGCGGCTGACTCGCCTGACGCTGGCGGTCGATCGCGAGCACGTCCGCCAGGGCTCGCTCACGCTGCGGATCCGGCCCGGAGCACACTGACCTCCTAGCACCTCCCGGTCGGCGCGAGGGCGCCTTGAATCGATCAGGTTCGATCAAAGAGCGACAGGTGCCAGGGAGTGGTCACCCCACTCACGCAGCAGGGGGCGGGCCGCTGGACTCGCGCACCGTCAACTGAGGGCTGACCTGCACCCGATGCGGTGCCCTGCCCGAGTCGGCGAGCCGGGCGGCCAGCAGGCTGGTGGCCGCCCGCCCGATGGTGCGGCGCGGAGGCCGTACGGCGGAGAGGGAGGGGGTGGCAAGCGTGGCCACCTGGTCGTCGTAGGAGATCACCGACAGGTCGCCCGGAATGGTCAGGCCGCGCTCTTGCGCGCTCTGGACCACCCGGACGGCCTCGGCATCGGAGTGCACGATCAGGCCGGTGGTCCCCGTCTCCTGAGCCATCTCGACGATCGAGGCCATGGTGTGGTCGTAGCCTTCCTCGCGGCGCTCCGGGATGGCCACATCGGTGACCCCCATATCCAGCTCGAGCTCGGCGCAGGCCGACTCCCAGCCGGTACGAATCTGCTCCACGTGGGGTGATTGCGCGTTCAGGGCCACACCGATCCGGCGGTGGCCGAGGCTCGCCAGGTAGTGCACCGCCATGGCTGCGCCCCGGGCGTGGTCGGTGACCACCGACTCCACGGAACGGCGCATCGGCCCCACATTCGCCGTGCGCTCCATGAGCACGACCGGCACTGGCGCCTCGGCAAGCCACTCGCGGATGAGCTCGCCACCGGCGCCCACAACCGTGGGGGCGAGCAGGAGCCCGGAAACGTCGGAGGCGATCAGTTGCTTGATGTCGTCGCGCTCGTCGGTGGCGTGGTACACCGATCCGCGCAGCACCATGCGCAGTCCCAACCGGTGGGCCTCTTCCTCGGCGCCGCGCATGACGTCGGGCCAGTAGAACTCCAGTGAGGGCACCAGCGCACCGATGCGGACGTGGCCCCCGAGGCCGGATGCGGCTTCCTGGGTGGCCGAGCGGGCTGCGGCCGTCACTCCGCCGTGGACCCGCCGCACCAGCCCAGCATTGGCCAACGCGGTGACATCACGGCGGATGGTGACTGGCTGGACGCCGAACTCCGCGGCGAGCTCGGAGAGCCGTACCATCGTCCGTTGCCGGACGGTCTCGAGGACGGCGGCCTGGCGGGTTCCGGGCACGGGCTCCCACTGGTCTCCGCCGGACGGTGAGGTTGAATCCATGCGAGGTTCCTTCCGGGGATGCCGCCTGGGGGTAGATCACGAAGCGATCACGATCGGGCAATCGAGCATATTGTGACCGGTACGACCATTGACCCGACAGAGATGGACACTTACGCTCAGTCAGATCCGTTCGGATGATCGAAAAGCGATCATAACCCGTCAGCTTCGAAGGAGATGCTGTGATGAGGCAGCCACGCGCCCTGCTTGTCATGGCTCCAGCAACCTTCGAGCTCCAGTTCGGCCGGGCGCACCTCGATCGTCTCGCCAGCGCCGCGGACCTGCCCAGCCCGTTGGTGGTCTCCAGCTTCGCCGAGGCCGGTGCTGCCCTCGCTCAGACCGAGGTGCTCCTGACCTCCTGGGGCTGCCCGCCGATCACCGACGACGTGCTCGATGCCGCCCCGCAGCTGCGTGCGATCGTGCACGCAGCGGGCAGCGTGCGCCACCTCGTGCCGGCCAGCATCCACCACCGCGGAGTGCAGGTCACCACCGCAGCGGACCTGAATGCGATCCCGGTCGCAGAGTTCACTCTGGCCGCCGTCATCTTCGCCGGCAAGCGCGCTCTGCCCCTGGCTGAGCTCGGGCGTCAGTCACCGGCGAGCTGGGAGACCTCGATCAGCTCCCACGCGCTCTCCAACCTCGGCCGCACCATCGGAATCGTCGGCTTCTCCCGCATCGGGCGGCGAGTGATCGATCTGCTGTCCGTGCTCGAGACCGAAGCGATCCTCGTGGCCGACCCCGTCGCCGACCCGGCCGAGGTCGAGGCGGCCGGAGCGCGCTTGCTTCCACTGGAGGACGTTCTGGCCCACTCGGACGTGCTCTCCCTGCACGCCCCGCTCCTGCCGGCGACCACCGGCATGATCGGCGCCGCCGAGCTGGCTTCCCTGCCGGACGGCGCCACGGTGATCAACACCGCTCGTGGCGGCCTGATCGATCACGAGGCCCTCACCCGCGAGTGCCGCTCCGGGCGTCTCGACGCGATCCTGGATGTGACCGACCCTGAGCCCCTGCCTGCCGGCCATCCGCTCCTCGGGCTGCCCAATGTCACCGTCACCCCGCACTTGGCCGGCTCGCTCGGCAAGGAGACCCACCGCCTCGCCGACTTCGCCGTCGACGCCGTCGTGGCCTTCGCCGAAGGTGCGGTCCTGCCCGGCGCACTCACCCCCAAGGCCAGTGAGGTGAGCGCATGAGCCCCTCGGCCATCACCTCGCGCACCGATCTGGTGGCGCTCGCCGATGCCCTGCTCACGGCGGTCCGGCCCTACGCCTCAGCGCACCACGCGCGCATCGCCCTGCCCGGAACGCCCGGCGGATACGGCGCCGACGTCGATGCCCTCGAGGGCTATGCCCGCACCTTTCTCTTGGCCGGCTTCCGCTTGGCCGGAGACCCCGGCGAGGATCCGCACGGCTATGCCGAGTGGTATGCCCGGGGCCTCATCGCCGGTGCCGACCCGAGGTCCACCGAGCGCTGGGTGCGGCCATCCGAGCACCCGCAGGCGAAGGTCGAGGCGGCCTCGCTCGCGCTGGTGCTGGACCTGACCCGCGAGTGGATCTGGGACCGGCTCTCCCCGCTCGAACAGGAGCATGTGGTGGGCTACCTCGCCGAGGTCGTCGGCGATGAGACCTACCCGCGCAACAACTGGCTGTGGTTCCGGGTCGTGGTCCAGACCTTCCTGCGTTCGGTCGGCGGGCCGTATCAGCTGGAGGACATCCGCTCCGATCTGGAGCGACACGACGAGTTCTACGAGCGCGATGGGTGGTACCGCGACGGCGATGAGCGCGCTTACGACCACTACGCCGGCTGGGCCATGCACGTCTACCCCACCCTGTGGTCCCGGATGGGGTCGGCCGGCGATCTGGCCGCGCCCCGCGCCGCCACGGACCGCGACCGGCTCGACCGCTACCTCCGGGATGCCGTGCATCTGGTGGGGGCCGATGGCGGCCCGCTCATCCAGGGACGCAGCCTCGTCTATCGTTTCGCCACCGCGGCACCGTACTGGGTGGGCGGGCTGGCTCAGGTGCCCTCCGTGCCGCTCGGGCAGCTCCGGGCGGCAGGCCTGGCGAGCGTCGATCACTTCGTCCGCCGCGGTGTGCCGAACGAGCGCGGTTTGCTCGACCTGGGCTGGCTCCGGCCCTGGCGGCCGCTCGCCCAGCGGTACTCCGGCACCGGCTCCGCGTACTGGGCCAGCAAGGGGCTGCTCGGGGTGGCGCTGCCGAGTGATCACCCGGTGTGGACCGCTCCGGAGCACCCGCTGCCCAGTGCCGAGGAGGACTCCACCCTGGTGATCTCCGCGCCCGGATGGGCGGTCAGTGTGCCCTCCTCGGACGGGATCGTCCGGGTGGCCAATCACGGCACCGACCACGACGTCGCGGGCAGTGAGGCCGGGGATTCCCCTCTGTACGCGCGCCTGGGCTACTCCAGCGCCACGGCCCCCCTGCTTGATCCCACGGCCTGGCACGCGCCGACCGATCAGTCCGTGGTTCTGGTCGATGCCGAGGGACGGCGTAGCCATCGCAGCGGCATGCAGACCCTCACCGTGCAGGCGGGCGACGGAGTCGCGATCGCCGCCTCGCGCGCCACCGCGCACTGGCTCACCCCGGATGCCGAGCAGATGAACCACGGCAGCGGCTGGGTGGGCGAGGCCGAGCTCGCCGGCACGATCACCACGGTGTCCGTGCTGCACGGGCCCTGGGAGGTGCGACTCGTGCACGCCGATGCCCTCGTACCGGAGGCGCTGACCCTGGAGGCGGGTGGCTGGGCGCTCGCGGACGACGCCGGAGTCCATGCCCACGTCAGCGGCACCACGGTGGAACTGTCCACGACGGCGAGGTCCGCGCACCTTCTGGGTGTGACCGGATGGCAGACGAGCCGCCTCCACCACCGCGACGGCGCCTCGCCGCTGGGCGCGCACGCCGCCGTCGGCGTCCTGACGGCCCCCGCTGCGACGGGCTGGTACGCCCTGGCACTGTCATTGACCAACCTCGCGGCTGCGCCACAGCTCCAGCCGCCCGCGGTGGACCTCACAGCCACGCATGCTCACATCACCTGGGCGGAGGGAACCTCGTCCACGGTCGGGCTTCCCCCGCCACCAGCGCCATCACCGACCGACCCCGGTCACGACACGACCCCGCCCACCCCGGGCTCGATCCACTACTAGGGAGATCGCAATGAAGCGAAAGATCATGTCTACTGCGGCCGCCATCGCCGCTGCCGCACTCGTCCTGAGTGCCTGCGGTGGCGACAGCGACGATTCCGGAACGACCAATGGCAATGGCGACGCCTCCGGTGGCGACGACGCAGCACCGGTCACCATCACCTTCGCGGGGTGGAGCCTGGCGACCACCCCGGAGTTCGAAACCCTCGTGGAGGCCTTCGAGGCGGAGAACGAGGACATTACCGTCGAGATCGTCGAGTACGCCGACGGTGACGACTATGACACCCAGATGATCACCGACCTCGCCGGTGGTACCGCCCCGGACGTCTATCCGCTGAAGAACCTCAATCACTTCTTCACCTACCAGGACGGCGGGCAGCTCGTTGACGTCAGCGATGTGGCCGCTGAACTCGGCGAGGAGGTCAGTGGTGTGGATGCGTATGTGATCGACGGCGCTACCTATGCCGTGCCCTACCGGCAGGACGCCTGGTTCATCTACTACAACATGGACCTCTTCGAGGCCGCCGGTGTCGACCAGCCCGATGGCAGCTGGACCTGGGATGACTACGCCGACGCCGCCGAGGCTCTGACCGAAGGCCTGGCCGGGACCGAGACTCCGGCCACCGGCGCCTATCAGCACTCCTGGCAGTCCACCCTCCAGGGCTTCGCGACGGCGCAGAGCCCCGGCGCGGATTTCCTCTCCGGTGACTGGGAGTACTTCGTGCCCTACTACGAGCGTGTGCTGGAGATGCAGGACAACGGATCCTTGGTCAGCTACTCCACCGTGACCACGAACTCGCTGAGCTACCAGGCCCAGTTCGGCACGCAGCAGGCCGCGATGACCGTGATGGGGTCGTGGTACATCGCCACGCTGCTGGCCGAGCAGGACTCTGGAGATGCGGACGACTTCGCCTGGGGGATCGCCCCCGCGCCCCAGTACGACTCCTCCACCACGGACCAGCCGGTGACCTTTGGTGACCCCACGGGGCTCGGCATCAACTCCGCGGTGGAAGGTGACGAGCTCGAGGCCGCCAAGCGCTTCGTGGCATTCGCGGCCGGTGAGCAGGCCGGTGAGGCCCTGGCCGGGATCGGCATCACCCCGGCGGCGAGCACCGAGGCCGTCACGGAGGCCTTCTTCAACCTCGAAGGCATGCCGATGGACGACCTCTCGCAGTTCGCCTTCTCCACCCACGACGTGCGGCCGGAGAACACCGTGGACGCGAACAACGCGGCACTGCAGAACATCCTCGGAGATGCGCACTCGTCGATCATGTCGGGCAGCGAATCGCCGCAGGACGGGATCGATGAGGCCATGCGTCGTGCCTCCGACGAGGTCAACAACTAACACGACCCACTCGCCGGCCGGCTCCCGCACGGGTGCCGGCCGGCGCGATCAACTGACCGAGGAGATTCCATGGCGACCCTGAGCGCCGCACCCCCGCGACGGCGCACACGTCGTCCCGGGGCACGCCTGCGCAGGCGGAACACGTTCATCGGGTGGACCTTCATCCTGCCGAACTTCATCGGCTTCGCGACGCTCACCCTGGTCCCGGTGCTCATCCTGTTCTACCTCGGCTTCACGTCGTGGAACGCTTTCGGCGCTGCCGAGTGGGTGGGTCTGGCCAACTACGAGCGTCTGCTCAACGACCGCACCTTCCACCGGGTGCTGTTCAACACCCTCTACTACGCGGCCTTCCACATCCCCCTCACCCTGGGGGCTGCCCTCGGCCTGGCACTGCTGCTGAACCGCAAGATGCGCGGCGTGGCGTTCTTCCGCACCGTGGCCTTCTTCCCCTACATCACCTCGATCGTGGCGATTGCCGTGGTGTGGAACATGCTGTTCTCCGCCGAGACCGGGCCGATCAACCAGTTCCTCGGCCTCTTCGGCTTCGACGACCTCCCCGGCTGGACCGTTTCGACGACCTGGGCGATGCCGGCAGTGATCATCGTGGGCACCTGGCGCGAGATGGGCTACTTCATGCTGCTCTTCCTCGCCGGCCTGCAGACGGTGCCCACGGAGTTGCATGAGGCCGCCCGGGTGGACGGCGCCAGTAGCTGGCAACGCTTCTTGAACGTCACGCTGCCCTGCCTACGACCCACGACGTTCTTCGTGACGGTGATGTTGACGATCGAGAGCTTCAAGATCCTGGATCTAATTCTCGTGATGACCAACGGTGGCCCCGGGATCTCCACCACCGTCCTGGCGCAGTACGTCTTCCGGAAGGGCTTCCAGGAGAACGACTTCGGGTACGCCTCTGCGGTCGCTCTGGTGCTCTTCTTCATCTGCATCTCCGTGACCGTGGTGCAGTTCCTCGCCAACAAGCGACGGGAGCGGTAAATGGCACTGCTGACGCTGGATCGACCAGCCAAGACCTTCACCCCGCCGGCCGACTTCCGCCCCGATCGGCGCACTCCGGGGCAGGTGATCGCGCGGGTGGCGCTCTACGTGGGCCTGAGCGTGGCCTCGGCGGCCATCCTCCTGCCTTTCGTGTGGATGGTCATCTCCTCGCTCAAGACGAACAACCAGGTCTTCACCGTGCCGATCCAGTGGATCCCCGACCCGGTGGTGTGGAGCAACTACGTCGACATCTGGGCGACCTCGAACATGACCACCTGGATCAGGAACACGCTGATCCTCTCGGTCGGGGTGACGTTCCTGCAGGTCTTCACCGGCAGCTTCGCGGCCTACGGGTTCTCGAAGATGCGCTTCCCGGGCCGCGACGTCTTGTTCCTGGCTTACGTGGGGACCATCGCGGTGCCGTGGCAGGCCTACATGATCCCGCAGTACATCATCTTGTCCCGGGCCGGCCTCTCGAACACCCTGTGGTCGATCCTGGTGCTGCAGGCCTTCGGTGCCTTCGGCGTCTTCCTGATGAAGCAGTACTACGACTCGATTCCTGAGGAGCTCTCCGAGGCGGCCCGTATCGACGGACTCTCGGAGTACTCCATCTGGCGGCGCATCGTGGTCCCGCTCTCCGGCCCTGCGCTGGCCACGCTGGTGCTCCTGACCTTCGTGAACACCTGGAACGACTATCTCGGACCGCTGATCTACCTGCGTGATCGTGACCTGTGGACGATCCAGATCGGGCTGAACTCCTTCGCCTCGCAGTACAACACCGAGCACGCGCTCATCATGACCGGCTCGGTGATCTCGGTGCTGCCGATCGCGATCATCTTCCTGGCGGGCCAGCGGTACTTCGTGCAAGGCATCGCCACGGCGGGCTTGAAGGGCTAATCGCATGGCGGAGCGACGCAAGCTGCAGGCCGAGACGTGGGAGACGATCTTCGGAGTCGCCTACCTGGTGGTGGGTACCAACGCCATGCTGGTCCTGGCGGCCTCACCCCTGATCGTGCTGCTCATGACCACGGACCCGCGCTCGTCCTGGCTGGCCCTCGCTCTGGCTGCTGTGGGCGCCGTGCCCGCGGCGACGGCCACTTTCGCCGTCTTCCGCGACTTCAGCGTGACTCGCGGCGGCGGTGTGATCCGGGTGTTCTGGTCTGCCTGGTGGCGGCATCTGCGCCGTTCCTTGGCGCTGGGCGTGCTGTTGGTTGGCGCGGTCGTCGTGCTCGCCGCCGACATGATGGTGCTGATCAACTTCCGCCTGGGAGCGCTCGCGATCCCGCTGTTGGTGGTCCTGACGGTGCTCGTGGCCGCCACGGTGCTGCTCGCCCTGGTGGCGAGCGTGGAGCGGCCCGAGGCGCGTTTGCGCGAGGTGCTGAAGGCGAGCCTGTATCTCGGAGTGCGCCGCTGGTACCTCACGCTGCTCTCCTTCGCGGCCATCGGTCTGCTCGGCGCCCTCTTCATCGAGCACCCGGCGTTGGCGCTCGGACTGGCGGCCGCCCCGCTGCTCTACGCGGTGTGGGGCAACTCCCGGTACGCACTCCGGCCCGTGCTCCCGCCAGGCGCTGCCGTGCAGATCTGACGGTCTTCGCTGCGCCGTCGTGCGTGACGAGGCGAACCTAGTGCCGGCCCGCCAGGAGGTCGGGCCGGTCGGTGATCACTCCGGCCACGCCTGCAGCGCGCAGACGATCGGCGGTCTCGACGTCGTTGACTGTCCAGGCCACCACGCCCAGGCCCAGGGCCGTGGCCATGGAGACGACCCGCTCCGCCAGGCGGGGGCTGCGCATGATCTGCGCAGGACCGTAGTCGAGCGAGACGTGCACGAAGCGAGCACCCTGGCGTGGGCGCAGCGCAGGCCGGACGCCTGCTCGTGTGGCCGTGAGGAAGTGGGTCAGCGCCCTCCAGCCCAGCGCGGTGGTCACCCCGCAGGCTTCGTGCGCTGCCTGGAGCCACGCGTCCCAGCCGCCGGCCACGCAGACGCGATCGGCCGCCTGAGTGCGGCGCACCGCCTCGATCACCGGACGCACGGCCTGCGCTTCCTTGATGTCGATGGAGACCAGCGACTCGGGGAATCCGCCAAGGAGTTCGTCCAGGCGGAGCAGCGGCTCCTGGCCGAGTACCCGGGTGCGGGAGAGTTCGTCCCACGTGCGAGCGGCGACGGGGCCACGCAGCTCGGTGACACGGTCCAAGGTGCGGTCGTGGAAGGCGAGCGGAACACCGTCGGCGGTGACCCGCACATCCGTTTCCAGGTGCCGCAACCCGAGATCGAGGGCCTGGGTGAAGGCGCGCGCGGTGTTCTCCGGGGCGATGCCCATGCCGCCGCGGTGGGCGGAGAGCCACGGGCCAGGGTGATCGGCATAGCGGTGCGGGGCAGGTGCGGGGCTCACAGTCATGGTGACCACGGCATGAACAATGCTGCACCGAGGCGGGGGAATCGAGGGACCGCCGCGTGGAACCCGGAGTGTTCACGAACCCGACCCCTCGTCGTCTCCGGGCGGTCTTGACAGGTTCAGCCAGCGTGCTCGGCGACCAGTAGCGGCACGGGGAATCGCCAGTGAGCACCGTCACCGGACGCTGACTTGGAGCCGCCGGAGATTGCGCGATAGAGTCGCATTCGCTGTTCAGAACGACTGCGCCCGTAGCTCAATGGATAGAGCATCTGACTACGGATCAGAAGGTTGGGGGTTCGAGTCCCTCCGGGCGCACCAGGCTTATCAGCCGCTGAACCGCCGCCTCAAGACCCCCGCCCTCACCGGCGGGGGTCTTGTCGTTACAGCCATTCGCGGCGGCGATGTGGCTTGTCGGCGGCAGTCGCCACGGAGTGCCGGCGAGCGTCGGCGAGGATCTCCAGGGCGTCGTTGCCCCGGACCTCGACGAGCGTGGCCGGGCCGACGTGCTGCTTCCACAGCTCAGTGAACTTGCGGGCATTCTCTTGCCGGCGAGCGATCATGCCCGGTACCGGGATGTATTGCGGTGGCGGAAGCACGCGATCGGCGAATCGCTGCGCCGCGGAGGCCCGGCGCTCCGTGCGCCGCCCGCCGCGCGCCACCCGCAGTAGGAAGCGGGGGCGTTCCACCGGCCCGAAGACCTCCGCCACGGCATCGATCACCAGGCGCTGATCGGCCAGCGAGCCGCCCTGCAGGCTGATGTCATAGCCGGAGGTCACCAGGGTGCCGGTGACAGGGGCGGCGATCACGTGGCGCCGCACGGACACGTCGGCGGGGTCGTAGTAGGCCCCGCCGTGCATCCCATGCAGGGTCTCGGCCACGGTCAGCGTGACGGCGCGATAGGAATCGGCCGGCCAGGCACGGCGGCGCAGGCTACGTCGCAGGTCGCGGACCTGTCGCCATCCCCCGAGGGCCATGTACACAGCGACGAGCGCCAAGAAGCCCAGGATGAACTGGGTGACGTTGGGCAGTACGTGCGCTCGCAGAAAGGTGTCCGCTGTCAACCGGATCAGGGCAAGAAGGAGTCCGATCCCCATCACCACGAGGGCCGCCAGCGTGGGGGGAGAGACGAAGGACGGTGCGGTCTCCTCACTCGGTGCGAGCTCCAGCGTCTCGCGCTCGGCCCCGGTGTAGGGCTCGCCCACCCGCCACTGCCGGTAGGTCTGGGCGCGCTCAGGCAGGCGCGTGAGCGTGACCTCGTTGAGACGCTCGGCCGACGCGCCCCGGTCTCTGGCCACGAGCCGCGTGAGCATCAGCTCCTGCTCCACGGTGAGGCTGTGGCGCAGGCCGGTGATGATGGCGGTGTCGTCGTCGGTGCTCAGCCCCCACAGGTGCTGGTGCCGTCGCCGCACCCGTGAGATCTCGCCGCCGTGGTCCAGGCGCAGCCGCGGAGGCACCACGCACGCCACACCCCAGTTGTGCGCCACCTTGCCAGGCCATTGGGGGTCCAGTCGCAAGGTCCGCCCGCGCAGCTGTTGCGTGGCGGAGGAGGTGGCCACCGCGGTGAGGTCGACGAGGGTGTTGATGGCCGGGCAGTCCCATCCCTCGCCCAGAAGCCCGCGCGTGCCGACAATCACCCGCAGCTGCCCCTCGCTGACCATGGCCGAGATCGCCCGCACCACCTTGTAGGCGCTCGCGGTCGGCGCCTCGATCACGCTGATCTCCGGGTCCGCCGGCAGTGGCTCGGCCCGCAGCTCCACCTGGAGATGCTCGGCGAGCTGGGGCATCAGCTCGCCGGCGTCAGCGGTTCGCATGCGCAGGTGCTGGGCGGTGACCAGCACCGGCCGGAGGGCAGCGATGGCGGGATCAGCGGCGAGTGTGGCGAAAGCCCGCAGCGCGCCGGCAGGGCCGTTGCCGGGGTCGGAGCCACCCGCGGCCGCAGTGGCGCCCCGATGGCCGCGCTGGTTGCCGTGCACGGCGAAGTCGCAGACCACCACGGCGCGCATCCGGTGCCCGTCCTCGCGGCTGAGCTCGTGACGCAGGATCTGCACCGCGGCGGCGTCTTTGGCGCAGGAGTGTGCCAGCACCGAGTCCACGGGATCCCGCCCCCGGCGGATGCCGCGATCGGTGAGTTGATAGCCGAAGTCGGCCAGCGTGGTGCGGACCCGCTCCCAGTCCGCGCGCCGGCTCGGATCGGCCAGCAGACGGCGTTGGGCGAAACGGCCCAGCACCACCAGGGCATCCTCAGTGGTGGCTGGGCTGGCGGTGACCGTCGGCAGGAGCCGGATGAGATCGTGCCTCGGGCTGATCTGACGCAGCATGCGTGAGCAGGATTCTGCCAGGGGCAGATCATCCCGGAAGGCGGCGGCCAAGCGCTGGTCGGCGCTGGGGCGCCCGGCGTTCCCGCGATCGGTGGCCCCGCGATCCGCAGCATCGCCGCCTGGGCACTCTTCCTCGGGCTGGAGGGTCTCGACCAGGTAGCCCACGCCCTCCTCGGTGCTCATCATCTCGTGGGCGAGTGCTGTCAGCTGTTCCTCGTGCCGGCGGAGGAAGTCCTGTTCCGCGGCAGTGGGTTCGGTGAACCAGACCAGGTCGCGATAGGGCGCCAGGTTGCCCTCCCGGACCACCGCAGGCGTCGGGATCTCGTAATCGACGTCGCCAAGCAGCCCGGTGTAGTTGTCGTAGGCGGTGCCGTCGTCGGGGGAGGGTAAGGTCGCCGTCAGGCCGATCAGGTGTGGCGTGCCGCCGGCGGCGGCGATGCGGGCGCGCAGGTAGCCGACCACCAGCGCCCAATGGTCGAGCAGGTGATGGCATTCGTCGAGCAGAATCGTCTCCACACCGGCTTCCACCAGGCGGTCCACCAGCGCCAGGGCGTTGGGGTGGAGCACCTGGGCCACCTGGCTGGGGTCCGAGCGCACGAGTTCGCGCCGCAGACGGCGGTGGCGCCGCCGCAGGCCGGACCGGTACTCGCGCGGGTTCTCCTCCTGCAGAGCGTTCAGGAAGGCCTCGGCCGACTCCGTGGTGCGGCCGGCCTCAGTGAGTTCGTCGTGCCACTGCACCCGGGCGAGGTCGCCGACCGCGTCGTCGCTGCGCACCACCGACAGCGCCTGGTAGGTCATCACGGTCAGGTCGGCCGGCGCGGCGGTGTCCTCCGAGACCTGGTCGGGGTCCGTGGCGAGCTCACGGGCGGTGGCGGCCCACTGGTGCCGGATCGTGGTGGTCGGGGTCAGCGCCACCGCGCGCCGGCCGTCACGGATGGCCAGGAGCAAACCGACCAGGGTTTTGCCCGCCCCGGGCGGGGCCACGATGTGCAGCGGCTCGTCAGGGGGGAAGGACTGGCCGAGGATGTCCTCCTGATAGTCGCGCAGGGTGCCGCGAAAGCGCCAGGTGCTCAGGGGGCGTGCAGGAGGCATGAGGGAACCGTAGTCAATGCCAGCTCATCTCTTGACGAACCGGCGGCGGGTGTGCCCGGAGCTGGGTGTGCCCGGGGCTTGGTGTGCCCGGGCGCGCCGTCGAACTCGGCGCGGGGCACTCGGCGCGGGGCTAGCGTGAGCGGATGGATCTGACTCCCGGCGCCGTCATCACCGTGTCCGATCGCTGTTCGCGCGGCGAGGCCGAGGACCGCTCCGGGCCGCTGGCCGCGAAACTCCTCGCCGAGGCCGGCGTGCGGGCCGAGGTCGTGGTGATCCCCGACGGCGCCGGCTCGGTGACCGTCGCGCTCCGCGAAGCCCTGGCCGCCGGCGCGCGGGTGGTGGTGACCACCGGGGGCACCGGCGTCACCCCCCGCGACCGCACCCCCGAGGGCACCGCGGAGGTGTTGCAGCAGGTGCTGCCCGGGGTGGCTGAGGTCATTCGTGCGCGGGGGGCGCGCACGGTTCCCACCGCGGTGCTCTCGCGCGGCCTGGCTGGGATCGCCACCGGAGCGGCCGGGAAGGCGGTGGTGGTCAATGCGCCAGGATCCACCGGTGGTGTTCGCGATGCCCTCGCGGTCCTCACACCGCTGATCGGGCACTTGCTCAACCAACTCGACGGCGGCGACCACTAGACGGAGGTGCTGGCCCCACACTCGTCAGCGCGCCACTTGCAGGGCCCCATGAGCGGAGCGGTCGCGAGTAGCTGGCGCGCACGACGGGTGGTCTCGTCAGCTCTCGGGTCACTCCGTGGCCGGTAGCAGTTCGAAGGGCACCGGGGCTGTCGCGATCCCGTTCACGTGGAGGGCGATGGCGTGCCCGCCGGGGTAGTAGCGGCGCGTGGTGATCGGCCGGAAGGAGTGCTTCCTCGCGATCATCATCTCCTCGCCCGGGGAGAGCTCACCCGTGGTGAGTTTGAAAACCTTCGCGCTCAGGGTGCCGTTCGCCCTGCGGTGGTGGACGGCGTAGTCGATGGCAAGGCGGGCGTTCTCGGTGCCGGTGTTGCGGATCGTGGCGGTGAACTGGATCTGGCCGCCCCAGGGAACGGGGGAACCGGTGAGGTGCGGGCCGTCGACGTCGACCGAGGCGGGGGCGAATCCGAGCAGGGCCAGGGCGTCGGGGTGGCCGCCCTTGATGAGGGTGCGCAGACCATGCCGCACGAGCGCAGGCGTGGTCGAGGTGGGTGCCTCGAGCCAGCGACGAGCCGTCTCGACGACAAGATCGGGAGTGTCGCGGCTCAGGTCGTTGAGATGGTTCGCGACCGAGCGGCGCACGTAGGCGCTCTCGTCCCGGTAGAGCGCATCGAGGATGGGCACGGTGACGCCGGTCCGGGCGAGCATCTCGGGAATCCGCACGGCCCATGGCAGATAGGGGCGGGTTCCTTCACTGGCCAGACGGCGCACGTGCTCGTCCTCGGAGTTCGTCCAGCCGGTGATGATGGTCAGCGCCCGATCGAGGTCGTGGAGGAGCAGCGCGCGGATGGAGAACTCCGCGGTGAGCCGGCCAGTGAGTTCCGCGAGCAAGGCCATCGCATCGGTGAAGGCGGCATCGGTCTCTTCCTGGATTGCGCGAGTGGCGATCGCGCTGGTCACGGGCCAGATGAGCCATCCGGTGAAGTCCTCGCGCTGGCCGGCGGAGCGCACTACCTCCGCCAAGTCCGAGTAGTTGCCGGGGAGGTCGGCGAGCAGTGCGTCGCGAAGCAGGTCCGCGCGTTCGCGCAGCGACAGCGTGTCGAGCGAGTCGGCGGCTCGGGGCAGTTCGCGCAGCCGCCGCCCCGGCACCACGGCTTGAATCGCCTCGGACAGGGTGAGGGCGGCGGGGCGTCCGATCAGGTCGTCTGCGAGGGGCATGGGGACATCCTCCATCACGACGAGCGCGCCAGTTACTCACGAGCGCGCCACGTACAGGCCCTCAGAAGTAGAGCGGTCTCGAGTAACTGGCGCAGTCAACGCAGGGGGAGTGAGGTCGTTGCAGGGGAAGGCCGGGGCCGCAGGGCCTGGGCCGGTCACTCGCCCCGGCGCCAGTCCCCGGATCGCCCACCGGACTTCGCGACGACTCGCACCGAGGCGATCTCGGCCGAACGATCCACACCCTTGACCATGTCGACCACGGCCAGTGCAGCCACGGACACCGCCGTCATGGCCTCCATCTCCACCCCGGTGCGATCCGCGGTGCGCACGGTGGCGGTGATGAGCACGCGGTCCGCAGCCAGCTCCAGGTCCACCGCGGCGCCGTGCACGCCGATCACATGCGCCAGGGGCAGCAACTCCGGGGTGCGCTTCGCCGCAGCGATACCGGCGATCCGGGCGACGGCCAGCGCATCACCCTTGGGCACCGTGCCCTCACGCAGCGCGGCCATCACCTCGGCCGAACAGCGCACCTCGCCGCGGGCCACGGCCTCGCGCACGGTGGGTTGCTTCGCGGTGACATCGACCATCCGGGCTTGGCCGGCGTCGTCCAGGTGGGTGAACTTCACGGCACCATCATGACGCGCACCGCGTCGCCCGGCTCGATCTGCTCCACATCGGACTCGATCACGGCCAGCGCCTCGGCTCGGGCGAGGGAGGCCACGAGGTGGGATCCGGAGCCGGAGACCGGGCGGACGCGCAGCAGCTCCTCGCCGACGTCCCGCCCGACTTCGTCGGCAGCGTCGCCTGCCTCCGGGATCTCCAGGGTGACCGGCAGGTACTGCCGCCGACCGGGAGGGCAACGCCAGCCCTCGGCGGCGACGGCGTCGACGAGGAAGGGCTCCGGCGGCCCGCCGTCCGTCCAGCCGCTGAGCACCTCCAGGGCCGGCGTGACCAGCACCATGACGGAGACGAAGACGCTCACCGGGTTTCCGGGCAGGCAGAAGATCGGCACCGTGCGCTCGCCGTCGCTGAGCTCCCCGAAGCCCTGCGGTTTGCCCGGCTGCATGGCCACCGCGACGAACTCCACGCCGCCGCGCTCGCTCAGCACCTCCTTGACGACGTCGTAGGTGCCGGCGCTGACCCCACCGGTGGTGATCAGCGCATCGATCTCGCCGAGCCGGGTGCTGAGCAGGGACTGCAGTTCAGCCGGTTCGTCGCCGACGCGGCCCATCGGTACGGGCGTGGCGCCCAGGACCTCCAGTAGCGAGAGCAGGAGCACCGAGTTCGAGTCCGGGATCTGGCCGGGGCCCGGCGTGAGGCCGGGATCGGTGAGCTCATCGCCGGTGGCGAGCACCCCCACCCGGGGGCGGGGGCGCACCGGCAGGACGGCGTGGCCGGTCGAGGCTGCGGCCGCGATGGCGCGCGGGCCGATGAAGATTCCCGCCCGGAGCACCGGGTCACCGGGGTCGAGGTCCTCGCCGCGGCGCCGGATGCGCTCGCGGGCCGGGGCGACGATCCGCACCGCGGACGGGAGCTCCCGCCCGCCTGCCGGCCCGGCTGCCTGGTCCGTGTCTTCCACCTTCACCACGCCGTCGGCGCCCGGAGGCATGGGGGCCCCGGTCATGATCCGCGCGGCCTCACCGGCCGCGACGGCGGGAAGCTCACGCGCCCCGGCCGGGATGTCGCCGATGACGGTGAGCGTGACAGGCCGCTCGGCCGAGGCGTGCTCCACGTCGGCGCAGCGCACCGCGAAGCCATCCATCGCGGAGTTGTCGAAGGGCGGGACGGCGAGTGTGGCCGTGACGTCGGCGGCCAGGAGCGTTCCGCGGCTCTCCAGCAGGGGAACCTCACGGACTGGTAGCGGGCGGACCGTGCCCAGGATGCGGGAGAGGTGTTCCTCGACGGTGATCACGGAGCTCCTTGCCGGTGTCGCGGGATGGGACGTGTGCTGCCGCTGGGGCGGTCGACGTCAGTACCGCGCCAGGGTGGGGTCGATCTGCTCGCCCCACGCCAGGATGCCACCGGTCACGGTCACTGCCGGGATCCCGGCTGCGCGCAGGGCCACCACGGCGCGAGCCGAACGCTGGCCGGAACGGCAGTGGACCAGGACCTCGGGTGGGCCGTCGTGCCCGGCCTCGTCCCGCTCAGCCTTGGTTCGCTCCGCCTCGTCCCGCTCAGCCTCGTCAAGCACGTGCCCGATCGCTGCGGCCGGCGCGCGAAGGATCTCCTCGAGCGGCACGTGCACGGCGCCGGGGATGACGGCGATCTCGCGCTCGGGGGCCTCCCGTACGTCGATCAGCACGGTGGAAGGGCCGCTGCGGTCGCGGGCGGCCAGTCGCCGCTGTAGCTCAAGGACGTCGATGGCGGGCACCTCGGCGGGCGGGTCCTCAACGATCCGGGCCTTAGGGGGCGGGTCGGCCGCGAACGCCCCACGGGACCGCTCATCACGGGGCGCAGCGGGAGGCTGCAGGGGGATCTCCCGCCATCGTTGGGTGAGGGCGTCCAGGACGAGGATCCGCCCGAGCAGCGTCTGCCCGGCGCCGGTGAGGAGCTTGATGGCTTCAGTGGCCATCACCGAGCCCACCTGCCCGCACATGGCCCCCAACACGCCGGCCTCACCGCAGGAGGGTGTGGTGCCCTCGTCCGGCGGGTGGGGAAAGAGGTCGCGCAGCGTCACCTGCGGCTCGGCGGCTTCACCCGCCCAGAAGACCGAGACCTGGGCATCGAAGCGCAGGATCGAGCCCCACACCACGGGCAGGCCCAGCTCGGCGCAGACGTCGGAGATGAGGTAGCGGGTGGGGAAGTTGTCCGTGCCGTCAATCACCAGGTCATGGCCGCCGAGGAGTTCGGTCGCATTGGCCTGCTCCAGCCGAACCTGCCGGGCCGTGACCGTGACGTCGGGGTTCAGCGACGAGGCTGCCTCGGCGGCGGAGGTGGCCTTGGGTCGCCCGAGGGTGGCCTGGGAGTGGATGACCTGGCGCTGGAGATTGCTCGCCTCCACGACGTCGTCGTCGATCACGGTCAGCCGGCCGATGCCGGCGGCTGCCAGGTACTGGATCACCGGAGCCCCAAGTCCGCCTGCGCCGACCACTGCGACGCGGGCATGGAGCAGACGGCGCTGCCCGTCCCGACCGATCGGGCCGAGCAGGATATGGCGGGAGTAGCGCTGCAGCTGCGCGCGGGTGAGCTCGGGGCCGGGCTCGACCACAGGGCGCATGCCATCAGCCTAGGCGTGAGGCGCAGGCTGCTGGACGAAGATCACAAGCTCCATCACCGCAACTGAATACATGCACGATGCACGCACGTTAGGATCGCGGGGTGAGTTCCTCTGAGATGGATGGCACGACAGGCCCCGACGCGGCTGACGCCGGGCCCGGCCGCGCGCCGGCAGGTCGCGCGCCGGAAAGTGGTGTGGCTCAGAGCGGCGCGAGCGACGGCCGCCCCGAAGCCACCGAGGCGCTGTTGCACGAGGTGCGCGCCCTGATGCGTCGGATGCGCAGTTCCTCGATCGTCGTGGCTCAGGCACACGGCCTGCAGACCACTCAGGCTCAGGTGCTCTTCGCGCTGCGCCGTCTGGGTGAGTGCCGCGTGGCCCGCCTGGCCGAGAAGCAACTCGTGGATCCCTCCGTGGCCAGCCGCCAGGTGGCCGCCCTCGAGAAGGAGGGCCTGGTCTCCCGCCGTCCCGATCCCGAGGACGCCCGCGCCTCCCTGGTCACGCTCTCCGAGCAGGGCCACGCTCACCTCGCGGAGCTACGCCGCCACCACATGGCGGTCTTCTCCGAGGCCTTGCAGGACTGGCCCACCGAGCGGGTGGTGCGCTTCACCGAGGACATCGAGGCCTTCACCGAGGCCATCCAGCCGTACTACGACTACATCGCCCACCAGGTGAGCAAGGAGACGGCCTCCACCGAGTCTGCCCCGGAGCAGGCTGCCAAACGCGGCGACGCATGAGGAGCGGCGACCTCACCGAACGGCGCGCCTACGCCGGTATGACCCCCGAGGCCGCGGCGGCGGCACACCAGCAGCACCGTCAGGTCCTCAAGGTCCTCACCGGACTGCTGCTGGCGATGTTCATGGGCTCGGTGTCCTCCCTGATCGTGGGCAATGCGCTGCCGGTGATCGCTTCGGAGATCGGCGGCACGCAGCGCCAGTACACGTGGATCATGACGGCGGCGATCCTCGCCCAGTGCGCCACCACACCCATCGCGGGCAAGCTCGCCGACCTGTACGACAAGAAGCGGCTGCTGCTCGGGGCCCTCATCATCTTCGCCACCGGCTCGCTGCTCGCCGGTTTCTCGGTCTCGCCCGAGATGCTCATCGCCGTGCGCGTGATCCAGGGCGTGGGCATGGGTTCGATCATGGTGCTGGTCCAGATCACGATCTCCACGATCGTCCCGCCGCGTCAGCGCGGTCGCTACAACGTCTACGTGGGCTCGGTCTTTGCCGGCGCCACGGTCTCCGCGCCGCTGATCGGCGGTCTGATCGTGGCCACGCCGGGCCTGGGGTGGCGCTGGTGCTTCTGGGTCATGCTGCCCTTCACCCTCATCGCCACCGTCGTCCTCGCCCGCCGGCTGCAGGTGCCGCCCTCAGGGCGTGAGGACGCCAAGGTCGACTGGGGCGGCTCGGTGCTCGTGGCGCTGGCTGCGGCCCTGTTCCTGCTGGTGATCTCCTTCGCCGGAGACTCCTTCGGCTGGGTGTCCTGGCAGTCCGGTGCCCTGCTGGCCGGAGCGCTGGTGGCCGCGGTGGCCTTCGTCCTGGTGGAGCGCCGGGTGAGCGAACCGGTGGTGCCGCTGTACATCCTGGGCGACCGCTCCACGATCCTGGCGATCATCGCCAACGTGGCCATGGGCACCGCCCTGTTCGGCATCAACGTGCTGATCCTGCAGTACTTCCAGATCGGCCGCGGCTTCGATCCGATGATTGCCGGCTGGCTCACCCTGCCCCTGATGGGCGGGCTCCTGATCACCTCCTCGGTCACCGGCAACCTCGTGAGCCGCTCGGGGACCTGGAAGCGCTACGTGGTCGGCGGCATGGGGCTGATGACGCTCGGGTTGGCGCTGCTCGGGCTCTTCGCCCGTCAAGAGACGCCGCTGTGGTTGGTGGGGGTCTTCCTGGCGCTGGTGGGCGCGGGCCTGGGCGCCACCATGCAGAATATGCTGGTCGCGGTGCAGAACTCCAACACCCTGGGCGACGTCGGGGCCGCCACGGCCACGGTCACCTTCTTCCGCACCCTCGGCGGCGCAGCCGGGATCCAGGTGCTCGGCGTGCTGTACGCCCTGCGGGTCGCTGACATCGCCGGGGAGGAACTCTCCGATCGCGGGATCTCCGGGGTGGACGTCAGCTCACTCGACCTCTCGCAACTGCCCGCTCGCGCCACCGAGGCGGTCCGTCTGGCCTACGGCGACGGCGTGGGTCTGCCCTTCCTGGTCGCCGCGGGTGCTGCACTGGTGGGCCTGATCGCGGCCTCCTTCATGCGCGCCACGCGATTGCGCAGCTCGTGGAAGGATCCGCTGCCATCTCGCGATGCGAGCAAGACCGCAGCGAAGGCGCCAGGGGAGGGCTGACCCGGCACACTGGCCTGGTGACTGACGTGCCGTGCCCTCCTGAGCTCCCGTGTCCGCCCGACCCTGAGGGCCTGCGCCCAGCCACACTCGCTGTCCGTGGCGGCCAGCGCCGCAGCGCCTTCCAGGAGACCTCCGAGGCGCTGTACCTCACCCAGGGTTTCGTCTACGGAACCGCTGCCGAGGCGGCCGACACCTTCGCGGAGAACATCGAGCGCTACTCCTACTCGCGCTACTCCAACCCCACTACCCGCACCTTCGAGGAGCGCCTCGCCCTGCTCGACGGCGCCGAGGACGCCCTGGCCACCTCCACGGGCATGGCGGCGGTGTTCACCGCCGTCGCCGCCCTGGTGCGCTCCGGCTCGCGGATCGTGGCGGCCCGGGAACTCTTCGGGTCCACGCTGACGATTTTCGACGACGTGATGGCCGGGTGGGGCGTGCACACCGACTACGTCACCGGCGTCGACCTCGAGCAGTGGCAGACCGCGTTGGCCACCCCGGCCGACGTCGTCTTCCTCGAGACGCCCTCGAACCCGATGCAGGATGTGCTCGACCTGCGCGCCATCGCCGAGCTCGCGCACGAGGCCGGGGCGATCGTGGTGGTGGACAACGTCTTCGCCACGCCCATCCTGCAGCAACCGCTCAGCATGGGGGCTGATCTGGTGGTCTACTCCGCCACCAAGCACATCGATGGGCAGGGCCGCACCATGGGCGGGGCGATCCTGGGGTCGAAGAAGCTGATCGGGGGCCGCATCCGCACCATGTACCGGATGACCGGGCCCACGCTCTCGCCCTTCAACGCCTGGGTGCTGATCAAGGGCCTGGAGACGCTGCCGCTGCGCATCCGGGCGCAGTCCGCGGCGGCGCTGGACCTCGCGCAGTGGCTGGAGCAGCAGCCCGGCGTGGCCTCGGTGCGTTACCCCTTCCTCGATTCACACCCGCAGCGTGAGCTGGCGGGCAGGCAGATGAGCGCCGGGGGATCTGTGGTGACCGTGACCTTCGAGTCGGAGGGCGACGGTCGTGAGACCGGGCCGTCGGGGCGCTCGCGGGATGTGGAACGCACCTTCGCCTTCCTCGACGGATTGCGCGTGATCGACCTGTCCACGAATCTCGGGGACGCCAAGACCCTCGTCACCCATCCGGCCACCACCACGCATATGCGCGTCCCGGCCGAGCAGCGTGAGGCCATGGGCGTCATGGACACCACCGTGCGCTTGTCCGTGGGCCTGGAGGACGTCGAGGACCTGCGTGAGGACCTCGCGCGTGCGCTGGAGGCCCGGCGCGGTTGAGGCTGGCCTAGCCCGGATCGGTTGTCGATCGTGCCCCTATGAGGGCCGGATCGACAACGAATCGGGTGCTGAGCCTGGCCCGGCCGGCTGAGCCGGGCCCGGCCGGCGGCGCGCTCAGCTCAGACGACGCCGTAGAGGCGGTCCCCGGCGTCACCCAGGCCCGGCACGATGTACTTGTTCTCGTTCAGTCGCTCATCCACCGAGGCGGTCACCACGGACACCTCCGTGCGGTGATCCAGGCTCCGCTCGAGCTCCTGCAGGCCTTCCGGGGCGGCGAGCAGGCAGATGGCGGTGACGTCGCGGGCGCCGCGCTCGAGGAGGTATTCGATGGAGGCGACCATGGTGTGGCCGGTGGCCAGCATCGGGTCGAGCACGAAACACTGGCGGTCGGTGAGGTCGTCCGGCAGCCGGTTGGCGTAGGTGATCGCCTCGAAGGTGCTCTCATCGCGCTGCAGTCCGAGGAACCCGACCTCGGCGGTGGGCACGATGCGCGTCATGCCCTCGAGCATGCCAAGGCCGGCCCGCAGCACCGGCACCACGATGGGGCGCGGCTCAGCCATGTGCACGCCGGTGGTCTTCGCGACCGGGGTCTCGATCTCGTGCGGCACCACGCGTACGTCGCGGGTGGCCTCATAGGCCAGCAGCGTGACGAGCTCGTCGACCAGGAACCGGAAGGTCGGTGACGGCGTCTCCTTCGAGCGGAGCAGAGTGAGCTTGTGGGCGATCAGCGGGTGATCCGCAACGTGCAGGCGCATACAGCGAGCGTATCGCCCTGCGGAGCCGCTTCCCTCGTCGCGGGCTCGCGCTCGGGTCCGCAGGGCCGACAATGGGGCGTATGAAGTCCGACTTCGACAGCGCCATGGGGGAGGCCCTCGACCTCGCCCGGCAGGCCGCAGCGCAGGGCGATGTGCCCGTGGGCGCCGTCGTCCTCGATGCTGATGGGGAGGTGATCGGCCGTGGCGGCAACCGCCGCGAGGTGGACGGCGATCCCACCGCGCACGCGGAGATCCTGGCGCTCCGGGAGGCGGCGACGGCGCTGGGCCGCTGGCGGTTGGATGACTGCACGCTGGTGGTCACCCTGGAGCCCTGCACGATGTGCGCCGGTGCCATCGTGCTCGCCCGGCTCCCGAGGATCGTCATCGGCGCCTGGGATCCCAAAGCCGGCGCTGCCGGGTCCATGCGGGACGTCGTGCGTGACGCGCGGCTGAACCACCGCGTGGAAGTCGTTGCTGGAGTCCGCGAGGCTCAGTGTGCGGCGGTGCTGCGCGAGTTCTTCGCCACCCGGCGCTAGCCATCACCCCTCGCGGTCCGCCGCCGCCTTTCTGGGTTTGTGGTCAGTTCGCGCCGTAATAACACCGTGCGTCGCCCTGAAAGCGGCACCAAGTGACCACAAACGCGCAGGGCGGGGCCACGAGTGGGCGACCCTGGCCGGGAGAGGCTGTCCCTCATAGGCGTGCCGCGAGGAGGGAGAGCGTCTCGCTGGTGCCCGCGTGCACGCGGACGGTCGCCAACTCATCCCCGCGCGTGCTGCCGCGATTGATGATGCCCACTCGCTTCGCTGCTTTGGCGGCCCGCCGCACGTAGCGCAGCCCGCCCATGACCGCGAGCGAGGATCCCGCCACCAAGAGCACGTCGGCCTGATCGACGATCGCAGAGGCGCGCTCGACCCGCTCTCGGGAGGAGTTCTGTCCGAAGAAGACGACGTCGGGTTGCAGGATGCCCCCGCAGCGCGCGCAGTCGGCAATGCGGAAGTCGGCGGTTGACTTCAGGACGACGTCGGCATCGGGGGCGACTTCGAGGTCCGCGAGTTCCTTGACCCGTTCGCGCCACCCCGGGTTGAGCGACTCGAGCACGCCATCGAACTCGGCGCGCGGAGTCATGGCGTCGCAGCTCAGGCAACGCACCCGGTCGTAGCGGCCGTGAATGGGCACCAGGTGGCGTGAGCCAGCGCGCGCGTGCAGCATGTCGATGTTCTGCGTGATCAGGCCGGTGAGGTGGCCGGCGTCTTCCATGGCCGCCAGGGCGCGGTGGCCGGCGTTCGGCTGAGCGGCGGCCAGGTGCTCCCAGCCCAGGTGGTTGCGTGCCCAGTAGTGGCGGCGGAAGGACTCTGCGGAGATGAACTGCTGGTGAGTCATTGGCCGCCGCGGCGCCGAGCCGGGGGAGCGGTAGTCCGGGACCCCGGAGTCGGTGGAGATCCCGGCGCCGGTGAGGACGGCGATGCGCTTCCCCGACAGCAACTCCACCAAGGGCTCGATGGCGGCGTCGAGATCGGCGGGGTCGGGCCGGGCGTCCTCGGCCGGCGGCGCGATGTCGGTCGGGCGGATGACCAGGCGGGGCGCCGCTCCCGAAGGGAAGAGGCCGGCGAGGCTGTGAGGATCGGCGGCGGCCGGATCGGCCGGCGGAAGGGTCTCCGGCTGGAGCAGGGACTCGGTGAGTTTGGCGCGCGAGACCGCCGATGCGGCGGGGAGGCTGCTGGGGCCGATCTCAGGCACCAGCCCAGGCTACGCGGGCTCGATCAGGCCGCCACGTGACCGTCTCCACGTCTTGTCGGCTTGGGTCAGGGTGCGGGCCGACGGTAGGGTTCTTCCCGGTGGCGTGTCCGAGCGGCCGAAGGTGCAGCACTCGAAATGCTGTGTGGTGTCAAAGCCACCGTGGGTTCAAATCCCACCGCCACCGCCATTGTGATGTCTCAGGACATCTGCAAGGCCCGAACCCACGGTTGGTGGGTTCGGGCCTTGATCATTTCGGGGTTCGTGGTTGGTAGTCCTTGGTGGGGTCGATGGTGAGTTCGCGGAGGATCTCGCTGGTGGCGGCGTCCGAGCTCTGACCGTCAGCGAAGATGCCCGCTCGGGTCGAGAGGTCTCACCAGAGGCAGGGCGCGTTGCGGCGGCGTCACATCACTTTTATGGGGAGTCGGCAGGGTCGGCGTCTCCGTCAAGAATGCGGTAGACCCCAAAAGGTACTCCCTGCTCATAGCAGTCCTCTGGTTGCCAATCTGTATTCTGGCTCGCGCCGCCTCCTAGTGCTACCCATGAGCCGACTTCGGCATCGACCTCGTGAAGGACTACGCGCCCGCTCTCGTGCCATTCTGTCGACTGTTCGAAAACCAGCGGCACTTCTTGCCCAGTGTCGTCTAGGACGGCTAGGCAGCCGCTATTCAGGATCAACATCCCCTCCAGAAGGGCCTCCGGCTCCTCCCCCGACGTGGCGAAGGTGTCGAATGGCAGATCGTCTTCAGGTGAGCATCCCGCTATGGGCCACGCCACGAACAGCATCACCACGGCAATCGTGGTGCTTCGCTCAGTGAGCGTTGGCTCGGACACCGGGCACCGTCCCCCACGTCAAGGATGCGAGATGGCGAGTCATTCCAGGGCCTCGCCTCAGTACTTCGCTTGCTTCAAGAGTGCCACGGCCGCTGGCGCCATGGACGTGCGATGGTTCTCGGCGACTGTTGACGGGACTCTGTTCGTTGCTCATCTCTGCCCCCCAAGCCGTGATCCTGGGTTGATCTGAACTCTGGCCCGTCGCCCCCCACTGTCCCGCGTTCCAACCTGCCTGGCCGGAACATTAGGCTGTCCGCGGCGTCGCCGGGCGAGCTGGCGCGCGGAGGAGGAGAGTCATGGCGGCGCGTAGATGGTGGCGGTGGCAGGTTCACGGCGATGGCAAGCATCTCCCACCCGGTGAGGTCGTCGCCCCGGATGAGCGGTTGAGCTGGCCCCTGACCATCGGCATCGGCATGCAGCACGTGGTCGCCATGTTCGGCGCCACCTTCCTGGTGCCGGCACTCACGGGGTTCCCGGCCTCCACCACCCTCTTCTTCTCGGCCATCGGCACGATCCTCTTCCTCATCATCACCGCCGGCCGGGTGCCGAGCTATCTGGGCTCGAGTTTCGCCTTCATCGCGCCGATCGGGGCCGCCACGGCCACTGGGGAGATGTCGAGCGCCCTCGGCGGCATCATCGCGGTGGGTGTGATGCTCGTCGTCGTCGGAGTCATCGTCCATGTGGCGGGCTCGCGCTGGATCGACATCATCATGCCCCCGGTGGTCACCGGGGCGATCGTCGCGCTCATCGGCCTCAATCTTGCTCCGGCAGCCTGGAACAACGTGCAGGAGAGCGGCCTGACTGCGGCCGTGACCGTGACCGCCATCCTGCTCTGCGGCGTGCTCTTCCGCGGCTTCCTCGGCCGCCTGTCGATCCTGCTGGGCGTGGTGATCGGGTACGGCTTCGCTGCGTTCCGCGGGGAGGTGGAGCTTCAGGCCGTCGAGGACGCCGGTTGGTTCGGATGGCCCGAGTTCGTCGCACCGACCTTCGACCCGAACCTGCTCGGCCTGTTCCTGCCCGTGGTGCTGGTGCTGGTGGCGGAGAACGTCGGACACGTGAAGTCGGTGGCCGCCATCACCCGGCGCGACCTCGACCCGGTCATGGGGCGGGCGCTGATCGGTGACGGCGTGGCCACCGCCCTCGCCGGCGCCGGCGGTGGCTCCGGCACCACCACCTATGCCGAGAACATCGGTGTCATGGCCGCCACCCGTGTCTACTCCACCGCCGCCTACGTGGTGGCGGCCGTGTTCGCCTTCCTGCTGAGCCTCTCCCCGAAGTTCGGCGCTGTTGTGGCCACGGTGCCTGAAGGCGTCCTCGGCGGCGCCGGCACCGTGCTCTACGGCATGATCGGCATCCTCGGGGTGCGCATCTGGGTGCAGAACCGCGTCGATTTCTCCAACACCATCAACCTCGGCACCGCCGGCGTGGCCCTGGTGCTGGGCATCGCGAACTACACCTGGATCGCCGGGGAGATGAGCTTCGAAGGCATCGCGCTGGGCTCGGCGGCCGCGATCGGCGTGTATCACGTGCTGCGGATCGTCGCGCGGCTCCGCGGCACTGCCGACAACCCCGAGAAGCCGCTCCCGGTTGAGACGAGTCAGGGTCACTGAGCGCTGGTCACTACTGGATCGTTCGTACGGCGTGGCAACTAAGCCTGTGCGATGCCGGTGATTAGGCAACGAGGACGGCCGCTCGGCCAGTGCCGCTATCAGGAGCTTTCACGTCTCGATCAGGTCACAACAGCGAATCGCGGCTAGTAGAGATCCGGCGGCACCTGCCATGCTCTACCAACCTCGGGGGGTGGCTCATCAGTTGTTCTTCGAGAGAAAGTGCGTCCGATATGTCGCCTCCGCAGCCGCAGCAATATCCACAGGGTCAGCAGCAGCCACAGGGGCAGCCCTATTTCACGGGTAATGCTCCCCAACATCCGATGGGCCCGCCCCCGGTTCCCGGACCCCCGCCCGCGAAGCCGAAGGCGCGTCGCTGGCCGTGGGTGGTCGGACTTTTCGTCGCGCTCGGTGTTGGGATTGCCATCGGCAACGCGGGATCGTCCGACAGTGAACCCCTCGCCGACTCCTCCGATGAGGTCAGTCAGGAGGAGTTCGCCGATCTCGAGGCAGAGCGCGACGCTGTCACTGCGGCCATGGAAGAGGTCGAGGCCGAACGGGATGCAGCCAATGCTCGCGCCGACGAAGCCGAGGAGGCTCTGCTACTCGCAGAGCTCGAAGCCGTCGAGGCTGCCGCTCAGGCTGCCAGTTCGGAGCCGGAAGAGGAGGACGACGAGCCAGCCGAAGACGAGGCCGCCCAGGGCGAAGACCTTTCTCTCGCACAACGAAACGCGATCGGCTCCGCCGAGAGTTATCTCAGCTTCACCCACTTCTCCCGCTCAGGCCTGATCTCCCAGCTCGAGTACGAGGACTTCTCCACCGACGACGCCACGTTTGCAGTGGATTACATCGATCCTGACTGGAATGAGCAGGCAGCCGGATCGGCAGAGAGCTATCTCGAGTTCACGTCGTTCTCACGCCAGGGCTTGATCGACCAATTGCTCTATGAGGGCTTCAGTCAGAGTGAGGCCGAGTACGGCGTGGAGGCGGTTGGCTACTGACCGCTGGGGTCCGCACCCTCACACGACCAGACCCTGCCCCCCGTCGACGAAGATCTCGGTACCGGTGACGTGGCTCGCGGCGTCGGACACCAGGAACGCGACGGCGTCTGCCACCTGTGCTGAGGTGCCCGGCTCCTCGCCGGTCAGGGGGATCTCGCCGTCCGGGTATTCGGCCACGACGCCGAGGGTGTCGGTGTCGCGATGCTCGGTGTTGTCCTCGATCTCGGTGTCGATCGCTCCCGGGCACACGGAGTTCACCCGCACGCCGCGCGGGCCGAGTTCCACGGCGATCATGCGCGCGAAGGCGACCTGCCCGGCCTTGCTGGTGGCGTAGGCGGAGGCGCCGGAGTTGCTAAAGGTGCGGGTGCCGTTGATCGACGAGATGACCACCACCGAGCCGCCCTGCTTGAGCAGTAGGGGCAGGGCGTAGCGCACGGTGAGGAAGGTCCCGGTGAGGTTGGTGTTGATCGTGCTGGACCATTCCTCAGGCTCCAGCTCTTCCAGCGGCGCCCACACACCATTGACCCCGGCGTTCGCGACCACGGCGTCGAGTCGCCCAAGTTCACTCTCAATGCGCGCGAAGACCTCCTTGACCATGTCCACATCGCCCACGTCCGCCGAGACAGGCAGCACGGTCCCGCCCTCGCTGCGGATCTCTTCGGCGACGTCGTCCGCGCTCTCCTGGCGGTGACCGAGCGCCACCACCGTGGCGCCCTCGCGCGCCAAACGGACCGCAGAGGCGCGGCCGATACCGGATCCCGCCCCCGTGACCAGAGCGACCTTGTTCTCCATCGTCATCGTGCGTCCCTCCATTGGTACCGGCGCCGCGTTCGTGGCGGATGCTCCCGACGCTAACCACGGGCCCGCTCACGCGCACGCCAGGGCGATCCGGCCCGCGCAAGTTCCCGCGCGAACCCGGCTCGGGTGTCGGCCGGCGGTGGTAGAAACGCAGCATGGACCCCCATCCGGCGGACGGCCACGACATCATCCGCGTGCGCGGCGCCCGCGAGAACAACCTGCGCGGTATTGATCTCGACATCCCCAAGCGCCGGCTGAGCGTGTTCACCGGCGTCTCCGGCTCCGGTAAGAGCTCACTGGTCTTCGGCACGATTGCCGCCGAGTCACGGCGCCTGATCGACGAGACCTACTCCACCTTCGTGCAAGGGTTCATGCCGAACCTCCCGCGCCCGGAGGTCGACTCCCTCGAAGGGCTGACCACGGCGATCCTCGTGGACCAGGAGCGCATGGGCGCCAACCCGCGTTCCACCCTCGGCACCGTCACCGATGCCTACGCCATGCTCCGCTCTCTCTTCAGCAGGCTCGGCACCCCCTACATCGGTGGCCCCACCGCCTTCTCCTTCAACATTCCCACCACCCGGGCCAGCGGCGTGGCCACCGGGCCCAAGGGGGAGAAGAAGATCGTGAAGGACGCGGTCTACCTGGGCGGCATGTGCCCCGAATGCGAAGGCCGCGGAGCCGTCTCCGACCTCGACCTCACCCACATCATCGACGAGTCCAGATCCCTCGAAGACGGCGCGATCCTGGCGCCCGGCTACACCCCCGACGGGTGGATGGTCGCCGCCTTCAAAGCAGTGATCCCCTCCGACATCCCCATCAGCCGGCTCACCGCCGAGCAGCGCGAGGACCTCCTGCACGCCGAACCGCGCAAGGTGAAGATCGACAAGATCAACGTCACCTACGAGGGCCTGATCCCCAAGCTCCGCAAGTCGATGTTCAGCAAGGATCCCGATTCCCTCCAGCCACATCTCAAGGCCTTCGTGGAGCGTGCCTCGGTGCTGCGGCGCTGCTCCGCATGCGCGGGCACCCGGCTGAACGACTCGGCCCGCTCCTGCACGATCGCCGGGCGCAACATCGGCGAGGTCAGCGCCATGCAGGTGAGCGATCTCGCCGACTGGCTCCGGTCGCTGGACGGCGCGGACGCGGTAGGCAGCGCCACCGACGGCGCGACCGCTGAGGGCGCCTCGGGTGATGTCGCCACCGCCACCCTCGACGTCTCCGGTGTGCAGCCACTCATCGCCGCGCTGCTGCACCTGCTCGATGCGCTGGTGCAGATCGGGCTGGGGTACCTCTCCCTCGATCGCCCCTCCGGCACGCTCTCCGGCGGGGAGGCGCAACGCACCAAGATGGTCCGCCACCTCGGATCGGCGCTGACCGACGTCACCTACGTCTTCGACGAACCCACCATCGGACTGCACCCGCACGACATCGCTCGCATGAACTCCCTGCTCCTGGAGCTGCGCGACAAGGGCAACACGGTGCTGGTGGTCGAGCACAAGCCCGAGACCATCGCCATCGCCGACCACGTGGTCGACATGGGCCCCGGCGCCGGGTCCGCCGGTGGCGAGGTGGTCTACCAGGGCGACGTCGCCGGCCTGCGCCAGAGCGGCACCCTCACTGGCGAGCACCTCGCCTACACCGCCGCACTGAAGGACCAGGTCCGTACGCCCACCGGCTCTCTGCCGATCCGCGGGGCAAACACTCACAACCTCCAGGACGTCGACGTCGACCTCCCACTCGGCGTCCTCACCGTGATCACCGGCGTGGCCGGCTCGGGCAAGAGCTCCCTGATCCACAGCCATCTGGTGAACAGCGATCGGGCCGAACGCGCCGGCGTCGTCACCGTGGACCAGAGCGCCATCAAGGGATCACGTCGCTCCAACCCGGCCACCTACACCGGCGTGCTCGAGCCGATCCGCAAGGCCTTCGCCAAGGCCAATGGCGTGAAGCCTGCCCTGTTCTCCGCGAACTCCGAAGGCGCCTGCCCCACCTGCAAGGGCGCTGGCGTGATCATCACTGAACTTGGCTTCATGGAGTCGGTCTCCACCCCCTGCGAGGACTGCGGCGGCCGGCGCTACCAGGCGGCCGTGCTCGATCTGCGGCTCGGCGGCCTCAACATCGCCGAGGTGCTCGACCTCCCCGTCGCTGAGGCGCGACCCTTCTTCGCGGCGGGGGAGGCACGAACCCCGGCGGCCGAGGTGGTGCTCGGTCGGCTGGAAGACGTCGGGCTCGGGTACCTCCGGCTCGGCCAGCCTTTGAACACCCTCTCCGGCGGTGAACGGCAGCGGGTCAAGCTCGCCATGCGCATGAAGGACAACGGCGGGGTCTACGTCCTTGATGAACCCACCACCGGGCTGCACCTGGCAGACGTGGAGAACCTGCTGCGCCTCCTCGACCGGCTCGTGGACGCGGGTCGCTCCGTCATCGTGATCGAGCACCACCAGGCCGTCATGGCCCACGCGGACTGGATCATCGACCTCGGCCCCGGCGCCGGCCATGATGGCGGACGCGTGGTCTTCGAGGGCACCCCGGCGGAACTGGTGCGCCAGTCCTCGACGCTCACGGGCAAACACCTGGCGGCCTACATCGGGGGGAGTCCCTCGTGACGCACTCGACGAGCGGCCCGCACCGGCGTGCGCAACACCCCCGTCACATTCGCTCAGTATCGTCCGACCATGATTGACCACGTCGATCCGTTCATCGGGACGGATATCACCGACCTGCCGCCGCGGAGCGGTCTAGCCGCCACCTGGTGGTCTCCGAAGCCGCAGGTCGGCAACACCCACCCGGGTGCTACGTATCCGCTCGGCATGGTCTCCGCCTGCGCCTACTCCGGCGCCTACCCCACCGGGTATGGCCGCCACGACCTGTCCACCGAGGGCCTGCCGCCTGAGCTGCACACCTCGTTGCGTGCCTCGGGCTTCACCCATTTCCAGCAGTCCGGCACCGGCGCCATCCGCAAGTACTACAACTACTTCCGCGTCACCCCGATGATTCAGCCGCTCGACGCCCTCGGGGAGCTGTGGGACATCGTCGAGGAGGAGGCCTCGCCGGGCTACTACGCTGCCACGCTCTCCTCGGGGGTCCGCTGCGAGATCACCGTCGGCCCCAAGTCCGCTGTGCACCGCTATACCTTTCCCGAGCACACCAACGCCCGGGTGGTCATCGACGCCTCTCTCGGCGGACTGTCCATCCGCCACGGCGCCACCATCCCGCTGCGCGCCCACCTCTCCTCGCTGTCACCGCAGATGGCCCAGGGCGAGATCACGGTTGAAGGAGCCCCACTGGCGGTGCACATGGAGTGCGACGCCGCGGACTGGCGGCAGATGCTCTGGTACGACCGGCGCCTCATGCCCGGCGGGAGCCGGCTGGACTTCGAGTACATCCGCCCCACCACCCTGCGGCCCTTCGGCCTGATGTGGGCTGGCCCCGCCCTGGCCGGCCAGACCGTGGAGTTGCGATTCGGCTTCTCCCTGCGCGGCGCGGAGCAAGCCCGGGAGAACCTCTACAACGACTGCGACGCCGGCCCGCGCTCCTTCGAGAAGCGCCACAACGCCACCCGCCGGATGTGGCGCGAACACTTCGACCAGATCGAGATCGAGACGGGTTCGCAGCGTCAGCGCACCGTGTTCAGCACGGCGCTGTACCACTCACTCATCAAGCCCTGCCTGGCCGCAGGGGAGAGCCCGTTCTGGCCCCACGACGGAGCCTTCGCCTTCGATATCTCCACCATGTGGGACATCTACCGCACCCAGCTGCCCCTGCTGACCATCCTGCGCCCGGAACGCGCGATGGAGCTCGCCGAGGCGCTCTTGCGGGTGTGTGAGGAAGAAGGGAACCTGCCGGTCGGCTACCGGATGTCGCGCGGCTCGGATCAGTTCTTCCGTCAGGCCTCGGCCCTGGCCCACACCTTCCTCACCGACCTGTGCCGCCGCGGCCTGCCCGGGATGGACTGGGACTGGGCACTGGTGCACATGAACAACGACCTGCGCCGGATGTACGGCGAGGACTTCCTGCTCGCCGGGGAGACCAACCCGATCAGCCACACCCTGGACCTGGCCTTCGGCTACTGGTGCACCGCAGCGATCGCGCACCGGCAGGGGGACCGCCAGCTCGTCGCCGAGCTCGCACCGCTCGCCGAGCGCTGGCGCAACGCCTATGACGAGGCCACCGGCCTGGTGAAGGACTCCGCCTACTACGAGGGCGGGAAGTGGAACTACTCCTTCCGCCTCATGCACGACATGGCCGCCCGCATCGCCCTGGCCGGTGGTGACGAGGCCTTCGTGCGGATGCTCGACGCCTTCTTCGGGTACGGCGCCGAGCATGTCACCCAGCCCGGCCTACAGCCCGGCGTGGAGGAGATGCGGCGCGGTTATGCCCTCAACCGATTCGAGGGTATGAACAACGAGCCAGACATGGATGCGCCCTGGGCCTACCAGTACGCCGGCCGTCCCGACCGCACCGCCGAGGTAGTCCACGCCGCCGTGCACCAGCAGTACGGCACCGGCCGCGGCGGGTTGCCCGGGAATGACGACTCCGGAGGCCTGTCCTCCTGGTACGTCTGGGCCGCCCTTGGATTGTTCCCGGTGGCTGGTCAAGACCTCTTCCTGCTCAACGCCCCCTCCTTCCGCTCGTCGCGGATCCGCACCGGGGTGGGCACCGAACTGCAGATCCTCACGCGGGGATTCACCGAACCCGAGCCGCACGGCCCCGCTCAGTACGTGCAGGGAGTGCGCCTCAACGGGCGGGAGCTGGATCGGAGCTGGATCACCGGAACCGAGCTCGCGGCCGGCGGCACCATCGACATTGAACTCGGAGCCTCTCCCAGCGCCTGGGGCACGGACGTCGGCGCTCGTCCTCCCTCTCGCCCTGACCCTACGGAAGCGATGGCTCCATGACCTCCGAGACCTCCGCACAGCTGGCAGCATCGACGTCCCCATCGGCTGCCTTGGGCCGCCGTCTGGTCATCGTGGTACGCGCCGATCCGGTCATCTGCGGGCACTCCGGTGAGGCGCGCAACCTCGCCGAAGTGGCCCTGCAGCGCGGCTTCACCGAGGTGCGCATCGTGACCTGGCCCCTCGAACGCCTGCAGGAGAGCGGGCTGCCCCTCAAACCGCTCGACGCGGTGCTGCCCTACAGCGAGGGCATCCTCGTGGAACGGCCGGCACCGGTGGGGGACTACCGGGTTCCCGATGGCCGTTACGTCGCGGGCATGACCGGGCGACTGATCGAACTCTTCAGCGACGGGGTACCCACAGTGGCGATGTCCCTGTACCTCTCTCCGCACACCACCGCCGTGGTCGAGGCCGCCCGCGCTGCCGCGGCCACAGGCGTGCCGGCCCAGATCACCACCATCGCCGAAGCGGTCGGCTCGGACATCACGAACGTGGTCCGCACCTGCATTGCTGAAGGCAACTACGGGGCCGCGGTGCACCTGCTCACCACCTACTTGGCGAATGATCTGTGTACGGCCGTCTCGGAGTACACCCGCGAGCTCATGGTCAGCGAAGCCACCGCTCTTGATGAGTTCATCGGCACCGACTTCGCGCGGCTCCTGCGCGACCGCGTGCAGATCTCTTACCCCGCCATCGATACGGCTGCCTTCCTGGGCCTCGACCGCGCCGAGACCGAGCGCGTGCTGGAGCGACGCGGACTCACCGAACAGGGGTACATCCTCTTCCTCTCCCGGCTCGCCGCAGCAAAGGGCGTCGACGACCTCATCGCCGGCTTCGCGCAGTCGCAGGCCAACTCCGGAGCACGACTGGTGATCTGCGGGAACGGCCCCGCTGCCGCTGACCTCCATGCCCTCGCTGCAGCCTCGCCCGCAGCCGACCGCATCGTCTTCTTCGACGACGTCGGCGACGCCGAGAAGGTCCATCTCATGGCCGGCTGCGCGGCGTACGCCCTGCCCAGCAAGCCACGTCCCGAGTTCGTGGAGACCTTCGGGATTGCCCTGGTGGAGAAGATGCTGGCCGGCGGCGGCCCGGTCATCACCACCGTCACCGGGGGGATCGGTGAAGCAGTGGGGGATACCGCGATCATCGTGCCACCGGGGGATCCGGAGGCCGTGGCGGCTGCACTCGACCAGGCCGTCTCGATGAGCCCGCAGGAGCGACGCGCCTGGGCTGAGCGGGCTCGGGACTACGCCCTACAGTTCGCCCGCGAGAACGTCTTCGACCAGTTGATGGCCAGGCTGCCGCACCGGTAGGCGGCGCTCAGTCGCGGCGCGGGCGCCAGAGCACCACGGCGCCCGCGCTCCCCGCGCGCTGGACCCGGCGACCCCGGGGCACCGCGACCACGTTTCCGTCAGACCCAGCCGCGAAGACACGGCGGCCCGGATCGGCGATGAGGCGGAGCCGTTCGTTCTCCGCGCGCACCGACTCCAGCTCCCGCTCGAGATCCAGGATCCGCTTGATGCCGGCGAGGTTCACGCCCTCCTCCTGGCTCAGGCGCTGCACCTCCCGCAACCGGCGCACGTCCCGCATCGAGTAGCGCCGCCCGCGCCCGCGAGTGCGTCGCGGCTCGACCAACCCGAGACGGTCATACTGGCGCAGGGTCTGCGGATGCATGCCAGCGATCTCGGCAGCCACCGAGATCGTCAGAATGGGCGCGTCCTCACGCCAGTCCATGTCCCTCACCTCCGGTTGTTCTGCCGGCTCACATCCGCGCCTGCTCCATCAATCCGGCCCTGGGGTCAGCATCCCCCATCGCCTCGGCGAACTCTTGGACCGCCTTCTTGGCGGCGCGCGGCAGCCGCTCAGGCACCGCGACCTGCACCGTGACGAGCAGGTCATTGCTGCCACCGGCCGTCTTGACGCCCTTGCCGCGTGCGCGCAGGGTCCGCCCCGACGGCGTGCCCGCCGGTACCTTGACCCGCACGGCCTCGCCATCGAGCGTGGGCACCTCGATCGTGGCACCGAGGGCCGCCTCGTCGAAAGTGATCGGCACGGTCACGCGCAGATTCTTCCCATCCAGGCTGAACACCGGGTGCGGTTCGACATGCACGGTGACCACCAGATCGCCCGGCTCGCCGCCCATCCCGGGCTGGCCCTTGCCGCGCAGGCGGATCTTCTGCCCATCACGCACGCCCGCAGGAATGCGGGCGGTGACGGTCCGGCCGTTGGTCTCCAGGCGCACGGTGGTGCCGTTCACTGCTTCACGGAAGGGCAAGGTGGCCTGAGCGGCGACGTCGGCCCCGCGTTGCGGCGCGCGACGGGATCCGAAACCGGCCGGCCCGGCACCGGGGGAGCCGCCGCCGAACATGCCGGAAAGAATGTCCTCGAAGCCGCCGCCCATGCCCGGCTGGGCTCGAACGTTCGGGCCGCCCTGGCCGGAGAAGACCTGGGAGAAGAGGTCGTCGAAGCCGCCTGCCCCCGCACCGCCACCACCGGCGGCGAAGCGCGGGCCGCCACCGGCCATCGCGCGCAGGCCGTCGTACTGCTTGCGCTGCTCGGCGTCGGAGAGCACCGAATAGGCCTCACCGATCTCCTTGAACTTTGCCTCGGCCGCATCGTCGCCGGGGTTCTGGTCCGGGTGGTACTTGCGGGCGAGCTTGCGGTACGCCTTCTTGATCTCGTCGCTGCCGGCGTCTTTCGGCACGCCCAGAGCGGCGTAGAAGTCCTTCTCCAGCCAGTCTTGACCGGTCATGACACACCTCTCGTACGACGTGTCGTGCGGTGGTGGCCACGCATGACCACCACCGCACGACTGCTCTTGGAACGACTCACTGGGGTCCGATGACCGCCACCCGGGCCGCGCGCAGTACCCGCTCGCCGGCGCGGTAGCCGGGCTGGAGCACCTGCTTGACGGTGGCCGTCTCGGCGTCCTCATCGGTCTCGTGCATGAGCGCCTCGTGGACCTCGGGGTCGAAGGCCTCACCGACCGCTCCGTAGCGCACCAGCTCGAATCGTTGCCCGAGGGTGGATTCCAGCTTCTCGGCGATGGCAGCGAAGGGGCCGGTGAGATCCCCGTGCTGGCGGGCCAGTTCCACCTCGTCGAGTACCCCCAGGAGTGACTCCAGCACGTCCTGGGCCCCCGCCTGACGCTGGTTAGCGGCATCGGCCTTCGCCCGGCGCACGAAGCCGCTGTACTCCTGCTGCAGGTTGTACATGTCAGCGCCGCGGCGGGCGAGCTGGTCCTGCAGGTCAGCGGCTGTGGCCTGTGCCTGCTCCAGCTCACTCACCTCGGTCTCGGTGGCGCTGTCCTTAGCCGTCGAGTCCTCGGGCGCCGCGGCTGCGGCCTCGTCAGTGCCGCCGTCGGCTGCGCCGGACTGGGGCCCGCCGGACTGGGTTGCGCCGTCCTCCGGCTCGGGGTCGTATCCGTCCTGCCCGCTCACTTCTGCTCGTCCTCGTCCTCGACGATCTCGGCGTCGACCACGTCTTCGTCGCTGTCGGCCGCCTCGGGCTCACCCTGGGGTGCGCCCTCTCCTGCGGCGGCCTCGGAGGCGTAGAGCGCCTCGCCGATCTTCTGGCTGGCGGTCATCACGTTCTGCTGCGCCGTCTTGACCGCTTCGATGTCCTCGCCCTCGAGCGCCTTCTTCAGCTCGTCGACCGCTCCGCGCACCTCGGTGGTGATCTCCTCGGAGAGCTTCTCGCTGTTGTCGTTCAGCAGCTTCTCCGTCGAGTACACCAACTGCTCGGCGCCATTGCGGGTCTCGGCTTCCTCGCGGCGCTTGGCGTCCTCGGCCGCGTGTGCCTCGGCGTCCTTGATCATCTGGTCGATGTCCTCCTTGGGGAGGGCCGAACCGCCGGTGATGGTCATCGACTGCTCCGTGCCGGTGCCCTTGTCGGTGGCCGAGACGTGCACGATGCCATTGGCGTCGATGTCGAAGGTGACCTCGATCTGCGGGGTGCCGCGCGGAGCCGGGGCGATGCCGGTCAGCTCGAAGGTGCCCAGGGCCTTGTTGTCGCGGGTGAAGTCCCGCTCACCCTGGAAGACCTGGATGGTCACGGCCGGCTGGTTGTCCTCGGCGGTGGAGAACACCTCGGAGCGCTTGGTCGGGATCGCGGTGTTGCGCTCGATCAGCTTGGTCATGATCCCGCCCTTGGTCTCGATGCCCAGGGACAGCGGGGTGACGTCGATCAGCAGCACGTCCTTGCGGTCGCCCTGGATCACGCCGGCCTGCAGGGCAGCGCCCACGGCCACGACCTCGTCCGGGTTCACGCTCTTGTTCGGCTCCTTGCCACCGGTGAGCTCACGCACCACGTCGGAGACGGCAGGCATGCGGGTGGAGCCGCCCACGAGCACCACGTGGTCGATTTCGGAGACGGAGATCCCGGCGTCCTTGATCACGTTGTGGAAGGGCTGCTTGGTGCGCTCGATCAGGTCGGAGGTCATCTCCTGGAAGGCGGCGCGGGTGAGCGTCTCGTCCAGATGGATGGGGCCGTCGGCCGTCATCGACAGGTACTGCAGCGAGATGTTGGTGCTGGTGGTGGAGGAGAGTTCCTTCTTCGCCTGCTCGGCGGCCTCGAGGAGTCGCTTCAGGGCGATACGGTCCTTGGCGAGGTCCGCGCCCTCCTTGTTCTTGACCTGCTTGACCAGCCAGTCCACGATCCGCTGGTCCCAGTCGTCGCCGCCGAGCCGGTTGTCACCGTTGGTGGCGCGCACCTGGATGGTGGAGAAGTCGTCCTCGTCCTTGCCCACCTCGAGCAGGGAGACGTCGAAGGTGCCGCCACCGAGGTCGAAGACCAGGATGAGCTCGTCTTCCTTGCCCTTTTCCAGGCCGTAGGCCAGTGCCGCAGCGGTGGGCTCGTTGACAATGCGCAGCACGTTCAGCCCGGCGATCTGCCCGGCGTCCTTGGTGGCCTGACGCTCGGCGTCGTTGAAGTACGCGGGCACGGTGACCACGGCATCGGTGACTGGCTCGCCGAGGTAGGACTCGGCGTCCTTCTTCAGCTTGCCGAGGATGCGAGCCGACATCTCCTGCGGGGTGTAGGTCTTGCCGTCGATCTCCGTGGTCCAATCCGTGCCCATGTGGCGCTTGACCGAGGAGATGGTGCGGTCCACGTTGGTGGCCGCCTGGCGCTTGGCCACCTCACCGACGAGAACCTCGCCGGACTTGGAGAAGGCCACGACGGACGGGGTGGTCCGGGCGCCCTCTGCGTTCGCGATGACGGTAGGTTCGCCGCCCTCCAGCACGGAGACGACGGAGTTCGTGGTGCCGAGGTCGATGCCGACTGCACGTCCCATGGTGATTCTGCTCCTCACGGTCATGTGCCCGATGGTCAGCTGACCCGGGCTTCTTGAGTCCTATGCGCTCAAGTTTGCACGCTCGACGGGCGAGTGCCAAATCGGGATGCTCAAACTTGAGTCTGACAGGCTCAACCTGGTCCGAGTGGTGGTTATTCCCGAACGAGTCGAGCGCTCCGACGTCGCGCGGTTGCCGATCGTGGCCACCGGCGCCCCGTGTCACCGGTTCGTTGCTGACTTCGCCCCTATGAGGGCGCAATCGGCAGCGGATCGCGCCACATCAACGCGGCTCAGTGCTGCAGAGCAGGCCCGGGAGCGAGGCGGATGGGTCCGCTGGCATCAGCGGAGACCTCGTCGCCACGCTGAGTGATGCGGACCTCCTCGGTTCCGGCGAGGTCGCCGGCCACCTCTCGTGCCAGCGGCATCAGCTCTCGCCAGTTCTCTCCACCGACGATGCGGGCGGCGTCGCTGGGGCAGATGGTCGATCCCTCCCGCTTGCGCAGTAGTGCCCGCACGGCAGCGCCCAGGCGCTCGCGCTGACCGTCCTTGCTCGTCTCCCACCACGGTTCGCCGCGCTCGCCGAGCGCGACCTTGGCGTCGTGGGCGCGGAATCGCCCCTCATCGCCACGGCTCTTGATCAGGCGCCGGGCAGTCATCAGCTCTGTGACCAGTTCCTGGCGCAAGGGCTCGGGGATGGCGGGGTCGGAGGCGCGCCACTTCCGGCCATTGATGATCAGGTGGTGCCCGTCTTCGGTGCGTTCGTGGCCGCCCATGGGCCCATCGTCGCGCGATTCGGTGCCGATCGCGCCCTTACTGGGGCCGGTTCGACAACGAACCCGCCGCCGCCCCCGCTGCCGTGCGGAGTGCCCGGCGAATCTCGGCCGCCACCCGTGTGGGCTCCTCGGAGATGTCGTGCCAGGTGAAGCGCAGCACCGTGTAGCCGGCGAGGCTCAGTGCGTTCAGCCGAGCACGCTCGGCGTGGAAATCCTGGTGGTAGGCGCGACCGTCGGCTTCGATCACCAGCTTCGCGTGTTCGAAGAGCACATCCACCCGGGCGATGATGCGCCCGTGTGCGGTGATCGACACATTGGGCTGCCAGCCGGTCAGGCCTGCGCGCCGCATCAGGCGATGGAGCCGGCGCTCCAGCTCACTCCAGGCACCCGATCGGGCGACCCGGAGCAGGCGACGCAACTGTGCGGTCCCGGTCCAGCCAGCGCGGGCAGCGATGGCTTCTTCGAGAGCATCCGCGGAGAGCTTCTCGTAGGCCAGGAGCCACACCAGTAGTGAGTCCGCCTCATGGCTGTCGAAATGGGCCAGGCAGTCGATGGCCGTCCGGCGCGGATTGCTGATCCGGTAGTCGGGCAGTCGCACTGTCTCGCACTGCTGGAGCTGCCATCTATGCGGAACGATCCCGCGCCGAGGACGGCGGCTTTCCGGACAGATCACGTGCACCAAGCCGTCGTCCCGAACGGGGAAGCCCAAGATGGCCGCCGCAGTCCGCAGGCCGACGACACATCCTGGCCAGGTGAGCGTGGCGGCGAGCGCCCGGTGTTCTAGGCCAGGTTCCCTTCCGGCCGGGTGCTGAGGATCGAGCAGAGTGGCACCGGTGAAGCGTTGCCAGCGTCCGGTGCTGACTCGATAGCGAATCGCCTTGGGTGTGAAGCCGGCCTGGCGGGCCATGCCCTCGGTGAAGACACCACGAGGTGCGCGAGCAAGCAGATCCTCGGCCCGTTCACGGCTCTCACGGCGCATTAACCAAGCCTGCCTGAGTGAGGCAGCGAGCCGGTCGAGTTATCCACAGGCGACGGCGGCGGTCGACGGCGTCACCACCGCCGTCACCCCCGAATCGGTTGCCGATTCCGCCCCTATTAGGGCCGTATCGGCAACCAATGCGGTCGACCTTCTCGCTATCCGCGGTCGTCGACGGCGTCGGGGAGCGAAGCAGCGATGAGGACCCCGCCGGCTTCCTCCCGGATCTCCAGGCGGTCCACCTCCGCGCGCATCACCGCAGCGTTCATCCGGCAGTCGATGACGACGTCGCTGCCGAAGAAAGTGCCGGAGTGGTACTCCTGGCCGTCCTCGTCAATCAGGACCAGCGCGTAGCCCTCACCCGCCGGCAAACCCTCGATCTCGAGGATGGTCTCCGTGCCCCAGGTGTGGGCCACGAGCACGCCATCGATGCGGGCGCCTTCGATCTGCCGATCGAAACTGACTTCCTCGATGGCACCCAAGGTGCCGGGCGGTCCGTCGGGTGGTCCGCCCTGCATCGTCGTGGCGCCGACGTACCCGCCCACGGTCACCAGCACACCGGCGAGGAAGCAGGCCACCAGTGCCCATGAGCTGTGCCGGCGCCGGCGCGCGTCAGCAGCCATGCTCGTACTCGATCGCTCCCTCGGAGCCGCCGGAGCGGGCACAGTCTCGGCATCCGCGGCGGCGCCGGGCAGGCCGGCAACGTGGTCGGCGGACTCGTGCTCACCGGCCTCCCCTTCGGCGTGGGCTGCCTCGAGCACCCTGGCCCGCAGCGCTGGGGGCGGCGACTCGTCGTGCCAGCTCGGTACGGCGTTGCGCACTCCGGAGAGCATCTCGGCCATCTCGGTGAGCTCGGCCTGGACCGTGGGGTCGGAAGCCGCCATCGCGTCCAGCTCGGCGCGCTCCTCAGTGCTCAGCTCGCCGGCCAGCGCGGCGGCCACGAGCTCGGCGCGCCGGTCTTCGTCCGCGGTCATGACGCCCCCTCCCGTCCTTCGAGATAACGCCGTAGTGCGCGTAGAGCGTAGAACGTCCGCGTCCGGAGCGTGGGCACCGGAACGCCGGTGGAATCCGAGACCTCCGCGTAGCCCAGGCCCAGGAGGTGAACAGCCACCACGACCTGCCGGTGCTCCACGCTGAGCGAAGCCAGCGCCTCCATGGCCATCAGACGGTCGGCAGGATCGCGCTCCGGAGCGCTGCGCTGCGACATGTGGCCGGCCTCAACCGGCTCGGGAATGCGCGCATCGCGGCGGTAACTGTCCGTGATGACATTGCGGGCGATGGTGAAGAGCCAGGTCCGGAGCGCCCCGCGCGAGGGGTCGAAGCGCTCGCGCGCACGCCATGCCCGCAGAAAGGTCTCCTGCACGCACTCTTCGGCCACGCCCCGATCACGAACAGCATTGATCGCGAATCCGAAGATCTCGCCCCCGTGCTGGTCGTAGGCGTCCGCGAGGTCGAAACCGCTGGACGGGGCACTGGCGCGTGGAGCGTCACCGTCACGCAGGCCAGTCAGCGTGATCACGCCCCTTCGTCGATGGTCCCGCAGCGGATCCTCATCGTAAATGAACGCGAGGCCCTGTGGTGCGTATCTCCTCATGAAGCGGGTGCTGTGCAGCGCCCGAACATCAACGAGAGGAACACGGCATGTCCCGCAACCAGACTGGTCGATGGACGCTCCTCACCGCGGCGAGCGCCGGTGCGCTCGGCCTCGTGTTCGCCGGCAGCTCCGCCAGTGCGTACAGCGACGGCTACAACAACTCGGTCGATGAGCCCGACTACTTCACCTCCGCCTTCACGGCCATGGCCACCCCGGATGCTGTGGTGGACGGCGACGGCGAACCCGCCCCCGGAGAAGAGGGCGCCATGGGCGAGTTCACCTTCCGGGTGAACTCGGACTACGACATCATCTGCTGGCACATCGAGCTCACCGGAGTCACTGGCGACTACGAGAGCCCCGCGGCCACCGCCACCCATATTCACGACGCCGCAGCCGGTGAGGCGGGGCCCCCGCGTCTGGCCTTCCCGGACCCGGAGCCCGTCGGTGACGGCCCGCGCACCAGCTACGGCTGCATGGAGGGCCCGTTCATGACCGGCCTGGAGGACGAGGACGGTAACGACCACGGCGAGGGCTTCACCCTGGCTGAGCTCGAGGCCGACCCGGCTGCCTTCAGCGCGGACTCGCACACCGAGAACTACCCGGCCGGCGTCGTCCGCGGCCAGCTGATGCAGGTTCCGGTCGGAGGCCTGGAGACCGGTGGCGGCGGCACCGCTGAGCAGAGCTCGATGATGCTGCCCCTTCTCGGGGCTGGTGGCCTGGCTCTTGCCGGCGTTGCTGGTGCACTGACCTACCGTGCGCGGAGGAACGCCGCGTGATGTCCCAGCACACCCCGTCGCGCCGGTTCGCGGCGCGGCGGGGCTGTGCCGCGCTCGCCACCACCATGGTGCTCGCCCTGGTGGCCGGCTGCGCCTCGGGAACTGCTGAGGATTCGGCGGAACTCGCGGACGCTGTGCCCACCCCGGCCGAGACGTCCGTGGCTGAGGGGACCGCCGCCGCCGAGGCTACAGAAGAAGCCGGTTCGCCCGGCGAGAGCGCGGAACAGGACGATGCCGGGCAGGACGACGCTGCCGACGCGGCCCCGGAGACGTCGGAGGAGAGTTCCGGCGAGGCCTCGGAGGAGTTCGCGGACGACGAGACGCCGGTCCAGGCCGCAGCCCTCGGCGACGGCGCGATCCCCGCTCGCGTGGAGATCCCGGAGATCGGCGTCGCCGAAGATCTCATCGACCTGGGCCTGCAGGACGACGGCACCATGGAAGTCCCGGCCGACTGGGACCGGGCTGGATGGTTCACCGGCGGGAGCCGGCCCGGTGGCCCCGGGGCCACGGTCATCGCCGGCCATGTCGATTCCCCGACGGGTCCGGCAGTGTTCTTCCGGCTCACCGAGCTCGACGTCGGAGACCGGGTGGAGATCAGGGACGTCGACGGCGCCCTGCACCATTACGAGGTCTACCGCATCGAGGATCTCCCCAAGGACGACTACCCCACGCACATCGTCTTCGGTGCCACGCCGGACGATGAGCTCCGGCTGGTCACCTGCACCGGGGAGTTCGACGGTACGGCGCAGCGCCACCTGGACAACCGCGTGGTCTTCGCCCGCACTATCGCGCCGTAGCCAGCTGCGTCTCCCGCATGCGCAGCCGCTCCGGCGGTGACACTCTGGATTCGTTCGCATCGACTCTGCGAACGCGGACCATAGGGTCTCGCCTGGCGAGTGCCCGGCCGCGCTCACATCAGCGAGCGGATGTGGCCGAACGTCGACGACTGGAGGTACGGGACGTGAAGGCGCTGGTCACAGGAGCCACCGGATACGTGGGAGGGCGGCTCGTGCCGGAGCTCCTCGCCGCAGGCATCGAGGTGCGGGCGATGGCCCGCACACCGGAGAAACTGGACAACCGGCCGTGGCGCCCGGACGTCGAGGTGGTTGCCGGTGATGTGAACGACAGCGAGAGCCTCGAGCGCGCCCTCACCGGGGTCGATGTCGCCTACTACCTCATCCACTCCATGGCGGACAGTACGGGCTACGCGGACCTGGACCGGGAAGCGGCCACCCGCTTCGCCGCAGCCGCCGAGCGGGCCGAGGTGGGCAGGATCGTTTATCTCGGCGGCATCGCACCGGAGGGGGAAGACCTCTCCATGCACCTGCAGTCGCGCCGCGAGGTGGGCGAGGTTCTCCTCGCCAGTGGTGTGCCCACCGCGGTGCTGCAGGCCGGGGTGATCCTGGGCTCGGGCAGCGCCTCCTTCGAGATGATGCGGAATCTCTCGGAGCGCTTGCCCGTGATGGTGGCGCCGAAGTGGATCAAGAACCGGATCCAACCCATCGCCGTGCGCGACGTCCTGAGCTATCTGGCCAAGGCCGCCGAGCTCCCCGCCGACGTCAATCGCACCTTCGACATCGCCGGCCCGGACGTGCTCACCTACCGCGACATGATGAAGCGGTACGCGCGCATCGCCGGACTGTCCGAGCGACGGATCCTGGCCCTGCCCGCCCTCACGCCCCGCCTCGCCGGGCTGTGGGTCGGTCTCGTGACCCCGGTGCCCACCAGCGTGGCGCGGCCCCTGGTGGGTTCGCTGATCCACGAGGTCCTGGCCAAGGAGAACGACTTCGCGGAGTTCGCCCCCGAGGTGCAGCCGATCGGCTTCGATGAGGCCGTGGAACTCGCGCTCGCGCGCATCCGTGACCTGGACGTGCGCACCACCTGGTACTCCGCTTCCACTCCCGGGGCCTCGGCCACGGTACTGCCCGAGGACCCCGACTGGGCCGGCGGCTCGATGCGCATCGATGAGCGCTCGCGGCCCGTCCGGGCTTCCGCCGAGGCCGTGTGGTCGGTGGTCGAGGGCATCGGTGGCGGACGCGGCTGGTACTCCTGGCGCCTGGGTTGGGCCTCCCGCGGCCTGATCGACCGCTTCTTCGGCGGGCCTGGTTTGAAGCGGGGACGCCGGCACCCGGATCAGCTCACCCTCGGCGAGGCCGTGGACTGGTGGCGCGTCGAGAAGATCACCCCGGGCACCTATCTGCTGCTGCGCGCCGAGATGCGCCTGCCCGGCTCGGGGTGGCTCGAGTTCCGCGTGGAGGATCGCGGCAACCACACGGTGCTGCACCAGCGCGCCGTCTACCGGCCGCGCGGTCTCCTCGGGGTGCTCTATTGGTGGGCGGTCTGGCCGTTTCACGGCATCGTGTTCGAGGGAATGCAGCGCAATATGGCGCGCGCCGCCGTGCGGCACCGCCCCTGATCGCCGCCTGATCGCCCTGGGAGCCTCGCGCCGGTGCCGCTGATGCCTGGTGGTCACCGAAATCCCGAAAGATCGCCACAAGGTTTCGGCAAGCGGCCCGATGCGACTCCATCCGGTCCCTAGGCTGAGCGCGTCCGCCACCGGCGATCGAAGGATCACATGATGTCTCGCGTTGTCCCTTGCCTCCTGGGTGTCTCGATCATGCTCACTCTCAGTGGCTGCAGTGTGCCCTCGTGGTTCAGCAGCGACGCCCAGGCCGCCGTCGAAGAGCCCACAGTCGAGGAGCCGGCACCGGTGGAAGAGCCCACAGTCGAGGAGCCGCCACCGGTCTCCATCGCGAACGATCTGGAGAACGGGCAGACCGAGCGGACCATCGAAGCCGGCGACGTCGTGCTGGAGATCGACTATTGGTCGGACCTCCGAATGGACCGCTGGACCCACGATGCCGCCAAGCCCCTCACCATGAACGTCACGGCCTCCCTCTCCGGCGACGGCGAGGAGAGCCTCTACCTGCGACGTGTCAGGGTGACCCCGAGCGTGATCGGCCCGGACGGATCCACCAACACGATTCTCGACCCGTTCATGGACGAGGCGGGAGTGGAGCCGGGCTTCGTGGTGAAGGACCCGTACAGCTATAGCCGGACCTTCCTGCTCCCCGCCGTCGAGGAGTCCGCCGTGGCGATCGTCTTGCACATCGACTACGAGCTGCTGCGGCAGTCCACACCCACCTCGGATGAGTATGTGCAGCAGACCGGCACGGACTCCCTGACGATCGCCCTGTCCTCCGACTGACCGGTCACATCCGTCGCGCAGCGGCCGGGCGAGTCACTCGACCATGGCGCAGGCCCGGGCCAGGTCACCTGCGCCGCCGGACTCAGCTGCTCGAGGCGTCCAGTGCCGCGGTGACGGTTCCCGGTGAGCGGCAGGCGCGGGCGAAGGCGGCGATCCGCCGGTCGATCTCCCGGCCCAGTAGCCAGTTCCCGATCGGATGCGCCACGAAGGCCAGCCAGCTGGGGCGGATCGAGTAGGAGTACTTCCATGTCGCCCGCGCCCCGGAGACGCCGTCGCGGTCCTCGGATGCAAATCGCCATCCGCCGCCGAAGGTGCGGAAGAACCAGGGCCCTTTCTCCATGGCCATGCCCACCGAGGTGGGCGGGCGGTAGGAGGCGTAAGAGCTGATCATGGCCGGCCCCAGACGGGCCCGGGTGTAGGTGCGTACGCCCTTGGCCGGGCGGGTGGCGCCATCGAGGAAGTATTGCCGGCGAATGAAGGGATCCCAGCTCAGTCGTAACTCGCCCGTGGTCTGGGAGACGGCAAAGGCCTGCTCGGGAGGGATCGGCACCCACGCCTCGGCGCTCACCTGTGGCATGGCCTGACGGTAGGCGCCGATGTCCCCGAGGGCAACCGTGCCGCGGTGTCGAAGCCCGGGCTGGCTGCGCTGCCCTTGCCATGGGCATAGTGCCGGTATGCATTCGCCCCAGGACGGCGTCCGGCTTCGGCCCGGCACGCGATCCTCAGATGCCGCGGGACCATGAGCTGTGGTTCGTCTACCTGCTGCGTGAGGCGTATGGGACTGGTCTGGCGGAGCTCCTGGTTGACGCCGTCGACCCGAGGAGATCACCTGCCTACCTCTGGGTCTTCTGTGACAACCCGCGTGCGATGGCCTTCTACCGCAAGCTCGGCTTCGCGGTCTACGGCGAAAAGGTGCCGCTGAAGACCTTGACTGACGCCGAGGGTCGCGCGCTGTCCGAGATCCGGATGGTGCGCTGAGCGCTGCGGCCCGCCTGCGGAGGTGGCCACTCCTGAGATGCGCGCCCACCAGCACGGCCTGACGATGGCGAGGTACCTACTCCGCATATCGCAGGAAGTGAACCCATGAGCTCCGAGGACACCCACACGACCGAGACCGACCAGCTCGTCTTCGTCAACCCTGTCGAGCGGTACCCCCAGATCAGCCCGCCCGAACAGCATCAGCCGGAGCCGGGCGTGCAGGGCGACATGACGCCGCAGCCGGACATCGGCGAGCTGTCCTACCGCGGCACCGCACGCCTGGAAGGGCGCAAGGCCCTGATCACCGGTGGTGACTCCGGCATCGGTGCGGCCGCGGCCGTGGCCTTCGCCCGTGAAGGGGCCGACGTCGCCATCCAGTACCTCCCGGACGAGGAGGAGGATGCGCAGAAGGTCGCCAAGATCATCACCGATTGCGGACGCCAGGCGGTGACCATCGCCGGGGACCTGATCGACCCGCAGTTCTGCACCGACCTCGTGGAGCGCGCCGTCTCCGAACTCGGCGGGCTGGACATCCTGGTGAACAACGCCGCCAAGCAGGTCGCGGCCGACGGGCTTGCCGAGATCAGCGACGAGCAGCTGGAAGAGACCTTCCACATCAACATCCTGGCCATGTTTCGGACCACTCGGGCGGCGCTGAAGCACCTGCCGGCCGGTTCCAGCATCATCAACACCACCTCCATCCAGGCCTACCAGCCTTCGCCTACACTGCTGGACTACGCGAGCACCAAGGCCGCGATCAACAACTTCACCAAGGGCCTGGCCCAGGAGCTTGCGCCGCAGGGCATCCGGGTCAACGCGGTCGCACCGGGGCCGGTATGGACCCCGATCCAGCCCTCCGAGGGGCAGCCCACCGAGGACCTCCCCGAGTTCGGGCAGTCGGTTCCGCTGGGCCGGGCAGCCCAGCCGACTGAGATGGCGCCCGCCTTCGTCTACCTGGCCTCCTCGGAGTCCAGCTACGTCATCGGCGACACCATGCACGTCAACGGTGGTAGCCCGACGCCGTAAGCGCCAGGGCCCGTGCGCCATGAGATGCTGCGCCGGTGGATATCCGGGTCGCTGCCTATGCCGTTGTTCTCGACCACGGACGGATGCTGCTGCCCCACTGGCGCGAACAGCACAAGCACGGTTGGACGCTCCCGGGTGGCGGGATCGACCCGGGTGAACATCCGGCCGACGCCGCGGTCCGGGAGGTCCGCGAAGAGACCGGTTACGAGGTGGAGTTGGGCGAGCTGCTCGGCGTCCACAGCCTCGTCATCCCTACCTCGGAGCGACTGAGCCCAGACAGAGCGTTCCCCCTGCATGCCCTCCGGATCGTCTACCGGGCGACGCTGGCCGGTGGGGCACTCACCGTGGAGCAGGACGGCACGACCGACGACGTCGGGTGGTTCTTCCCCGAGGAGATCGACGCCCTGGAGCGGGTCGAGCTGGTCGATATCGCTCGCGGCTGGGCAGGGCTGCTGCCATGAGCGACCGCTTCCAGTTGATCCCGGCCGCCTACCTGCTCCTGACCGATGACCAGGGGAAGGTGCTGCTCACCGATCGCCGCGGCAGCTACATGAGTCACCACTGGGCCTGCGGTGCCGCCGGGCATGTCGAGGCGGGGGAGTCGGTGCTGGACGCCGCGGTGCGGGAAGCGCGTGAGGAGCTCGGTGTGGAGATCGCGCCCGGGGAGCTGGAACCACTGACCGCCATGCACCGCACCGCCGGAAACGGCCTGGCGATTGATGAGCGGGTCGACTTCTTCTTCCGGGTGCGCTGCTGGGCGGGGGAGCCGACCCGCATGGAGCCGGACCGCTCCGCCGGCATTGCGTGGTTCGCCCTCGACGCGCTCCCGGAGCCGGTGGTGCCGCACGAACTCGAGGTCTTCGACCGGCTCCGCCGGGGCACCCTCCCGCCGGTGCTGACCTACGGCTTCTGAGCCGAGCGCCGCGGGCCGGGCGGGACGTCGTGGCCGCCGGGCGCGCTGCCGCGGGACCCGTGCCGCACCTGGATCGAGTTGCGGCGTTCGTTGCCCTCGGGCAGTCGTCACCACGACCTCAGCAACCGAAGAAGACGGTGGTCATCCCGCCGAACTGTCGCGCGGACTCACGTAGAAGGTCTCACTGACTTTGGCGACCATCGTGGCGACCCCACCCGAGATGATGAGGAGTGCGACGCCTGCTCCAACGATGCCCAGGATCCCTAGCCACACGTCGCCACCCCAGGCTGCTGAGTCCGCAGCATCGACGGCGCTCTGTGCCTGGGGGAGGACGACGTTCGCTCCATAGTGGATGGAGTGGAGCAGGCCATCGCCGGTGAACGCCGCACGGAGCGCAGTGAGGCCGATTGCCAGTTCCACCAGGTTGCCGATCTTCAGTACGAGCGCTCGTGGGATGCTCCGAATCGGTGACCTCTCGATCGTCAGGAGGAATCCGATCTCCCAGAGAGCCATGTCGATCACGCGATACGAGAAGGCGATGCCGACGAGCCACCCGAACCACGCCGTAGGTGGCGTCAATGCCCCCACCATGGCGGCGACGACACCCAGGCCGAGGAAGGTCATCACCATGATCTCGGCGGGGTCCAGCCGGGCCTTCGTCTGAAGGGACAACGTCTGGGTTCGTTTCGCGCCCCTTGCGGGCTTGATGGGCTTCCCGAGCTTGGCAAGCGTCGCGACCCTGGCGGGCTCGGAACGGGAGAAGAGCCGGCGGAAGACGAGTGTGTAGGGCGAGGGGTACTTATTCCACCAGTCACACACTCTTCGCACGCCACGGACGAGCTTGCTCGGCTCAGCGGGGTTGGATTCCGCGTACTGCTGGGACGCACCCTTGGCGACCCGTTCGGCGTCGAGCGCTTCCGCCGTCGTGGTCTCGACGTCCCTGAGCTCGGGGCCCCTGGCCTCGTCATCGCTCATGCGAGGTACCACGTGGAAATGCACGTGGGCGGGGTCGCCTTCGTTCCAGAGGTTCACGTACACCTGCTCGACGCCGGCTTCGCTTGCCAGAGCTCCGGAGGCGGCGGTCAGTGCTGCTCCCATCTCCGCGCGTTCATGCGGTGTCAGTTCGGACAGGCTGGCTCGATGCTCTCGGGTCTGGACGACGACCGCTGGGCGCGAATGACCCTCACGGGCGTTCACGAGCCACGCGGAGCCGAGCGCATAGAGCTTCTGCTCCCCGTCGAGGCGATCGGCGATCCGGCAACACTCGCAACGGGCTCGCAGATCCAGCTCGGCGGCGTCGCTGCGCCCGTCGCGCTTGGCACCACGCTGGCTCATCCCGCGACCCTACCCTTGCCTCAGTGGCTGAATCCGTTGCTCTCATCCCCGGACAGCAACGAGATCGGCGACCGCCGCGAGCTTCTCTGCCGCCTCAGCCCAACCGCTGCCAGAGGAACTCGAATGCCAGCGCGTTCATGAAGGCGCGCTGGGCGTTGGTGGCCGCGCCGCCGTGGCCGCCCTCAATGTTCTCGTAGGAGGTCACGTCCTGGCCCGCCTCGAGCAGCTTCGCCGCCATCTTCCGGGCGTGGCCGGGGTGCACCCGGTCATCGCGCGTGGAGGTGGTGAACAGGATCGGTGGGTACTCGCCACCAGCCTCGAGCCCAGCGTCGATGAGGTGATACGGCGAGAACTTCTGGATGAACTCCCACTGCTCGGCCTCGTCGGGGTCGCCGTACTCGGCCATCCACGACGCACCGGCCAGCAGGTGGTTGTACCGCTTCATGTCCAGCAGCGGCACCTGGCAGACGACCGCCCCGAAGAGGTCGGGGTACTGGGCGTACATGTTCCCCATGAGCAGCCCGCCGTTCGAGCCGCCCTGCGTACCGAGCCGCTCCGGCGTGGTGACGCCACGGGTCACCAGATCCCGGGCTACGGCGGCGAAGTCCTCGTAGGCCTTGTGGCGCTTCTCCTTCAGCGCCGCCTGGTGCCAGCGCGGCCCGTACTCGCCGCCACCGCGGATGTTCGCCAGCACGTAGACGCCGCCGCGCGCCAGCCACGCCCGGCCCACCCCGGCTGAGTACGACGGCGTCAAGGAGATCTCGAAGCCGCCGTAGCCGTAGAGCAGCGTGGGAGCGGGCCCGGTGCGGTCCACCCCGGCGCCGGTGACCTGGAAGTAGGGCACTTGAGTGCCATCCGCCGAGGTGGCGAAGTGCTGCTCCACGCTCATGTCCGAGGCGTCGAAGAACGCCGGCAGGGCCTTCAGCGCCTCGACCTCCACGACCTCCCCGCCCTCGCTCAGCTCCAGCCGCGAGAGCGTGGTCGGCTCCACGAAGCCCGTGGTGGTCAGCCACAGTGCGTCCGACTCCTCGGAGTCGATCGCGCCGACGGCGATCGTGGCGATCGCGGGGACGTCGAGAGAGCCCAGGTCGAGCGCGCGCCGCTGCCACTCTCGGGTGCCGGCCACGGACCCGGAGGCGCCGCGCTCTGCCGGGGGCGCCGGGGGAGTGAGCACCTCCAGCTGATTGACGACGTCGCTGAGCACGTTGAGCACCAGGTGGTGCCGGGTCCAGGTGGTGCCGGCCAGGGAGGTGGAGTCGGTGGGTGTGAAAAGCACCGTGAAGTCACGGTCCCCCGCCAGGAATGCGTCCAGCGCGATGGCGATCATGGACCCGCCGGGGTAGGTCGTTCCGCCGACCTCCCAGTCCTCACGGAGCTCGACGGCGAGCCACTCGCGGTGCAGGTCCGGTTCGGCCGACCGCGGCAGGTCGAGCTGGGTGAGTGTGCCGTCCGGGGCGCGCAGATAGGTCTCGGAGTCGTAGAAGGCTCGCATCCGGAAGACCAGGTCGCGTTCGAAGCCGGCGCTCTGGTCGCGACCGGCCCCGACCAGCATGTCGGTGGGCTTGCCCTCGAACACGACAGGGGCGTCCTCCAGGGCCGTGCCGCGTTCCCAGCGACGCACCGTGCGGGGGTAGCCCGACGTCGTCATCGAGCCTTCGCCGAAGTCGGTGTAAATGAAGACGGCGCTGCCGCTCTCATCCGCCCAGCTCATCCCGCCCTTGGACTCCTCGCGGGTGAAGCCGCCCTCCACCCAGGTCTTGGTGTCCAGGTCGAACTCGCGCGTGATGTCGGCATCGGCGCCACCTCGGGAAAGGGAGACCAGCGCCCGGTTGTGCGCAGGCTTGAGCACCGCCGCGCCGTGCCACACCCAGTTCACGTCCTCGGCCGCAGCCAGGGCGTCGACGTCGATGAGGACCTCCCACTCCGGCTGTTCCGTGCGGTACGACTCCCAGGTGGTGCGGCGCCAGATCCCGCGCTCGGCGGCCGCATCGGTCCAGAAGTTGTAGAGGTACTCCCCGCGCTGGACCACGGCCGGGATCTTCTCGGAGGAGTCGAGAACCTCGAGGATCTCGGCGCTGACACTCTCGAAACGGCCGGTCCGCAGGCGCTCCTCGGCCTCAGTGTTGCGCGCGCGCACCCAGGTGAGCTGCTCCTCTCCTTCCACCTCCTCCAGCCAGGCGAACTGATCCTCGGGCGCGGTGGATGTGGTCTGCTCGGGCGTGGTCGTCATGGATCTATCCCACCATGTGCGTGACCGGGGAAGGGGCCAGGCCACCGGGAGGGCCAGGCGATGCAGATCGAGGCCAGCCCTGAGATGCGGGGCGCGGCAGTCACCGCGAGGGTGGAGGGCAGACACCAGCACGCGACCGGGCTCACGGCCCGAGAATGCGAGGAGACCCATGGGTGCCACCTGGAGCAACTGGTCGGGGTCAGTGACCTTCACCCCGGACGAGGTTGCTCATCCGCGGAGCACGGACGACGTGGCCACGCTGATCCGCAAAGCAGCGAAGTCCGGGCGGGGAGTGCGGCCCATCGGTTCGGGTCACTCCTCGACGCCGATCATGGTCCCCGAGCACACGCTGATCTCGCTCGACAACCTCACCGGCGTCGAGGAGGTGACGCGGCACGGCGGCGACGGTGGCGCGAGCCCAGGCGGCGGAGACGACGTCGCCCTGGCGCGGGTTCTTCCCGGTACCGGCCTGGCCGACCTCGGCGCGGAGCTGGGCGAGCACGGCCTGGGCATGGAGAACCTGGGCGATGTGGACTATCAGGCCATTGCGGGCGCGCTGGGCACCGGCACGCACGGCACGGGCGAGAATCTCGGCAATCTCTCCTCCACGCTGGTGGGCGGCACCCTGGTCACCGGATCCGGTGAAACCCGCACTTTCGGAGTCGAGGCCGGCCTCGGCGTCCGCGAGGCCCAGGAGGACGAGCTGACGCGGGCGGCGCAGGTCTCCCTCGGCACGCTCGGCATCCTCACCACGCTCACGATGCGGGTCCGCCCGGCCTACGAACTCCATCGCCGCAACTGGATCACGCACATCGACTGGGTGCTGGAGAACTTCGACGCCCTCGCCCGCTCGCACCGGCATGTCGACTTCTACTGGTATCCCCGCTCCGACCTTGCCCAGGTGCGCGTCCTGGACGAGGTGACCGAGGACAACGCTGATCTCGACCCGGCTGAACGCCCACAGAGCTCAGGCTTCGCCGGTGGGCTGGAGATGCCGCGCCGGCACACCTGGCTGAAGAAGGAGGAACGCGGCCCGAACTACGCGGTCATCCCGAACGACCGCGCCCTCGAGTTCGACGAGATGGAGTACATGATCGATCGCCGCGCTGGCCTCGACGTCTTCCGTCAGGTGCGCGAGCGCGTCAAGGAGCGCCACCGCGCGAACGTGGGCTGGCGGGTGCTGGTGCGCACCGTGGCGCCGGACCGCGCCCTCCTGTCCAACTGCTACGAGCGCGACACCATGACCATCGCGCTGCTGCAGAACACCACGCTGCCGTACCAGGACTACTTCGACGACATGGAGCCGGTCCTGCTCGACGGCGGAGGCCGGCCGCACTGGGGCAAGAAGCACACCCGTACCGGGGAGCACCTGCGGGCCATGTACCCCGAGTGGGACACCTTCCGGGAGTGGCGTGAGCGTCTCGACCCTGACGGCGTGCTGCTCAACGACTATCTGCGTGAGCTACTGGAGGTAGGAGCATGAGCGCGAACTACGCGAGCCGTCACTGGGCCTTCTCGGCCGGCTACATCCCCTCAGCTGCGACCGGTCTGGAGCCCGACTTCACCAGCCGCGACGAGATCTGCCTGCTCAATCCCGGAGCGAAGGACGCCTGCGCAGAAATCACCGTGCTGCACACCGACCAGGAACCGGTGGGTCCGTACCGCATCGAGGTGGCCGCCCGCCGGGTCAAGCATGTGCGCATCAACGACCTCATCGATCCCGCAGCGGTGCCGCTGGACGTCGCTTACGGCTTGACGCTGGAGTCCGATCAACCCGTGGTCGTCCAGCTGCGGCATCTGGACTCGCGGCAGGAGGCGCTGGCCGTCTCCGTCACGGGCGCGCTCCCGGGCTAGGCCTGCCCAGCCTGGCTCCTGCGGCGGTTTCAGCGAGGGCTTCCTCCCGCGGCGCTCGCCCGGTCCCGCGGCGCTCGCCCGGTCCCGCGGCGCTCGCCCGGTCCCGCGGCGCGCGGCGGGTTCCGCAAGGGCTTCCTCGCGCGGCGTCCCCGCTCCCGGTTCAGCGTGAAGGTGGCGCCGTCGGGTAGTCCGGATACGGACTCGTCGGCGGCGTGCCGGCAGAGGGCGGCGGGCCGGCAGGCTCGGCAGGTGCCGGTGAGGCCGGAGGCTGCTGGGAGGTGCCCTGCTGCGGGTGATCGGCCATGGGCTGCGACGGCGCACCGTGTGGCCACTCCTGTGGTGCTTGCTGGGGCCATTGCTGCTGTGCTTGGTACGGTGACACACCAGCGGGCGCCGGCTGCGGTGGCGCACTAGCGGGCCATTGCTGGGGGCTCCCCGGGGCGCCCGGAGCCGGGGCGAAGCCGGGATTGTTCTCGTAGGGCGAGGCCGGAAAATCGGCCTGCGGTGCGCCCTCCGGGCCGTGGAGCGCCGCGTGTTCCGCTCGCTGGCGTCGCCGGGCCTGGGCCCAGCGCACAATGAAGAAGACCACCGCCAGCACCGCCAGAACCACCAGCGTCCAGATCAGCCAGGTCCAGTTCATCGGTGCCGTATCGGGATCGGCGGAGGCGCGCGCGTAGATCTCGGTGCTGGAAGTCGCCTCCCAAGTCACGGTGGTGCCATCGAGCTCGCCGGTGTGCTGTTCCACGCGACCAGGGAAGGTCATGGAGATCTCGATGTCGTACCCGCCTCCGCCGAGTCCGGAGAGCATGCCGCCCGGAATGGGTAGGCCCTCGGTCAGCTCGGAGAGCATGCCCTCGGTCAGATCGCTCAGACCGCTGCCGCCCAGGTCGAGCTGGCCCCGTACGACGTGTTCCTCGCCCTCGCGAGAGATCTCGAAGCCCTCGAAGGAGAAGTCCTCGAAGGGCACGTTCTCGTAGGTCAGGATCGAACCGGTGTAACCGTCCGCGGAGTAGGGCTCCTCCGAGGTTGCGGGGGGCAGCATGTCGGCCGGATCCATGCTTCCGATCAAGCCTGCCGAGTCGCCGAGCATCTCAGAGAGATCTCCCAGATCCCCGAACATGGACGTGGCATCCATCGCTTGACGCACCTCATCCGAGACGGCCGCGATGACCACGGCGTTGACCGTGTCCTCCGGAGTGGTCTCGGCGTCCATGTGGAGGCGGAAGCACCCGGAGAGCGTGGCAGTCAGGAGTACGGCGATCGCGGCGGCGATCCCCCTGCGCGTACGAGTCATACAGGCATAGTGCCGCACCGCACGCTGCCCGTGCCACGACATCGGCGATCCGACGAGCTGCAGCGGCCCGGAGAGCGGCACGGTCAGCACACAATGCCGGCGCTCCTGGGCCACCTCGAGGCGCCCACCGTGAAGTTGAGTGGAATAGACTCAACCCTGTGGAGGTTCCCTGATCAGAGACCTGACACCGGCGCCGCGCGCCGCAACTGAGGAGGCTTGGCATGGACAACTTGACCACCCGATCCCAAGAGGCGATCGCCGCTGGGCTGCGCGCTGCGGCCACGGCCGGAAATCCCCATCTCGAACCTGCCCATCTGCTCCAGGCGCTGCTGAACGCCGAGGGGGGCGTGGCCAGCGGGCTCGTGGAGGCGGTCGGCGCCGACCGCCTCGCGATCCTCGAGCGCACCGAAGCCGCCTTGGCCACCCTGCCTGGCGCCTCGGGTGCGGCTGTGGCTCAGCCGCAGGCCTCTCGCGCCACCCTCCAGGTGCTCAATGACGCCGGCAACGAGGCCACCAGCCTGGGGGACCAGTACATCTCCACCGAGCACCTCCTGCTCGCACTCGCCGCTTCCACCTCCTCCGCCGGGGAGGTGCTGCGTGCCGCTGGCGCCGAACGCGACGCCCTGCATGCTGCGCTGCCCCGCGTGCGGGGGTCGGCGAAGGTCACCTCCGCCGACCCCGAAGGTACCTACCAGGCTCTGGAGAAGTACGGCCAGGACCTCACCGCCGCGGCCCGCGAGGGCAAGCTCGACCCGGTGATCGGCCGCGACGCCGAGATCCGCCGCGTGATCCAGGTGCTCTCGCGGCGCACCAAGAACAACCCGGTGCTCATCGGTGAGCCCGGCGTCGGCAAGACGGCCGTGGTCGAAGGGCTCGCCCAGCGCGTGGTCGATGGTGACGTCCCCGAATCGCTGCGCGGCAAGCGCCTCATCGCCCTGGACCTGGCGGCCATGGTGGCGGGTGCGAAGTACCGCGGCGAGTTCGAGGAGCGGCTCAAGGCCGTGCTGCAGGAGATCAAGGACTCCGACGGTGAGATCGTGACCTTCATCGACGAGCTGCACACCGTGGTCGGTGCGGGCGCCGGCGGTGAGGGCGCCATGGACGCCGGCAACATGCTCAAGCCCATGCTCGCTCGTGGCGAGCTCCGCCTGGTGGGTGCCACCACGCTCGATGAGTTCCGTGAGCACGTGGAGAAGGATCCCGCCTTGGAACGCCGCTTCCAGCAGGTCTTCGTCGGTGAGCCGTCTGTGGAGGACACCGTCGCCATCCTGCGCGGCATTGCGCCCAAGTACGAAGCCCACCACCAGGTCACGATCTCCGATGGCGCACTGGTGGCCGCAGCAGCCCTTTCGGACCGCTACATCACCGGCCGCCAACTGCCCGACAAGGCCATCGACCTCGTGGACGAAGCTGCCTCGAGACTGCGCATGGAACTCGACTCATCGCCGGAGGAGATCGATGTGCTGCGCCGGCAGGTGGAGCGCCTGACCATGGAGGAGTCCTACCTCCTCGAAGCCGGCGGGGATGCGGACGAGGCCGCCCAGGAGCGCTTGGAGCGTCTGCGCGCGGACCTGGCCGACCGTCAGGAGGAACTCGCCGGGCTCACGGCGCGATGGGAGGCGGAGAAGGCCGGCCACAACCGTGTGGGTGACCTCAAGCAGCGGGTGGACGCCCTGCGCACCGAGGCTGACCGGGCTGAGCGCGAAGGTCGCTACGAGGACGCCGGGCGCTTGCGCTACGGCGAGATCCCCGCCGTCGAGCGCGCCATCGCCGAGGCCGAGGCGGCCGAGGCTGCCGGCGGTTCCGGGGGTGCCAATGGTGGGGAGCCGCCCATGATTGCGGACAAGGTCTCGGCCGATGAGGTGGCCGAGGTCGTGGCCTCGTGGACCGGGATCCCAGTGGGCCGCCTCCTGCAGGGCGAGAGCGAGAAGCTGCTGCACATGGAGGATGTGCTCGGCCAGCGCCTCATCGGCCAGCGCGACGCCGTGCGCTCGGTCTCAGACGCAGTGCGCCGTTCACGTGCCGGCGTCGCCGACCCGGACCGGCCCACGGGCTCCTTCCTCTTCCTCGGCCCCACCGGGGTGGGAAAGACCGAACTCGCGAAGTCCCTGGCGGACTACCTCTTCGATGACGAGCGCGCCGTGGTGCGCATCGACATGTCGGAGTACGGCGAGAAGCACTCGGTGGCTCGACTGGTGGGGGCACCTCCGGGTTATGTGGGCTACGAGGAGGGCGGTCAGCTCACCGAGGCGGTGCGGCGTCGCCCCTACTCCGTGGTGTTGCTCGACGAGGTGGAGAAGGCCCACCCCGAGGTCTTCGACCTGCTGCTCCAGGTGCTCGACGACGGCCGGCTCACCGACGGCCAGGGGCGCACGGTCGACTTCCGCAACACGATCCTGGTGCTGACGTCCAACCTCGGCTCGCAGTATCTGGTGGACCAGACCCTGCCCGAGGCCGAACAGCGTTCCGGGGTGATGCGTGCGGTGCGTGCGCACTTCAAGCCGGAGTTCCTCAACCGGCTCGATGACGTGGTCGTCTTCGACGCGCTCAGTGTGGCCGAGCTCGGCACGATCGTGGACCTGCAGGTGGACCGGTTCGCTGCCCGCCTGGCCGACCGCAGAATCCGGCTCGAGGTCACCACGGCGGCCCGCGAGTGGCTCGCCCTGGAAGGCTACGACCCGGCTTACGGTGCGCGGCCGCTGCGCCGTCTGGTGCAGCGCGAGATCGGTGACCCGCTGGCCCGCCTGCTGCTCGGTGGTGAGGTCCAGGACGGCCAGACCGTGGTGGTCGACCGCCCCGAGATCGATCCAGCGCAGTTCGGCGGCATGGATGGGGCCAAGGCAGACCGCCCGGCTGGCCCTGACGCGCCCCGTTCAGCGCCGACGGGCTCCCGGAGCGGCCCTCGCCTGGCGCTTCGCGTGCGCTGAGCCCCGCCCCACGACCCGCCTCGGGGTGACTTGTCTGCGGTTCCGGCCCCTATCAGGGCCAGAACCGCAGACAAGCGCGCGGAGGGGCGCGGGCGGCAGACAAGCGCGCGGGGGCCGCGCTGCCGAGGCGGCGTATTCCGGACGGCCACCGTTTCGAATCGGTTCGACCCAAATATGCCGTGTTGCAGAACTGAGACCTGCTGGTGGCTTGAGTTTTCGGTCTTCCTGTTACTACGGTGGTGAACCGGTTCGACAAAGGAGTAGCCGTGGCCACCATCGGAGACGTCGCAAAGACGGCGGGCGTATCGCGCAGCACTGCCTCCTACGCGCTCTCCGGGAAGCGGTCGATCTCGCCCGAGGTGCGGATGCGCGTCGAGGCAGCGGTCGCGGAACTCGGATACACACCCAATGCCGGTGCGCGGGCACTCGCGACCTCCCAGACGATGGTCATCGGGCTCCTCGCCCAGTTCTTCGAGGACGAGTTCGCCCCGGCGATGCTCCAGTACGTGCTGGGCATCTCGGACACTGCCCGCGAACTGGGCTACGACATCCTGCTGATCACCGACTCCGATGGGCCGGCCTCGCTGCGCCGCGTGACCGACTCGCGCATGGTGGACGGGATCGTGCTGCTCAACGTCGCGGAGGACGACGACCGCCTTCCCATCCTGCGTGCCACTTCCCAGCCCGGCGCCCTGGTCGGCCTGCCCGGGGACTGCACCGGGCTCGACGTCTTCGATCTCGACTACGAAGAGGCCGGCCGGGTCATGGTGGACGCCCTGGCGGACCTGGGGCACCGCGAGCTGATCCTGGTGTCCCAGCCAGAACACGTGGTGATCCGCGGGGGCGCCTATGTCTGGCGTCTGCGCGACGCCGCGGCCAGCCAGGCGCGGTTGCGCGGGGTGGAGCTCCACGCGGTCTACGGCTCCTCCAGCCAGCCGGCGATCGGCCGCGAACTGACGGCGCTGCTCGACACTCACCCCGGCGCCACCGGGCTGCTCCTCAACAATGAGGCCGCCGCCGCTGCCCTGCCCTCGGTCCTGCAGGCGCGCGGCGTCAGTGCACCGCAGGATTACTCGGTCATCGGCCGGTACTCCGACGAGTTCGCCCGGACCTTCTCGCTTCCGTTCTCGTTCATCGAGAGCGCCCCCGACCGCCTCGGTCGGATGGCCGTCAGGCAACTCGTGCGCCGCATCGAGTCCAGCGACGGCGCCAAGGAGCCGCACGTGGTGCGGTTCGTCTCACCAGAACTGGAGGACCGGGGCAGTACTAGCCCGCCCCGGCCCTGATGGCCGCCGTCCGGCAAGACGGCGACCACCGACATCAGTCAATCAAGGAGGAATGACGAGATGCAGGACAAGTTTACGAGGACCACGGCCGCGATCGCTGCGGCGGTCCTGGCGACGATGTCGCTCGCCGCATGCGCCAACGACGACGACAATGGTGCGAACGGTGGTGCCGGAGAGAACGGCGGCACCGGCGAAGGCACGAACGGCTCGGCCCACGAGGGAGGCACCTTCACCTGGTGGGATCCCTACCCCCAGCATGAGTCCGGCTCCGACTGGGAGGCGCGCGCACAGCAGTGCGGCGAGGACGCCGGCGTCACGATCGACCGGACGGCCTACGACACCACCGGCCTGACCAACCAGGCGCTGCTCGCGGCGCAGGAGGGCGTCTCCCCCGACATCATCCTGCTCGACAACCCGGCGGTCTCGACCCTGGCGGAGACCGGCATGCTCACCACGGTCGATGAGTTCGGTCTCGACACCTCGGCGATCGAGGAGAACCTCATCGCCGCGGGCGACCTCGACGGTGAGTCCTACGGCATCCCGATCGGGGCGAACACCCTCTCGCTCTACTACAACGCCGAGATCCTCGAGGAGGCCGGGGTCGACCCGGAGTCGATCACCGACTGGGACTCGCTCACCGCGGCGCTCGCCTCGGTGGATGACGCCGGTTACCGCGGCATCACCTTTGCCGGCATCGGGACCGAGGAAGGCTCCTTCCAGTTCCTGCCCTGGTTCTGGGGCGCCGGCGCTGACCTGAGGGAGCTCGACTCACCCGAAGCCATCGAGGCGCTCGAACTGTGGGTGGGCTGGCTCGACGAGGGCTATGCGCCGCAGTCGGTGATCAACAACTCGCAGAACTCCACCTGGGAGGAGTTCCTCACCGGCAGTTTCGCCTTTGTGGAGAACGGCACCTGGCAGGTCAACAGCGCCGCCGACGCCGAGTTCGAGACCGGAGTGGTCCAGCTCCCGGCACGTGATGGCGGGGTCGCGCCGGCACCCACGGGCGGCGAGTTCATCGTCGCTCCCGTGCAGTCCGACGAGTCCCGCTACGAGGTCACGCGCCAGATTGTCGAGTGCATGACGACGCCCGAGGGCTTCGTGGAGACGGCCACCACCTTCGCCTACTACATCCCGCCCACGCAGGAAGGCCAGGACCAGCTGCTCGAGGAGTACCCGGAACTGGAGCCGTGGGTCGAGGCGGTGCAGAACGCCAAGGGCCGCACCAGCGATGACCTCGGTACGGACTACCCGATCATCTCCGAGGCCCTGTGGACCGCGGTCCAGAACGCGCTCTCGGGGGCGGCCACCGCTCAAGAGGCTCTGGAAGCCGCTCAGGCGGAGGCCGAGGCGGCCACGAACTGAGGCCCCAAGCCCCAGCACCGTCGGCTCAATGACCCACGGAGACGAGGACGAGTCATGACCAGCACCCCGATCGCTCTCGGTCAGCGCGGGGAGTCAGGGCGCGCGGCGGGAGCCGGATCCCCAGTTCCCGCCGCTCCGCCCCGGCGGAGAGCACGTCGGCGCACGATGAGCGCCAGCCAGTGGACCGCCCTCGGATTCGCGGCGCCGCTGCTGGTGTATCTGGTGCTCTTCTACGCCTACCCCCTGTGGCGCAACATCGACCTGAGCGTGCACGACTACACCATCCGCGCCTTCGTCCAAGGTGACCCGGAGTTCGTCGGCATCCAGAACTATGTCGAGCTCTTCACCTCCAGTACCTTCGGCACGGCGCTGGCGAACACGCTCTTCTTCGTGTTCGTCTCGATCATCTTCCAGTTCTCCCTCGGACTGGCACTGGCGGTCTTCTTCCGGGCGAACTTCCCGCTCTCGAACCTGCTCCGTGCACTCTTCCTCGTGCCGTGGCTGCTGCCCCTGATCGTCTCGGCCTCGACCTGGTCCTGGATGCTCAACAGTGACCACGGGATCGTGAACTCTGTGCTGCAGAGCTTCGGGATCGGGCAGATCAACTGGCTCACCTCACCGGACACCTCACTCCTGGCCGTGACCATCGCGAACATCTGGCTCGGCATCCCCTTCAACCTCGTCATCCTCTACTCGGGACTGCAGAACATCCCCGGGGAGGTCTACGAGGCCGCCTCGCTCGACGGGGCCGGGCCCTGGCGGCAGTTCTGGAGCATCACCTTCCCGCTGCTCAAGCCGGTCTCGGCGATCACCCTCCTGCTCGGGCTGATCTACACCCTCAAGGTGGTCGACGTCATCTGGGTGATGACCACCGGCGGGCCGGGAACCTCGTCGACCACCCTGGCGGTGTGGTCCTACCGTGAGGCCTTCGGGACCGGCCAGCCGAGCTTCTCCCTGGCCGCCGCCGTTGGCAATGTCCTGATCGTCATCGCACTGGTCTTCGGCTTCCTCCACTTGCGCCTGCAGCGCGGACAGGAGAACTCATGACCACTCAGCGACGCTGGTGGAAGACGGCCCTGGGGGTCCTCTTCACGGTGGTGATGCTCTTTCCCGTCTACTGGATGATCAACGTCTCCCTGACCGAGACGCGCAACCTCCGGGCCGACCCTCCGCACTGGTACCCGCGAGACCTCACCCTCGATGGTTACACCGCGGCTCTGAGCCAGCAGCTTCCGGCCCTGGCCACGAGCCTGGTGATCGGGCTGGGGTGCGTGGTGCTGACCGTGTTGATCGCGGCGCCGGCGGGGTACTCGATCGCGCTGCTCAATCTCCGTGGCCGCCGCTCCCTGAACTTCCTGCTCCTGGTGGCGCAGATGATCCCGGCGGTGGTGATGGCGATGGGTTTCTACGCCGTCTACGTCCGCCTGGGCCTGCTCAATACGGTGGGCGGCCTGATCGTGGCCAACTCGACGATCGCGGTGCCCTTCGGCGTGCTGCTCTACACCGCCTTCATGTCCGGCCTGCCCCGGGAGATCCTGCAGGCAGCCCGGGTGGACGGGGCGAGTGCCTGGCGGTCGTTCATCTCCGTGGTCCTGCCGATGAGCCGCAACTCGACCCTCACGGTCGCGCTCTTCGCCTTCCTGTGGGCCTGGTCGGACTTCATCTTCGCCTCGACCTTGAACCGCAACGGAAACTTCATCCCCATCACGCTGGGCATCTACAACTACATCGGCAACAACACCACCCAGTGGAACGCAATCATGGCCACCGCCGCGATCGCTTCGGTCCCCGCAGCAGTGCTGCTGGTCATGGCACAGCGCTATGTCGCTGCCGGTGTCACCGCCGGTGCGGTCAAGGACTGACCGCGGCCTCCTGGCGCTGCCACGTAGCCGGCGTGCCCCAACCCGAAGGACCTCACCCGTGACCGACACCTCCGCACCCCCGACCAACGCCGTGCCGGGTGGCTCGGCCCTGCTGGCCCGCCCCGTGGCACCCCTGAGCGGCTCCCGGCGTGGGGCCGGCCTGACGGAGTTCCGCCTGGCCGAGGGCTTCTGGGGGCGCTTGCAGCAGACCAACGCCACCACCACGCTCGGGCACTGCCTGGACTGGATGGAACGGCTCGGATGGCTCGCCAACTTCGACCGGGTCGCCACTGGCGAGACGGCAAGGGAGCGGCCGGGCTGGCAGTTCTCCGATTCCGAGGTGTACAAGCTTCTGGAGGCGCTGGCGTGGGAGCGGGGCCGCAGCGGTTCTCCCGAGGCAGAGGCCATGTTCGTTGCGCTGGTCGAGCGCATCGGCCCGGCCCAGGACGAGGACGGCTACCTCAATACGTGCTTCGGGCACGCCGGTCAGCAACCGCGCTACTCCGACCTCGAAGAGGGGCACGAGCTCTACTGCCTCGGGCATCTGCTGCAGGCGGCCGTGGCCCGCGCCCGCGTGACCGGGCCGCGTGACCCCCTGGTGGAGATCGCCCGGCGTGCGGCCGATCATGTGTGCCGGGAGTTCGGTGCGGGAGCACGAGAGGGGATCTGCGGCCACCCGGAGATCGAGGTCGGCCTCGCCGAGTTCGGCAGACTGCTGGGCGAACCGCGCTACCTCGAGCAGGCGAGGCTCTTCATCGAACGCCGGGGGCGAGGAACGCTGCGCCCCATCCCGCTGCTCAGTGCGGCCTACTTCCAGGACGACGTCCCGGTGCGCGAGGCGCAGGCGTGGCGCGGGCATGCGGTGCGCGCCCTCTACCTGGCGGCGGGCGCCCTCGACGTCGCCGTCGACACCGGCGATGACGAGCTGCTCGACGCAGTACGCCGGCAGTGGTCCCGAACCGTGGAGCGGCGTACGTATCTCACCGGCGGCATGGGCTCGCGGCACCAGGACGAGGGCTTCGGCGAGGACTGGGAACTGCCGGCCGATCGCGCCTACTGCGAGACCTGCGCGGGCATCGCCTCGATCATGGTCTCCTGGCGGCTGTTCCTGGCCACTGGCGAGGCCCGGTACGCCGACTTGATGGAGCGCACCTTCTACAACGTCCTCGCCACTTCACCGCGTGCGGACGGCCGGGCGTTCTTCTACGCGAACCCCCTGCAGCAACGTGAGGCCGGCAGCGATGTCGAGGCCTCGGGCGTCAATCCCCGCGCAGAGGGTGGGGTGCGTGCTCCGTGGTTCGAGGTGTCGTGCTGCCCCACGAACGTGGCGCGCACCCTGGCCTCCTGGCAGAGCTATGCGGCGGCCGTGGAGGATGACGCCGTCACACTGCTGCAGTACGCGGCGGGGGAGGGGCGCTTCGCCCTGGCCGATGGGGCGGTGCTCGCACTCGGGATCATCACCAGCTACCCCGGCGACGGCGAGGTGCGGATCGAGATCCGCGAGGCCCCGGCGCGCCCGGTGGCCCTGCGATTGCGCGTGCCCGGCTGGGCCACAGGCGCCACGCTCTCCGATGCGGGCGGGCCGCGTAGCGTGGTCGAGCCGGGCTGGGCCATGGTGGAACGGGAGTTCCAGCCCGGGGAGGAGCTCGTTCTCCGGCTGCCGCTGGAGCCGCGGATGACGTGGCCCCATCCGCGCGTCGATGGCCTGCGCGGCACAGCCGCGATCGAGCGAGGCCCGCTGGTGCTCTGCCTGGAGTCGACGGACCTGCCCGAGGGAGTCGATCTTGCAGATGTCCGGCTCGATGCGGAGGCACCGGTGCGGGCCGTGGCCGACGGCGCGGTCGCCGCCGGGCGTGTGCAGGTCGCTTCCGACCCCGACGGCACGCCCCCCTTCCAGTCCCAGCCCGGTGGCGCAGAGCCCTCCGCCGGAGGGCCGGCCGTGGACCTTCGGCTCATCCCGTACCACCGGTGGGCGGAACGTGAACCCTCGGCCATGCGGATCTTCATCCCCGTGAGCTCCTCGGCGTGATTCTGGTCCCCGAGGTCGCCCCAGCCGCGCCCATGGCAGGGTGGAGCCATGAGCGCCACACCCTTCGCCAGCCTTGAAGATCTCTCCTTCCCGGTGGCCGTCGTGGTCTCCGATGCCGACGGCGTGCTGGACTCCTCCGGCGAGATCCACGAGACCTTCCGCTGGGCGTCGGTGACCAAGCTCCTCGCCGGGATGGCCACGCTGGTGGCCGTGGAACGCGGGATGGTGAGCTTGGACGATCCAGCGGGTCCCGAGGGCTCCACGGTGCGCCACCTGCTGGCGCACGCCTCGGGGCTGCCCTTCGAGGACGGCGCCGTGCTGCAGTCCCCGGGGCGGCGCCGGGTCTACTCGAATCTGGGAATCGAGGCGCTCGGCGACTACGTGAGCGAGCAGGTGGGCGGCGACTTCGACGTCTGGATCGAGGAGACCGTCCTGCACCCCTTGGCGATGTCGACGGTCTTCGTGGACGGCTCACCCGCGCACGCCGCCACCGGCTCGGCGGCCGACTTGGCGATCCTGAGCCGGGAGTGTCTGGCACCCACCCTGATCGGTGAGGAACTCTTCAGCGAAGCTACCTCCGCGGTCTACCCCGAACTCGCCGGCGTGCTGCCGGGCTTCGGCCGGCAGGATCCGAACTCGTGGGGTCTCGGCTTCGAGATTCGCGGCGAGAAGTCACCGCATTGGACCGGCTCACGGAACTCGCCGGAGACCTTCGGCCACTTCGGTCAGTCGGGATCCTTCCTCTGGGTGGACCCGCGGGCCGGGATCGCTACGGCCTTCCTGGGTGCCCAGAGTTTCAGCTCCTGGGCCGCCGACCTCTGGCCGCGATTGAGCGACGATATTCTCGCCGCCCACGCCCGGTAAGACCCACGCCCGGTCAGGGCCCACCCCGGCTCAGGGCCCAGCGCGCTCAGGCAGAGCTGGCTCAAACGTGAAACGCGCTCAGACCTGCAGCTCGCCGCTGCCGACGAGCACCACCGCGAGCAGGATCATGACCGTGACGATGAGCGCCAGCGTGGTGAGTGCGCCCACGATGATCGCCGCGAGACCCAGGCCTGCCGGGCCGCCCCCGCGCATGGCCTGCCGGCGGGAGATGAAGCCGAGCACCATCCCCAGCGGGCCGAGGAAGACCGCCACGATGATGGCGACGATCCCCAACACCTGCCCTGGCGGGGACCCGGAGGCTCCAGCCACGCCGTGGGACATGAGGGCTCAGGCCGGTGGCGGACGGAAGCGGCCGTCCTCGTCGGGCCCCTGCTGGTCACCCTCGGGCGCGGGCTGCTCAGGGGCTGACTGTGCGGGTGGTATGGAGCGCTCGGGTCCTGGCTGCTCGGGAGCTGGCTGCTGCGGCGCCGGCTGCTGCGGCGCTGGCTGGGCAGGTGCCTGCGGTGCCGACGCGTGGGGAGCGTGCGGAGAGGCGGTCTGCGGCACGGGGCCCTGCGGATAGCCGGCCTGGGGCTGCTGCGGCGGCGGGTAGGCCTGGCCCTGAGGCTGACCGCCGTCCCGGCGCGGATCGTATCCACCTGGCTGGCCACCGTAGGACGGTGCGGCCGGGGTAGGAGCGGGCTGGTGCCCGGTCGGTGCGTATCCCCCGGTCTGGCCCTGCTGATTGCCGAAGCTGACCGTGGGCGCCTGACGAACGCTCGGGTCGTTGACCTCGAAGTACTCGGCGCGGCGGAAGTTGAAGATGTTCGCCACGATGTTCGCGGGGAAGGACTCCACCTTGGTGTTCAGTGAGCGCACATTGCCGTTGTAGAAGCGGCGCCCGGCGGCGATGCGGTCCTCGGTGTTGACGAGCTCACGCTGCAGCTCGGCGAACTGCTCGGAGGCACGTAGTTCCGGGTAGGCCTCGGCCACCGCGAAGAGCCGGCCGATGGCCTGGCTGAGCTGGTTCTCGTCCGCGGCTTGCGTGGCGGGCGTGTGCCCGGGGCTGGCTGCTTGCGCGCGAGCCCGCGTGACCTCGTCGAAGACGGCACGCTCGTGGGCCGCGTAGCCCTTGACCGTCTCCAGCAGGTTGGGGATCAGGTCATACCTGCGGTGCAACTCGACGTCGATCTGGCGCCATGCCTCCTGCACCAGGTTCCGCACGCGCACGAAGCCGTTGTACGTGGCCACCGCCCAGATGAGGACGGCAATGACGACGATGATCGGAAAGAACAGAAAGACCAGGATCTCCATCGAGTTCCTCTCCCCTCATGTAGACCGGGCCGCTCCCCGGGGGCTGCGTCGATTCAACCACACAGCCGGTGCAGCGGTTCGGGCGCCTTAGAGGCCGAGCTGCTCCTTGGTCAGGGCGGCGAAATAGGGCAGCCCCGCCTCGGCGATGCGCTCGCGGACGCCGGTGTCACGGTCGACCACGACCGCCACCGCTACGACCTCGGCGCCGGCCTCGCGCAGTGCCTCGACGGCCGTGAGCACCGAGCCGCCGGTGGTGGAGGTGTCCTCGACCGCGACGACCTTCTTCCCGGCGACGTCGGGGCCTTCGACCTGGCGCTGCATGCCGTGCTTCTTCGTCTCCTTGCGCACCACGAAGGCATCAAGATCGAGCCCGCGGGAGGCGGCGGCGTGCAGGATGGCAGTCGCGACCGGGTCGGCGCCCAGGGTCAGCCCGCCCACGGCGTCGATCTCACCGGGCCCGAAGCCGTTCTCCTCGAGCAGGTCGAGCATCACGTGCCCCACCAGCGGCGCCGCGGCATGGTGGAGCGTGGCGCGGCGCATGTCGACGTAGTAGTCGGAGGTCTTCCCCGAGGAGAGGGTCACCTCGCCGCGGACCACGGCGATCTCGGTGACCAGCTTGGCCAGGGCAGAACGATGCGAATCGTTGGAGGTCATGCCGCAAAGCCTACGCGGCGCGCACTAGACCGATCGTGCGTAGCGTTCGGCGCCGGCGACCGCCCGCACGAGGGCACGCGGGGCCACGCGCAGCGCGGCGGTGAGTGCCTTGTACCGCAGCGACGGCGTGCACAGCACCTGGCCGCGGCGCACGGCGCGCAGGGCTTCGGCGGCCACCTTCTCGACGTCGATCCAGCCCACCGCCGGCCACACGGAGGTGTCGATGCCGGCGGCGTCGTGGAAGCCAGTGCGCACCAGGCCCGGGCAGAGCGCCGTCACTGTCACGCCGCTGCCGGCCAGCTCCGAGGCGAGCGCCTCGGAGAAGCTGCGCACCCACGACTTGTGCGCGGAGTAGGAGCCCATCGCGGTCTGCGCCGCGATCGAGGAGACGTTCAGGATGGCGCCGCGGCCGCGCGGGACCATCGCCTCCGCTGCGGCCTTGGACAGCATGAGCACCGCGCGGATCATCACGTCGATGGCCTGCTCCTCGCGGCGCATGGATCCACCGACCACCTGTTGCCCGAGGCCGAAGCCGGCGTTGTTGACGAGCAGGCCGACGGGGTGCTCCTCCTGCTCGATCCGCTCGATCACGGCCTTGCGGCCCTTGACCAGGGCGAGGTCGGCCGCGAGCACCTCCACCTCCGAGCCGGTCACGGCATGCAAATGCGACGCCGTGGTCTCCAGGCGTTCCTCGTCCCGTGCCACCAGCACGATCCGGTGCCCGGCGGTAGCGAGCTGCCAGGCGAGTTCCAGGCCGATGCCTGAGGTGGCGCCGGTGATCAGAGCGGTTCCCATGGCACGACCCTATCGATGCTCACCGATCCGCGCCGTGTCAGCGGTGGTGCGCACTCCGCGTCACGTGCGCGCATCAGGGAGAATCGCCGGATGAGCGACGAGCAGGCTTCCGCCGCCCCCATGGATGCCGGGCTGGGCCCGGAACGCGAGGTGGGCGTGGGCCCGTGGCCCGGCGGGCCGGCCGCCTGGCCCGGCGACGAGCGCTACGACGCGGAGCTCCTCGCCGAGGGCGACCGGCGCAACGTGGTCGACCGCTACCGGTACTGGCGCACCGAAGCGATCCGCGCGGACCTGGACCACAGCCGGCACGCCCTGCACGTGGCCATCGAGAATCTGCGGCACGACATGAACATCGGCTCGGTGGTCCGCACCGCCAACGCCTTCAACCTGGCCGCGGTGCACGTGGTGGGCCGGCGCCGCTGGAATCGCCGCGGCGCGATGGTCACCGATCGCTACATGCATATCCGCCACCACACCGACGCCGCAGCACTGGCGGGCTGGGCCGGTGAACAGGGCCTGCCCATCGTCGGTATCGACAACCTGCCCGGCTCGGAGCCGATCGAGGGCCGGTCGCTACCGCGCCGGGCCGTGCTGCTCTTCGGCCAGGAGTCCGAGGGCCTGAGCGAGCCCGCCCAAGAGGTCTGCCAGGAGGTTCTGCACATCACCCAGTACGGATCGAGCCGGTCGATCAACGCCGGTGCGGCAGCGGCTGTGGCCATGCACTGCTGGATGCAGCAATACGGTGGCTCGGGCGCGGGGAACTGAGCTCCGCGGCTGAGCCCATCGGGGTGCGGCTCAGGCGCGCTGCCCGCTCGCCCGGTGCGCTCCCGACGGTTCCGTCACCCCCATGGCACCCGGCTTGGCGGATTGCGCTGCGGGCAGGATGCGAGCGAGCACATCGGCCATGGTGACCACGCCCAGGGTGTGCCCGTCCGCGGCGCGCACCACGGCCAGGTGGTTCGAGGCCTCGCGCATGCGGGTGAGCGCCTCATGGAGCGGGAGGTCGGGTGCGAGCTCGAAGATCGGTTGCGTCACCTCCAGCACCGGCGCGTCATCCTCGAGCAGCAGCGTGTCGCGGACGTGGACCACTCCGGTGGGCTCGTCCGCATGGGACGGCCGGATGAGGATGCGCAGGTGGCCCGAGATGTGCGCCGCCCGGCGAACTTGCTCGGCGGTCGCATCGCGGGTCACGGCGGCCGGAGGAGCGTGCCCGGCGATGAGGTCCCGTACGGTCAGGCGGCGCAGATCCAGCGCTCCGGCCAGCTGCACCGCGTAGGCCACATCGAGGGCGCCGGCCTCGGTGGAATGCTCCACGAGGTGACGCAGATCGTCGGCGTTCTGACTCGTGCCGCGCCGCTCGGCCGGCTCCACGCCGACCATGAGCAGCAGCCGGTTGGCAGCGCCGTTCATGGCCACGAGCAGCGGCCGGGTCAGAGCCATGAACCCGCGCATGGGCAGAGCGAGCATCTTGGCCGAGGCCTCGGGATGCGCGATCGCCCAGGACTTCGGCATCATCTCGCCGATCACCAGGTGCAGGAAGGTCACGCCCACCAGTGCCAGGGCGAAGCCGATGGCGTCGGCGACCCACAGCGGCGCCCCGAGATCCTGCGCGAGGGGGGTGATCCAGTGATGCACCGCGGGTTTGGTGACGGCACCCAGGGCGAAGGTGCAGGCGGTGATGCCGAGCTGGGCACCGGCGAGCAGTACCGTGAGCTCCTGGGAGCTACGCAACGCGGCACGTGCTGCCCGCGAGGTCGCGGCGTCCTCCTCCAGGCGGTGGCGGCGCGCAGCCAGCAGGGCGAACTCCACGGCAACGAAGAAGGCGCTCAGCACGATGATCGCGACGGTGGCGGTGAGGATGACCCAGGGGTGATTCATCGTGGCGACCTCGCCGAATCGGCGCTGGCTGCCGAGGCCGCCGAGGCCGCACTGCGCGGCGACGGCGGGGTCGCCGGGGAGGCGGCGCTTGCCGGCGATCCGGGGCTGTGCGGCGAGGGCGCCGAGGAGACCTCGAGCCACATCCGCAAGCGGCCCGGCACATGCCGCTCCACCTCGATGACCTCCAGGTGCAGGTGGCGTATCGGAGGAGGCTCGGCCTCGGCGAGCTCCGCCGGCTTCGGCTCGAGCTCCACCACCATCGAGTCGCCGGCTTCGGGTAGCGCGCCGTGCGCGGCGATGGCCAGCCCGGCGATCGTCTCGTAGTCGCCCTCGGGCAGGTCGTGACCGAGCGTGCGCTCCACCTCGTCCACATGGACGTCGCCATCGATCAGCCAGCTGCCGTCCTCCTCCAGCGTGGCGGGAGGTTCGGCGGGCTCGTCATGCTCGTCGGTGATCTCACCGACGATCTCCTCCGCCACGTCTTCCACGGTCAGCACGCCGGTGAAGCCGCCGTACTCATCGAGCACGATGGCCATCTGGTTCAGCGAAGTGGTCAGCTCGGTGAGCGCGTCGGGCAGCGCCATGGTGGTCGGCACGAGCAGCGGTTCCCGCGCGAGGTCGGTGACCGGTGCGTCATCGTCGATCTCCCCGGCGAGGAAGTCCGTCAGATGCACCACGCCGACGACGTCGTTGTCCTCGTCCACCACCGGGAAGCGTGAGTGGCTGGTGGCCATGAGCTTGCGGACCTCGCCCAGGGTGTCGCTCGCATGCACGACGTCGACCTGGGCGCGCGGGATCATGGCGTGCTCGGCGTCCTGATCGGGGAAGTCGAGAATGCGGTCCAGCAGCACCGACAGGTCGGCCGGCAGGTCACCCGTGGCGCGCGAGTCCTCCACGATCCGTTCCAGGTCGCGTGCGGTGGCCGAGTGCTCGACGTCGTGGACCGGCTCGATGCGCAGCAGTCGCAACAGGGCGTTCGCGGAGGTGTCGAAGATCCAGATGAGCCATCCGAAGATGATCAGGTACCAGCCGGTGGTGCGGGAGAGCCAGAGCGCGACGCCCTCGGGGCGCGCCAGGGCGAGGTTCTTCGGCACCAGCTCACCGAAGAGCATCTGCACGATGGTGGAGACCGCCAGGGCCAGGACGGTGCCCACGGCCACGCCAATGGCTTGGGGCACGCCGACTCCACCGAGCGCGTCGCCGAGAGCATTGCCCACCAGTGGTTCGGCCACATAGCCCACGAGTAGGCCGGTGACGGTGATGCCGAGCTGGGCGCCCGACAACATGAAGGAGGTGCGTGAGGTGATGCGCAGGGCGCGTTGCGCGGCCTTGTCGCCGGTTTCGGCGCGGGCGGCGAGCCGGGACCGGTCGACCGCCATGTAGGCGAACTCCTGGGCCACGAAGTACCCGTTGGCCGCGATGACCGACAGGATCACGACGGTGCCGAGAAGCAGGGACAGCAACCAGGTCATGCCGCAGCACTTCCTGGAGCTGGTCCGCCAGCGTCACGCTGGCCGGGGCGGCGCGCCTCGAGGGGGAGGCGCGCCCAACTACTGCTGGGGTCGTCGTCGGCAGATGCTACGAGCTGCTGCGGAGCGGGCTGAGCCCTATGACCGTCCTCGTCCATGGCCTTTCCGTGGTGACTGACTCCGGGCCTGTGTGGCCCGCCCGACGTTTCTGCCCGCATACGCGGCGTCGTGAAGCCATATCGTGCGGCATCGGTGGCACTTCGGGCAAGAGCTGTTCGCTACGGGCGTTGCCGGCGGCGCCGCAGCTCCGCCCGGGTGAGCGGTTCCGGCTGAGGTTCCTCCGCCGGGGCTGAGGCAGGGGCCGTGTCTTCAGTCGTGACTGGGGCCACGGGCCGGGCTGCGGCCTGGAGCGGGTCTGGAGCGTGCCCCCGCGCCGCAGGTTCGCTGAGGTGCCCGTCGTGGATCTCCAGCACCCGGTCGGCGCGGGCGACCATGAGCGGGTCGTGCGTGGAGACCACCGCGGCGAGGCCGCGTTGGTGGATCAGCTCGCCGAGCAGGTCCATGATCCTCGCTGCGGTGGCCGAGTCGAGCTGACCGGTGGGCTCATCGGCCAGCAGGAGCGAGGGCTCGGTCACGAGTGCCCGGGCGATGCCCACGCGCTGTTGCTGGCCGCCGGAGAGTTCATAGGGGCGCTGGCGGGCGTGCCCCTCCAGCCCCACGAGTCCCAGGGCGTGTGCGACTCGCCGTTCACGTTCGGCCGGATCGGTGCGCAGCAGCCGGAGGGGCACCTCGACGTTCTCGGCGGCGGAGAGTACCGGCACCAGGCCGAAGGACTGGAAGATGTAGCTCAGCTCGGTGCGCCGGAGCTCGAGCACCTTGTCCTCGCGCAGGGCGGTGAGCTCCCGCTCGCCCACGTGCACCGTGCCGGCGGTGGGCCGGTCCAGTCCGCCGAGGAGATTGAGCAAGGTGGTCTTGCCCGCACCGGACGGGCCGCGAACCACGACGAGCTCTCCGGCCGCGACGGTCAGGCTCGCCTCGGAGAGCGCCGTGACCTCTCCGGCCCGGCCGGTGAAGACGCGGCTCAGCCCGGCGGCTCGCAACACGGGATGCCCTGTGGCCGGAGCGGCGTCACGCGGTGTGGTCCTCATCGGTTCTCCCCGTCCGGGCGTGTGCCGGCCGCATCGGAGCGGTGCGGCCCTGCTCGCTGTGTCTCGTCTGCCCAGACCCCGGCATGGTCCGCTTCCATGGTGAGCCGCACGCGTTCGCGCAGGTCGAGGGCCTGGACGTAATCCTCCGGGAGCTGCAGTCGCCCGACTCGGTCGAGGACGGCGTACTCCTCGGCCACGTCGCTCTCGCGCCCCTCGGCATCCGTTTCGCGGCGGCGCACCACCTCCGTGGAGGTCCGGCCATCGCGGATCTGCACGGTGCGGCTCACATGCTCGGAGACCGTGGGATCGTGTGTGACGATCAGCACGGTGACCCCGAGTTCCCTGTTCACCGAGCGCAGGGTCTCCAGCACGTCCGCCGAGGTCGCCTCGTCCAGCTCACCGGTGGGTTCGTCAGCCAGCAGCACTTGCGGATCGTTCGCCAAGGCGACGGCGATGGCCACGCGCTGCTGCTCACCGCCGGACATCTCCTGTGGACGGCGGTCGCGGCAGTGGGCGACCCCGAGCAGGTCCAGCAAGCCGTCCACGTGCTCGCGTGCGGCTGCGCCTCGGCGATGGCGGGCCAGCGTCAGCGGCAGATGCACGTTCTCGGCGGCGGTCAGGTAGCCCAGGAGATTGCGCGAGGTCTGCTGCCAGATGAAGCCGATGTCGTGTCGCCGGTAGGCCACGCGCCGGCGGCGGGACATGGTCAGCAGGTCGGCTCCGGCCACGGATGCCCGGCCGGCCGACGGGGTGTCCAGCCCGGAGAGGATGGACAGCAGTGTGGATTTCCCCGAGCCGGAGGCGCCCACGACGGCCACCAGTTCGCCGGGTTCCACGTGCAGGTTCAGGCCCTGCAGTGCTTGGACCTCGATGCCCTCGGTCGAGAAGATCCGCACCAGTTCCTCGCAGTGGATGCCCCCGGCGCGCCCCCTCGCGGAGCCCGTGGTGTGTGGTGCGGTCATCGTGCTTCTCCCATGCGCAGGGTGGTGGCCGGCGCGGTACGTCGCGCCAGGGTGGCCCCAAGGGCCACACACAGCAGGATCACGAGGATGGCCCCGCCGGCAGCGGAGGCCACCATGGGCCAGTCGTACACCAGGTCGGGTTGCGCGGTCGTGCCGGTGAAGGGCCGGAGGTCCACGCCGCTGGCTACCAGGTGGGGCAGGCCCAGCCCCAGCAGGGTTCCGGTCAGTAGCGCCATCACCACCATGGGCATGACCTCCCACAGCACGATCGGGCCGCCGAGGCGGGGGTGTCCGCCCAGCACGCGCACCAGCGACATGGTTTGGGAACGCCCCGGGGCGGAGAGGGCGAGCGTGAGCACCAAGGCGAGCACGGTCAGCGCGGCACAGACGGCCACCGCGATGCCGAAACCGACGAGCATGGCCGCACCCGAGGGCGACTCCAGGAAGCTGGCCCTCTGGCCTTCCTGATGCAGTACCTGGCCACTGCCGACGATGGACTCCACCTGCTCGGCCACCGCCTCGGTGTCGGCGCCGTCCACCACGGAGATCAACGCGATGCCCGGCACGGGCACTGGCTCTCCGGCGACGTGCTCGGCGGTCTCGCGATCGATGAGAATCCACCTCCCGGAGTCGGCGATACCGGGCAAGGCAGACACAGTGCTGGTCACGGTCACCGGCAGCCCCGCTCCCACATTCATCTCGAGCTCGCCGCTCAGGCCTTCGCCAGCGGCGGCGACCGCTGGGACTCGACCGTCGACGCTCTGGTTCAGTTCGGCGAGGTCCTCGGCGCTGGCGAAGGCGGACTGCACCTCGGTGAGGATCGCAGTGTCGGCATAGAAGACGGGCAACAGCTCGCCGTCGGCGGTGCGCTCGCGGGAGGCATGAGACACGAAGACCACCTGGTCCACGCCATCCACACCCAGCAGCGCCTCGTGGTGATCGGAGTCGAGCCGGTGGGTCTGCACCCGGATGTCGGCACCGACGGCGTCCTCCGCGCCCGTGCTCACACCGGCCCGCAGCGTGGAAGTCATCACGGTGGACAGCACGGTGATGGCGACGCCGATCACGATGGCCAGCACCGGCACGAAGAAGTCACGACCGGTGCGCACGGCGCGGCCGGAGCCGAGGAAGCCCGGGAGCGAGCGGCCTCGGGCCTGCAGGCGGTGCAGGGCCAGCAGAGGCAGGGGCGCCAGGCGCAGGAGGACCACGCAGACTGCCAGCGCCACCAGGAGCGGACTGGCCGCAGCGACCGGGTCGGTGCCATCGGTGGCCCCTGCGCCGTCCACGCCTCGGGAGATCACCAGGTAGACGGCGGCCGCGGCGAGCGCCAGGACCATGACCTCACCCCATCGCCGGGCCACACCGCCCCAGCCGCGGCCCAGGTCCGCACGGCGCTCGCGCAGCGAGGGCAACGAGGCCGTTCCGAGAAAGAGCGCGGGGGCGAGGGCAACGGCTGCCGCGCCCAGGTAGTGGCCGCTCATGACGGCTCCGGGGAGGGCCGCTGTGGCCAGAGCTGCGCCGGCTGCCGCAGCGGGCAGTGCGATCACCAGGCCTTCGAGTGCCAGGCGGACACGCAGCTGCCCGGGGGAGGCGCCACGTGCGGAGCTCAAGGCCAGGCTTCGCTCGCGCCGGGTGACGGCCATGCGGCAACCGAGCGCGAGCACCGCGATCGCGACGCCGAGTGGACCGGCAGAGATCATCGCGAGCACCGCGCCCAGGCTGGGCCCGATGGCCAGCGTCTCGCTCAGCACGCCATCGAGCCGGCTCTCGAAATCCAGCTCGAAGGGAACGTCGTGAGGGGAAGCGTCCTCCCCCAGGTCCAGGCGGTGGGTCGCCAGGGTGAACTCGCGGATGGCGGTGGAGAGTTCCGCTGCCTCGGCCAGGGAATCCACGTCGACGTCCAGGGGGATCCAGACCGAGGTGGTGAATCGCAGCGGAATGATGCCGTCGCCCGGACGGGTCAGCATGGACTCGATCCAGAAGGCGGTCTCCGCTTCGGTGACCCCCCACCACTCGAGCTGCAGCCCCATGTCGGGATCGTCGTGGAGGTGGGGGCTAGCCAGTCGGGGCTGATGCTGCCATGTGGGTCCATCGGGGTCGAGCGGTTCGAAGACGCCGGAGATCCGCAGCAGTAGCGGCTGATCGGTGACGCGCACCGATCCGAGTGGGAAGCCGCCGGTGGTGGGTACCTCGTGGATGTCACCCGCGTCTAGCTCGAGGACCTCGGCCGTCTCCGCGGAGATCATGATCTCGGCGTGGTAGCCCACCTCCTCGCTCCACGCGCGAAAGGCCTCCGGGTCGGCGATCTCCTCGAGATGCTCCTGGTAGCCCTCGAGATCTGTGAACGGGTCCGGAGCGGTGTCCTCGAGTCGGCGCCGCTCCTCTTCGATCTGCTCGTACCACTGCAGAAGCGGTGCGGCGCCGGGAACATCGCCGTCCATGAGTCGGATGTCCTGCTCGATGCCGATGTCCACCACCGCCACCGCCGCGGTCTGCGCGGCATGGAGGGGGTGCCTCTCCGGCAGCTGGTAGGGCGGTGGGGTCGGCGGCACGGCCATCCAGCGCACTGCAGTTACTGCCTCACTCAGCAGGGCCGGTACGACCGCGTTCTCGTTCTCGTGGACGCCGACGAGACCCTCCAGGAAATCCTGCTCTTCCTGGTGGGTCAGGGGCCCGCCGTGATGCTCAGTGGTCAGGGAGCGCCACGTCATCGGCGCCTGCTCCACCCGGTAGCGGAGGTCGTCGACCACGACGGATTCCTGCCAACGCGGCCAGGCGGTGAACACCCCTGCCGTCACCAGCACGACGAGGGCGAGCAGGAGGGACGCACCCGCCGTGGAGGTGGCCTGCTTGCGCCACAGCGTCAGCCTCATCGCACCTCCTCCCGCCACGTGGTGTCCAGGGCCTGGCGGCGCACAGCGCGTCCGTACCAGCGCCCCATGACCATGAGGAGCAGGGCGATGCCGCCCAGCACTGCCAGGGCGGGAGCCGCGCTCACCTGCATACTCATGGGCACAGCGGCGGAGACGTCCGGGGTGGTCGAGCGCACCAGTGGCACAACGATCGCCGCGCTGACCAGGAGTCCGGCTGCCGCCCCGGTCACCACGGCGGTCAGCGTCAGCCCCAGGATCTCCCGGCGCCGAGACCGCGCCTGATGCGAGGAGCCCGCCCCGGCGGCGCGCAACACGACCACCTCGCCTCGCCGCGCCTCCAGCTGTGTGAGCACCACGGCTCCGACGGCGGGTAGCGCCAGCAGGATGGCTGCGGCTGCGGCGGCCCAGTAGGCCCCCAGCGCGGGCCGCGATATGCCATCCGCTGAACCGTCGCCTGCGGCGAGCACCGTGTAGCCCGCTCCGGCGTGACGCTGCACCTCCGCCGCGGTGACGGCCGGGTCATGTGCGGCTTCGGCCCAGATCTCCGAGGTAGCCGGGATGGAGTCTGACCGGCTGAGGAGCACCTCGTGCACCGTGGCGAGATCACTCAAGGCGGCCGCGCCACTCGGCGCCCCCGGCACCAGCTCGAGCCGGTCGACCGGGCGGAGCTCGACAGGTACGCCGGCCACGCGCATCCGGGTGCCGGTCTCCGTCAGCGGCAAGCCGGGCGTGGCCAGGACGGGTACGTAGTGTGCCGGTTCGCCGGGAAAGAACCGCAGGGGCACGGCGGGTAGCGCATTACGGATGGTGGGAGGGGCAAGGGAGCCGCCGCCGACGGCCACCATCGGTGCGCTGAGCGTGCCGCTCGCGGCCAGGTGCCCGGCCGGGTCGCTGGTCATCGCCTCGCCCTCGTTGACGGCGAAGGGCGTGCGGAGGGTCCAGGCCTCGGATCCGTCGAGGAGGTCCTGGCCGGCTGCCCGGAGCGCATCGATGCTGAGCTCGAAGGAGGTGGCCTCCGCTCCGACCTCCACCTGCAAGTCCAGCGCCACGATCTCGGCTCCGGCCAGCTCGGGGAGCTCCACGCTCAGCGTCGACGTCACCTCCTCGCCGACGCCGTCGAGCTCCACGATCGTCTCGCGACCCTCGAGCTGCCCGGTGCTTCCCTCGACCTCCCGCACGATCGAGGAGTCCGCAGCGATGAGCTCCAGGGAGCCCTCGCTCTCGGCGAGGTGCAGCTGTCCACCCTCGTCCCGCAGCCACACGCGGGCGGTGACCTCGCGCTGGCCGGGATGGGCGTGCTGCAGCTCGGACTGCGCCTGCCCACGCAGCTCGAACTCCAGCATTCCGGCTCCGCCCGGAAGCGGCACCGCGGTGATGCCCTGGCCGTTCAGCGCGGTCGCCGCGGCCTCCGGTCCGATGCTCGCGAGCGGGGCACGCAGAACGTCGAGATCGTCGACGGGCAGGGCCACGAGCATGCCGGCCGCGCCCTCCTCGTCCTCGGCGGCGAGTGGGGCGCGCAGCACCGGGGCCGCGCTGCTGACGCTCGGGAGTCCGGCGATGCCGGAGACCTCTGGCTGCGCCCGGCCGGCTGAGATCCGGCCGGAGCCGAGCTCCACGCGCACATCCGCACCGGCGAGCACCTGAGCGGAGGAGGTGCGCATCGACTGCCACGTGCCGGTGTAGGAGGCCACGAGAGTGACCACCGCAGCGGCCATCGCGACCAGTACCACTGGGACCGCGCCGACCGTGATCCGGCGGGAGACCTGCCGGAGCTCCAGCACGGGGCTCAGGGCGCGCCGGGCGGCACCCAGCCGGGCCAGCAGGGCAGTCAGCGGGCCGATGGCCCCGGCGGCGAGCAGTGCGAGGACGAACATGGCCAGTGCGGGGGCGACCACGGAGATGACATCGATGTCGTTGCTGCCGGGAATCAGTGGGCTGCCGGTGCGACGGAAATGCCACATGGCATAGCCAGCGGCGCCGGCGCCGCCCACCAGGAGCACCGGTTGGGCCACGCGCACCACACGCCCGGTCTCGCCGCCGCGCGCCGCATGAGCTGCCGCGCGCGCCTGGACGGTGACATGGACGGCGAAGGTGGCGCTCGCGGCGAGCAGCGCGGTCACCAGCACGGGAGTGAGCCGGAAGCCGTCCCGGCCGCCCAGCGCAGCCAGGACGACCGCCGCACCGAGCAGGGCACCCGGCACCGCGGTCAGGAGGCCTTCGACGGCACCGAGCATCCTCAGCTGGCCCCGGGAGGCGCCGCGCGCGAGCAACACACCGGTCTCTCGTTCCCGGACCACCGCCACCAGACGCGCCAGCTGCGCCAGGGCGACCAGGGAGACGGCCACGGCCACGGCGAGCGGAATGGCCGTGGCGGCACGCACGGCGGCCAGCCCTTCATCCGCCTCCGACAAGGTGGTCGCGAGCTCGCCGGTCATGGTCTGCCCGCGCACTGTCACGCCGGAGTCGCGCAGGGCGTCCTGTGCCCGGTCCAGCCCGCTGTGCCACTGCTCGAGCGTGTCCTGACGCAAAGCCGTCTCGGTCGCCGTGATGGTCCATCGCGCAAAGGGAGTGGTGTCGGCATGCTCAAGTGCCTCCGCCGAGACGAGCATCGTCCCGACGGTCCCCTCGTCCAGCGGGTCCACCCCGGTGCGTAAGGGATCGTTGTCCCAGCGCCACGCCTCCGGATCGCGCGGCCGCCACAGGGCGGTGATGACCAGTTCGAGGTCCGCCCCGGCTGCGCCGGGGAGCCGGAGCGAGTCGCCCACCCTGACCCCGAGGGACTCAGCAGCGCCGGCGTGCAGGGCGCCGGTGAACGCACTCTCCGACTCCTCCCGGGTGGCCTCGCCCTCCCATCCCTCCCAGCTGCCCTCGATGACTGCGGCATGGCCGGCAATGTCGGAATCCGTGCCGAGCACCAGGGAGCCGTCCCGGTCCAGCAGGTTCTGAGGGACGCTGCGGACGTCGACGTGGAGCTGGGCGTCGGCCGGCAGTGCGGCGGCGATGGCTTGCTGCGCGATCTCCCGCTGCTCACCGGCCGCCTCTGCTCCCTCGGCCTGGCGAGTCTGGAGCACTGCGCTGCGCGCTCCCTCCCCGGCCTCGTCCACGGCGTCGCGCAAGCCGTCGACGGCGGCGACGGCGAGATAGCTCTGCACGCCTGCCACGGCCAGCGTGACCAAGGCCGTCATGGTCGCCATGACGGCGAGCAGGCCGCTGCGCGAGCGGATACGCCGCACCATGAGCCAGGTTGTGCCCACTGCTCCCCCTCGTGGACGTGGCGCTGAGCCGGGTGGCCTCAGGCGGAAGGCCTCCGGATTGCGGACGATCCTAGCCACGATCGTGGCCCACCAGGGCCTGTCGGACGAAGAAGTTTCGGCCCGAGCTGAGATCGCACGCTGCAGACCGCGGCACGTATGGAGCACCGAGACACCGCCGTGGAGACGCTCCTCACGCCACCTGTTAACGTGGTGTTACACGCCAGGTCAGAGTGCCCTGGTTGCATGTCCGGCCCATCTCGCTTCGGTAACGATGCCGAGTCGGGTAGCGACTCACAGGCTGGGCACCTGGTAGGAAATGACCTCAACCGCAGTGGCGGGCGGGTGGAAGCTGTCCAGAAGGGCAGCGTCACGCGCACGCCGCATTGGCGGTGCTGGTTCGGGCGGCCTCGGCCGCCTCCATCCACGAGAAGGAACTGTGAAGATGAGACGAAACCGTCTGGCGGCAGGCGCCGCTATGACCATGGCCGCGGCATTGGTGCTTGCCGCGTGCAATGGTGAAGCCGACCCGGGTGAGGACGAGGACGACCCGACCGACGAGCAGACCGAAGAGACCGACGGCGAGGACGGCGAAGGCTCCAGCGACGCCAGCGGTGCGATCACCGTGGCCTGGAACCAGACTTTCTACGAGTACAACCAGAACTCGGCCACCGGTAACGCCGCGGCGAACGCCATCGTCCTCTACATGATGAACGACGGCTTCCGGTACTACGACGACGAGCTCAACGTCGTGCGGAACGAGAGCTTCGGTACCTACAACGACGAGCCCGAAGAGCTCGACAACGGTGGGATCGCCCTGGACTTCGTGCTCAGTGATGACACCAACTGGTATGGCGTGAACAGCGAGCCGGTGCCGATCGACGCTGCCGACCTGCTGCTCGCGTGGGCCGCCCACTCGGGGCACGTCAACACCACGGACGACATCGACGAGATCGAGGCGAACGTCGCGGCCGACCTGGACGAGGAGTACGCCGAGTTCCTCGACGAGGACGGCGAGTGGGTCGAGGACTCCGAGGATGAGCAGGCCGCCTACGACGAGGAGTTCCAGGAGCGCGTTGACGAGATCCTGATCTCCGACGACGAGGTCTACTTCAACTCCGTCTCCCCGAGCATCTCCCTGATCGAAGAGACCCCGGAGATCATCGAGGACGGCAAGGGCGTCCGCATTGAGTACTCGGTGCCCTTCGTGGACTGGGACCAGACCTTCGGCGTGGGCGTTCCGGCCCACGTGGTCGCCATGCGCGCCCTCGACATCGAGGACCCCATGGAGGCCAAGGAGCGCCTGATCACGGCGATCCAGGACAACGTGGTCGAGGACCTCGCTCCGATCGCCGCCTTCTGGAACACCGGCTTCCAGTTCGGTGACACCCTGCCCGAGGACGACCAGCTCTACCTGTCCTCCGGCGCGTACCTCATGACGGACTTCGCGTACAACCAGTTCACCACCCTGACGGCGAACCCGGATTACACCGGTGACCACGCGGCGCAGATCGAAGAGATCACCGTGCAGATCATCGCCGAGCCGACCGCTGCCGTGCAGGCACTGCAGAACCAGGAAGTGCAGCTGATCCAGCCGCAGCTGGACCCGGACGGCATGTCCTCCCTGCTGGACCTCGAGGGCCAGGTGGAGACCTTCGTCGAGGAGGGCCCGACCTACGAGCACCTCACCCTGGTGCTGAACAACGGCGGTCCCTTCGACCCGGAGACCTACGGCGGCGACGAGGAGACGGCCATCGCCGTGCGTCAGGCCTTCCTCAAGCTGATCCCGCGTGAAGAGATCGTGGACACCCAGCTGCGTACCTTCAGCCCCGACCACGACGTGCGCAACTCCTGGACCACCGTGCCGGGTGCACCTGCGTACGACATGATCACCGAGCAGTCGGGCATGGCGGAGATGTACCCGGCGGAGACCGACCTCGAGGGCGCTCAGCAGCTGCTCGAAGAGGCCGGCGTCGAGACCCCGGTGCCGGTGCGCATCATCTCGGACAACTCCAACGCCCGCCGCGCGACCGAGTTCCGTCTCATCCAGGAGTCGGCTGAGCGTGAGGGACTGTTCGAGATCCAGGACGAGATGACTCCTGACTGGGGATCCATCCTGTTCTCCTGGTTCCCCGGCCCGGCCGAGGGCTACGACGCAGCGCTGTTCGGCTGGCAGTCCACCTCGACCGCAGTGGGTAGCGTGTCTGCCAATTACCTCGACGTCGACGCTGGTGGTTCGAACAACTTCAGCGGCTACAACAACGAGGCCGTGACCGAGCTGCTCCAGCGCCTCGACACCGAGACCGATGTGGACACGCAGGGCGAGATCCTCGCCGAGGTCGAAGAACACCTCGTCAACGACGGCTTCGGTGTGACGATCTTCCAGCACGAGATGGCCGGCGGTTACGACCCCCGCCTCTCGGGTGTGGACCCGATCGCGCTCTCCCCGACGATCTTCTGGAACTTCTGGGAGTGGAGCTGGGACGACGAGTGACGGCTGACCTAGCCTGATCTCATTCACTTGAGTGCATCTCAAGGTGGGGGCACCGGCCGCCCCGGGCGACCGGTGCCCCCACCTTGTGCATTCGCACCGGAAGACTGGCCCTATGATGCCCGGATGGTTTCCGTATCGATGCCGGGTGGCGCGCACCGCTGGGGCCGGCCGCAGACTGTGAGGTAACGGTTGCTGCAGTTCATACTGAGACGACTGCTGACGAGCGCAGGCGTCCTGCTCGTGTCATCGTTCATGCTCTACATGATGGTCGACTTCGGAATCGACCCCCTTGAGGACCTGATCTTCTCCGATGATCCGGGCGCTCAGTTGCAGATCGAACAGCGAATTCAGGATCTGAACCTGGATGCCACGGCCGTCGAGCGCTACATCGACTGGCTCGGCTCGTTCATCACCGGTGACATGGGAACCAACTGGCGCACGGGCCGCCCGGTCTCCGAGCTCCTCCAGGGCGCGGTGCTCGCCACGATCCGCCTGGTCTCTGCGGCTACCGTGCTCGCCATCATCCTGGGCGTCGGCATCGGTGTGGTCTCCGCGTTGCGGCAGTACACCAGCTTCGACTACGTCATCATCTTCGTCTGCTTCGTGCTGTACTCGCTTCCCGTCTTCTGGGTGGCGGTACTGCTCAAGCAGTGGGGAGCGATCGGCTACAACGACTTCCTCGAGGATCCGTCCTTGCCGATCTGGATGATCGGCCTGGTGGCCGCCATCTTCGGTGCGCTCGTGATGCTCGCTGTGGCCGGCTCGCCCCAGCGCCGGGTGGTCACGTTCCTCACCGCGACCGCTGCGGCCAGCGCCGTGCTCGCCTATCTGATGGTCACCGACTGGTGGAACCACCCGCACGTGGGCCCGGTTTGGCTGGCCATCACCGGCCTGGGCATCGCCTTCGCCATCACGATCCTGACCGCAGGGCTGGAGAACCGCCGCGCACTCTTCACCACCTTCACGGTGGTGGCCATCGGCCTGGCGATGTACTACCCGCTGCAGCCGTTGCTCAACAACCTCACCACCTCCGAGGCCACGTGGCCCGGGAGCGAGCGCGAGCTCCTCGGATGGCCGCTGCTGGCCCTGATGGGACTCCTCGCCATCCTGGTGGGCTGGGCCGTGGGACGTGCCTGGGGCGGTCCGGACTGGAAGCAGTCCGCTCGCAGCGGCGCCATCGTCGCCTTCCTCGTCTCCGGCGTGATCTTGCTGGACCGCTTCTTCCAGGCCTGGCCGGATTACATGACCCACAGCCGGGTGAACAACCGCCCGATCCGCACCATCGGTGAATCCATCCCCGGCTTCGACGCCGACTTCTGGGTCACCACCCTCAATACCTATAGCCACCTGGTGCTGCCGACGCTGTCGCTGACGCTGATCTCCTTCGCGAGCTACACGCGTTTCGCCCGCGGCACGATGCTGGAAGTGCTCAACCAGGACTACATGCGCACTGCCCGGGCCAAGGGCCTGACCGACCGCACGGTGATCATGCGGCACGGTTTCCGCAACACGCTGATTCCTCTGGCCACCCTGGTGCCAGTGGACGTCATCACCCTCCTCAATGGCGCGATCATCACCGAGCGGATCTTCGCCCGGCCCGGTATGGGCACGCTCTTCCTCGACTCCTTCGCCGAAGACGTGATCGATCCCGTGATGGCCTACCTGGTGATTACCGGCTTCCTGGTGGTCTTCGCCAACTTCATCGCCGACCTCTGCTACGCAGCTCTTGATCCGCGAATCCGGGTGAACGCATGACCGAGAACATCAACACCGCGCCCGAGCCCGCCGACGACGAGTCCCGGGGGGCCGGAGACGGCGCGCTCGAGGCGCGCGAGACCCAGGGCAAGTCCCAGGGCAAGATCGTCCGTGAGCGCTTCGTCCGACACCGGCTGGCCGTGGGATCCCTGGTCGTCCTGATCGGCATCGCCGTGCTCGCCTTCTCCTCGGTGGGATTCCGGCTCGGGACCGAGAACTTCGGTGTCAACGTGCCAGGGTGGTGGGAATGGGCGCCATGGGAGCGCCCGAGCCCCGACGTGCACGGCTACCGCGTGCTGAACGAGAACGGGGCTCCCTCACTGTCGATGCCGTGGAGCGAGGACGGCTTCCAGATCGGGCCGCACCCCTTCGGTCAGGACGACATCGGCACCGACATGTTCGCCCTGGCCATGAAGGGCGTCCAGACCTCCATGATCATCATGGTGGTGCTGGCCGTTCTGGCCACAGCCATCGGTGTGACTGTCGGCGCGATCGCCGGGTACTTCCGCGGCTGGGCCGATCAGCTCCTCATGCGCCTGACCGACCTGATCATCACCATCCCCACCATTGCCCTGGCCGTGGTGCTGGGTTCGATCTTCGGGGCCGCGAACCCGGTGCCGCTGGCCGTGGCCATCGGTCTGATCTCGTGGACCTCTCTGGGCAGGCTGGTGCGTGCCGAGTTCCTGGCGTTGCGTGAGCGCGAATTCGTGGATGCCGCGCGGGTGGCCGGTGCCTCGGATACCCGCATCATCTTCAAGCACATGCTGCCCAACGCCATGGGCGTCATGATCGTGACCGTGACCCTGTTGATGTCCTCGGCCATCCTGCTGGAGACGTCGTTGAGCTACCTGGGCTTCGGTATCACCTCACCGAACGTCTCCCTCGGTCTGCTGATCAGCCAGTACGAGTCCGCCTTCGCTGTGCGGCCCTGGCTGTTCTGGTGGCCCGGTCTATTCATCGTCGCCATCGCGCTGTGCATCAACTTCATCGGCGACGGTCTGCGCGATGCCTTCGACCCCCGCCAGCGCCGGATCCCCTCGGCGCGCAAGCTGGCGGCAGCTGAACGCAAGGTGGCCCGCACCGCTGTGCCGGGCGCCGGCAGCGCCGGCAAGGTGTAGGCCGTGCGGTCAGAGCAGCACGCCGAGCGCAATGATCGTGGCTGTGGCCAGCACGATCAGCAGCTCTCGGCTGTTCCACGCCAGATGCGGCACGCCCGGCCCACCCGCGGTGACCTCCGCGGCCTGCTTGCGCTGCGCCGCCTTCCGGTGGGTCTGCTGCCATTCGCCGATGGTGAGCACAGCGGCTTCGGCGCTGTTGCCCTCGGCGGCGCTGTCGGCGAGCGTGGAGGCGCCCGCACGCAGGCTCCGGCCCGCCCGCAGGCGGCTCATGGTGCCCGAGGCTGCGGGCACAGCCCAGGCGCTGTAGCGCTTTCCATCGCGGGTGAAGACCAGAAGCGAATGGCGAGCCTCCGTGGCTTCCAGTGCCGACCAGGGCACCTCAACCGTGCGCAGCACGTTCACGAGCGTCACGCCCTCGGTATGCACCACGGCGCGCGGGCCGCCGAAGAGCAGCCAGCCCACCGCGCCGATCGATATGGCGAAGGGCGCGGTGAGCTGCACGGCGCTCCAGCCGCCGTCGACCAGGGACCAGCCCAGGATCACCAGGCTCATCACCGGGAGTCCATAGCCCAGCACCGCCGCCACCTTGGTGCGGAAGATGACGTGGTCGCCGCCTCGACGGCGCCACAGGGTGCGCCAGCTTCGTTCGTGGTCGTCTCGCATGGCCGCATTCTCTCAGCACGTCACCGGAAGGATCGCCCGTGACCACCACTGCCCCCGACGTCGCCGCCGCTCGCACGGGTGCGCCCGTTCTCGAGGTGCGTGACCTCAACGTCAGCTTCTTCGTCGACAACGAGTGGCTTCCTGCCGCCAAAGACATGAGCTACGAGGTGCACCCGGGCGAGGTGCTCGCCATCGTGGGCGAGTCCGGCTCGGGCAAGACCCAGTCCTCGATGTCGCTCCTGGGCCTGCTGCCGCCCAACGGCCGGGCCACCGGCTCCGCCAAGCTGGCCGGTACCGAACTGGTGGGCATGACCGGACGCCGCCTGCAGCGGATCCGTGGCGCCGACATGGCGGTCATCTTCCAGGAGCCGATGACTGCCCTGAACCCGGTCTACACGGTGGGCTTCCAGATCGTGGAGCAGTTGCGCACGCACCTGCACATGACGCCCAAAGAGGCGAAGGCCCGCGCCATCGAGCTGCTCGAGATGGTGGAGATGCCCTCGCCGGAGACGCGCTTCCACTCCTACCCGCACCAGCTCTCCGGCGGTCAGCGCCAGCGCGCCATGATCGCCATGGCGCTCTCCTGTGACCCGAAGCTGCTGGTGGCCGATGAGCCCACCACCGCCCTGGACGTGACGGTGCAGGCGGAGATCCTCAAGCTGATGCGCGACCTGCGTGAACGAGTGGACGCCGGCATCGTGCTGATCACCCACGACATGGGTGTGGTGGCCGACATGGCCGACCAGATCATCGTGATGCGTAACGGCGAGATCGTCGAGCGTGGCTCCTCCCAGGACATCTTCGCCAACCCCCAGCACCCATACACCCGGCAGCTGCTCTCGTCTATGCCTCGGCTGGGTGCCTCTGACGGCGAACCCCGTCGCGTGCCGGTGACCGTCAACGAGCTGGGGGAGTGGCGCCCGGAAGGACGTGAAGAGAGCGAGAACCGGCCAGCCCTCATCGCGGAGTCCCTCGAGATCACCTATCCCAAGCGCGGCCGAACCCCGGCCTTCAAGGCCGTCGACGGCGTGAACCTGGTGGTGGGGCGCGGTGAGGTCGTGGGCCTGGTCGGCGAGTCCGGCTCGGGCAAGACCACGATCGGTCGCGCCGCGATCGGCTTGGTCCCAGCCTCCGGCGGCCGGCTGGAGATCGCCGGATCGAACCTGGCCGGCATCCGGCGCGGCGACCTGAAGAAGCTCCGCGCCCGCATCGGCGTGGTCTTCCAGGATCCTGGCTCCTCGCTGAACCCGCGCCTTCCCCTGGGTGAGTCGATCGGTGAGCCGCTGTTCCTGCACCGCGGGATCAAGGGACGTCAGCTGGCCCAGCGCGTGGAGGAACTCCTCGATCAGGTGGAACTGCCGCGTTCCATGCGCAACCGCTACCCCCATGAACTCTCCGGCGGCCAGCGACAGCGGGTGGGCATCGCCCGGGCCTTGAGTCTGGAGCCCGAGTTCCTGGTGGCCGACGAGCCGACCTCGGCGTTGGATGTTTCCGTGCAGGCGCGCGTGCTCGAGCTCTTCCAGGAGCTGCAGCGCGAGCAGGGCTTCGCCTGCCTCTTCATCTCCCACGACCTCGCCGTCGTGGAGCAGCTGTCCTCGCGCGTGGCAGTGATGCAGCACGGCAAGATCGTGGAGCAGGGCCCCTCAGCTGACATCGTGAACAACCCCAAGGATCCCTACACGCAGCGACTCATCGCCGCCGTGCCGGTGCCCGACCCGGAGGAGCAGAAGATCCGGCGCGAGCGGCGCGACGCCCTCCTGGAGGCCACGGCCGCGCAGCTGGCCGCCGAAGAGAGTGCGCGTTCCGCCACTGCGCCGCCGCCTCAGGAGATGGGCACACCGGAGCCCGGCCGAGGCTGATCCTCCCGCCTCAGTGCCCACTGCGCGGGCACGCGACTGCCGCGCGCCCCGGAGTCTGGGATGATCGGTGCAGTAAGACGTCCCCCCGATCGATTTGGAGATCCAGCGATGCCTATCGCCACCCCGGAGACCTACGGCCAGATGCTTGATGCGGCCAAGTCCGGTCGCTTCGCCTTCCCCGCCATCAACGTCACCTCCTCGCAGACCGCCACCGCGGCGCTGCGCGGTTTCGCCGAGGCCGGCTCGGACGGCATCCTGCAGGTCTCAGTCGGCGGAGCCGAGTACGCCTCGGGTGCCACCGTGAAGGACCGGGTCACCGGCTCCGTGGCGCTGGCCCGCTACATCACCGAGGTCGCAAAGAACTACGACGTCACCATCGCGCTGCACACCGACCACTGCACCTCCGACAAGCTGGACTCCTGGGTCAAGCCGTTGCTGGCGCTGGAAGCCGAGGAGGTCGCGGCGGGCAAGAACCCGACCTTCCAGTCCCACATGTTCGACGGCTCCACCGTGCCGCTGGAGGAGAACCTCAGCATCGCCGAGGAGCTCCTCGAGCTCTCCCAGAAGGCGCGCACGCTGCTCGAGATCGAGATCGGCGTGGTCGGCGGTGAGGAAGACGGCCACGAGGCGGAGATCAACGAGAAGCTCTACACCACCCCGGAGGACGGTCTGGCCACCGTCAAGGCCCTGGGCACCGGCGAGAAGGGCCGCTACCTCACGGCCTTGACCTTCGGCAACGTCCACGGCGTGTACAAGCCGGGTGCCGTCAAGCTGCGCCCGGAGATCCTCGGTGAGATCCAGCAGATCGTCGGCAAGGAGGTCGGGAAGGACTCGCCCTTCGACCTGGTCTTCCACGGGGGATCGGGTTCGACCTCCGAGGAGGTCGCCACCGCAGTCGACAACGGTGTCATCAAGATGAACATCGACACCGACACGCAGTACGCCTTCACCCGGCCCGTGGTGGACCACATGCTGAAGAACTACGACGGCGTGCTGAAGATCGATGGCGAGGTCGGCAACAAGAAGGCCTACGACCCGCGCGCCTGGGGCAAGTCCGCCGAGGCGGGCATGGCCGCGCGCATCGTCGAGGCGTGTGAGTGGCTGCGGTCGGCAGGCAAGAAGATCTGACCGTTTCGCCCTCGCGGTCTTGACCGCCGTCGGCGGACACAAGTCAAGGCCCGGTCACCGTGACGGTGACCGGGCCTTCACTGTTCTCGGTGGCCGCGCTCCTACAGAACTGCGCGACGTGGTCCGCTGGTCAGTCGGTGGCTGTGGGAGTGGAGGTGGGGAAGCCCGGGTCGGCTTCGACGATGTCGACGACATCCGCGATCTTGGTGACTTCCAGCAGGAAGCGGACCACCTCGGGCGGCTCGATCACGGCGAGCCTGCCGGGGACGCGCCGCGCAAGTCGTGCCAGCATGGAGATACCGGAGGAATCCATGAAGCTCACATGCCGCGCATCCACCTCGACGGGCAAGCTCGCGCGCTCGGCGTCGTCAACAGCTTCGCTGAGCTCGTCGGTCAGCGCCACATCAATCTCGCCGGACAGCACCATGCGGGTACGTTCGGCTGAGACGATGAGATGTACCGATCCGCTCTCGGCCGCCGTGGTGGTATCCCGGTGCGTGGTGGGTTCTTCGGACACGGCGTCATGCTCCTCTGACTCGCGGCCCCTGTCCGGCTATGGAACGGGGTAATGAATCTGAACGCTAGACGATATGGGGCCCACATGGCGAGACCATCTCAAGAGAGTCTACTGCCAGGCCTTTCTCGGGCCGTCATCGAACAGCTCGAGGAGGGTGTTCTCGTGCTGTCCGCCCAGCGTTCTGCGGGTACACACCGTGTGGCGCTGGCGAATGAGGCAGCGCTGAGTGCCTTCGACCTGCAACGAGCTGATCTCGACCTCGACGCCGAGGAGCTCTTCGCGCGCAGCGGTATGGATGAGGGTTTCTCCCGGGAGCTGATGGCGGCGCTGGACCGTCAGGACGGCGAACTGGACGAGGACGGTGAACCGCGCGCGCGTGCAGAAGTGACGGAGTCAGCACCGAAGCGCTGGCGGGGTCCCACGCAGCTCACCACGGCCATCACCAACCGTGAGGGGCGGCGCAGCTGGATCAGCCTCACTCTCACTCCGGTCACGGCCCCTGAGCTCGGGCCTGAGGGCCACGTGATCGTCATCCGTGACGTCTCGGCGCAGGTGGAGCACGCCCACGTGGATCAGATGCGCCTCGAGATCGAGCGACGGGCCCGGCTCGCCCTGAGCATCCTGGCGCGCGTCTCGGACATCCTCGCCGAGCCCGATCCGCAGGGAGCCTTGCGCCACGTCGCCGATCTGGTGACCCCGCGGGTCGTCGCCTGGTGTGGCTTCTTCGCACTCGGCCGCGACCTCGAAGCCATCCACGACGTGGTGACCAGGCTGCCGGCCCGCCGCGATCGCGGCACTGTGGATTCTGCGGACGATCCGGTGCTCTCGCTGCTCGAAGCGACGAGCATGCGGACCGTGCGCCTCGAACCCGGCCACCAGGCCGAGCGCGGGACCGTGACCGCCAGGCTCCAGGAGCTCCTCGCACCGCACCTGGAGGACCACCCCGACGCCGAGGGTTCCGTCCTCGTCTTTCCCGTCCTCGGCCGGATGCGCACCCTCGGCCTCTTCGTCGCCCTGCCCTACCGCGGCCCGGCCTCCACGCAGATCGCCGGCCCGGTGGGGTCTCCAGAGCCGTCCGCGGCGGTGGCGATCCTCCCGGAGGAGGTCGGCACCGTGCTGGAACTCGTCGCCCGACGGGTCGGCATGGCCATGGACAATGCTGAGCTGTATTACCGGGAGCACCTGGCTGCCGAGACACTCCAACGCTCCATGCTGCCCGAGCAGGCGGAGATCGATGGACTGGACGTCTGGTCGTACTACGCGCCCAGCGTGGAGCATGCCCAGGTCGGCGGCGACTGGTACGACGTCGTCGAACTCGACGACGAGACGGTGCTCGTCGTGGTCGGTGACGTCACCGGTCATGACCTGGAGGCGGCGGCGGCCATGGGGCAGCTGCGCTCCATCGTGCGGGCCTATGCCCAGGACTTGCGCGAGCCCGGGGCGGTGCTCGACCGTGTCGATGCGCTCGTGACCTCGATGCACCTCTCGCGCAGCGCCTCGCTGGTGTTGTTCACGCTGACCCGGCACCCGGAGAGCACCGGTGACGATGAGACCTGGGTGGCGCGCTACTCGCGGGCGGGACACCTGCCGGCCCTCGTGCGGCACAGCGGTGGCGTGGATGCGCTCGAAGGGGCCGCCGGCGCGCTCGTCGGTTTCGGCCGCGGGGACCGCTGCAGCGCCGAACGCACACTGCGCCCGGGTGACTGTCTTGTGCTCTACACCGACGGCCTGGTGGAACGGCGCAATCAGGGCATGCGGGAAGGGCTTGAGCGCCTGATCGCGCTGGCGGGCACGGTCGACGGTGCCGACGCCGCCGCGATGGGCGAGGAACTGCTCCAGCTCGCCACCGAGCCCGAGGACGACATCGCTCTGGTCGTGATCCGGGTCCCTGACACGCGGTATGAGCCGGCCGAGAATCGCCAGCGGCGCCGGCGCTGGCCACTGGCGCCGAGTGGCGAGTCGATCTCCCGGGCTCGTGCTGAACTCCGGGCCACCTGTGCAGCGTGGGGAGTGCAAGCGACCGGGGAACTCGAGCTGGTGGTCTCCGAGCTGGTCACGAATGCGGTGTTGCACGGGCGCGGGCTGGTGGAGTTCCGGCTGCTCGCCGTCAGCGGAGGTCTGCGGGTCGAGGTCGAGGACGGCGATCCGACGCCACCGGTGATCCGCGACCAGACCTCCGGGCGGGTCGGGGGATACGGCATGCACATCGTGGAGCAGCTCGCCGAATGGGGATGGCGGCCCACGCCGGGGGGCAAGGTCGTGTGGGCCAAGGTCCGCGTGGAGAGCGCAGCGGGCTGAGGCCGCGCTTCGCCAGGTAGTCTCACTCGAGGTCCACCGGCGTCCGAGGAGAGGATCCACATATGCCAGCCGTCGTCGTCATCGGCGCCCAATGGGGCGACGAAGGCAAGGGCAAGGCCACCGACCAGCTCGGTTCCCGTGTCGACTACGTCGTGAAATTCAACGGCGGGAACAACGCCGGGCACACCGTGGTGGTCGGTGACGAGAAGTACGCCCTGCACCTCCTGCCCTCGGGCATCCTCTCCCCGGGCTGCACCCCCGTCATCGGCAACGGCGTGGTGGTCGACCTCGAGGTGCTCTTCCAGGAGGTCGACGATCTCGAGGCACGCGGGGTGGATACCTCCAAGCTCCTGGTCTCGGCCAACGCCCACCTCATCCCGCCCTACAACCGCACGCTGGACAAGGTCACCGAGCGTTTCCTCGGCAAGCGTCAGATCGGCACCACCGGCCGGGGTATCGGCCCCACCTACGCCGACAAGATGTCGCGGGTGGGCATCCGCGTGCAGGATCTCTTCGACGAATCGATCCTGCGCCAGAAGATCGAGGGCGCGCTGTCCCTGAAGAACCAGCTGCTGGTCAAGGTCTACAACCGCCGCGCGGTGGAGGTCGATGAGGTCGCCGACCACCTGCTCGGCTTCGCCGAGCGCGTGCGCCCCATGGTGGCCGACTCCTCCCTGGTGCTCAATGAAGCCCTCGATGCCGGCAAGAACGTGGTCTTCGAAGCCGGGCAGGCCACTATGCTCGACGTCGATCACGGCACCTACCCCTTCGTCACCTCGTCCTCGGCCACGGCTGCGGGCGCCTGCACCGGCTCCGGGATCGGGCCCACCCGGATCGACCGCGTGGTCGGGGTGATCAAGGCGTACACCACGCGTGTGGGTGAGGGGCCTTTCCCCACCGAGCTGCACGATGACAAGGGCGAGTTCCTCCGCAAGACCGGAGGAGAGTTCGGTGTGACCACGGGCCGGGCACGCCGCACGGGCTGGTACGACGCCGTCGTCGCCCGCTACTCCAGCCGCATCAACGGCCTGACCGACCTGGTGCTCACCAAGCTCGACGTCCTCACCGGCCTGGAGACCGTGCCGGTCTGCGTGGGCTACGACGTCGGCGGGGTGCGGTATGACGAGATGCCGCCCGACCAGTCAGCCTTCCATCACGCCACCCCGATCTATGAGGAGCTCCCGGGGTGGTGGGAGGACATCTCCGGCGTGCGGCGCTTCGAGGACCTTCCGCCGACCTGCCAGGACTACGTGCTGGCGCTCGAGGAGATGAGCGGAACCCGCATCTCCGCGATCGGGGTGGGCCCGGACCGCGAGGCCACCATCTCGCGGCACGACCTCCTCGGCTGACGCGGAGCCGGCTGAGGCCACGCGGCGCGCGGCCCACCCGGAAGCGCGCTAGAGGCGGGCAGCGATGTCCGTGCGGTGCTGGGCGCCGGGCAGGTCGATCACGGCCACTCCTCGGTAGGCAGCCCCGCGCGCGGCGTCGATGTCGGCTCCGGTGCCCACCACGGAGAGCACACGACCCCCGGCCGCCACCAGCGCGCCTGACTCGTCCTCCGCCGTCCCCGCGTGCAGCACATGCACGCCGTCGAGGGATTCGGCGGTGTCGATACCGGTGATCGGATCGCCCTGGCGCACCGTGCCGGGATAGCCGTGTGCGGCCAGCACCACGGTCACCGCAGCGCCGTCGGACCACTCCAGGCGAGGGAGGTCGCCAAGGCGCCCCGTGGCGGCCGCGTGCAAGACCGCACCGAGGGGCGTGGTGAGCCGCGCCAGGACCACCTGGGTCTCCGGGTCACCGAAGCGCACGTTGAACTCCACCACGCGCAGTCCGCGCGAGGTCAGGGCCAGCCCGCAATAGAGCAGGCCGGTGAAGGGGGTGCCGCGGCGGGCCATCTCGATCACCACCGGGCGGGCCACCCGCTCCAACACCTGCTCGGTGAGGTCGCTGGGCGCCCAGGGCAGCGGCGAGTAGGCGCCCATGCCGCCGGTGTTCGGCCCGGCGTCACCGTCACCTAAGCGCTTGAAGTCCTGCGCGGGGGCGAGCGGGACCACCGACTCGCCGTCGCAGAGGCAGAAGAGGGAGACCTCGGGGCCATCGAGAAATTCCTCGATGACCACAGCCGCCTCACCATCGGTGGCCTCGTCCCCGCCGTCCTTGGCCAGGCAGGCCTGCGCGTGCTCCATCGCGGCCGTGCGATCCTCGGTGACCACCACGCCCTTGCCGGCCGCGAGCCCGTCGTCCTTGACCACGTAGGGCGGGCCGAAGGCGTCGAGGGCCTCGGAGACCTGCTCCACCGTGGTGCACACGTGCGCCAGGGCGGTGGGAACCTCAGCGGCCGCCATGATCTCCTTGGCGAAGGCCTTGGATCCCTCCAGGCGCGCTGCGGCGCCGCTCGGTCCGAACACCGGGATCCCGGCCGCGCGCACGGCATCGGAGACCCCGGCCACCAGCGGCGCCTCGGGCCCGATGACGGCCAGATCGGCGCTCATCTCGCGTGCGGCCTCGGCCACGGCCGCGCCGTCCAGGATGTCCAGAGGCAGGTTGCGTCCGAGGGCGGAGGTGCCGGGGTTCCCGGGCGCGATGACGAGTTCATCCACGCCCGGATCTGTGGCCAGGGAGCGAGCCAGGGCGTGTTCGCGGGCACCGGTGCCAATGAGGAGGATCTTCACGGAAGCCGAGCCTATCGGCTGAGGCCGGGCACGCGGCCCATCCAGGTGCGAAGCTGGAACCATGAGCTATGACCCGGCAGCGATTCTCGAGGGCGTGCCCACCGGCCTGTTCATCGGCGGGCAGTGGCGAGCGGCCGCTGGTGGCGCCACCTTCGCGGTGACCGATCCCGCCACCGGCATGGAGGTGGCCGCGGTGGCCGATGCCGCACCAGACGATGGCATGGCTGCTCTCAGTGCCGCGGCAGGTGCTCAGGCCGCGTGGGCGGCGACCTCGCCCCGGGAGCGAGCCGAGCTCCTGCGCACAGCCTTCGAGGCCACCATCGCCCAGCGCGAGCGGCTCGCGACGATCATGGCCCTGGAGATGGGCAAGCCGGTGGCCGAAGCTGCCGGGGAGGTCACCTACGCCGCGGAGTTCCTCCGCTGGTTCGCCGAGGAAGCCTCGCGGGTGAGCGGCCGCTTCCAGCAGGCCCCGGAGGGCACGCTCCGGATCCTGGTGTCCAAGCGCGCGGTGGGGCCCTGCCTGTTCATCACGCCCTGGAACTTCCCGCTGGCCATGGCCACCCGCAAGATCGCCCCCGCGCTCGCGGCCGGTTGCACCGTGGTGCTCAAGCCCGCGGAGGCCACGCCACTGACGTCCTTGGCCTTCGCGCAGATCCTCGCCGAGGCCGGGCTACCGGACGGCGTCGTGAACGTCATCCCCACCTCCGACGCTCAGCCGGTGACCGGCCCGATCATCCAGGATCGCCGGCTGCGTAAGCTCTCCTTCACCGGCTCCACCGCCGTGGGCAAGGCGCTGCTGGGGGAGGCATCGCAGAACGTGTTGCGCACCTCGATGGAACTCGGCGGATGTGCGCCCTTCCTGGTCTTCGAGGACGCCGATCTCGACGTCGCCCTGCAGGCTGCCCGGGCGGCGAAGCTCCGCAACATCGGTGAGGCCTGCACGGCCGCGAACAGCTTCTATGTCCACGAATCGCTCGCCGAGGAGTTCGCCGAGCGTCTCGCGGCAGAGTTCGCCGCTCTGACTGTCGGGCCGGGCCTGGAGCCCGCAAGTGAGATCGGCCCGATCATCAGCGAGCAGCAGCGAGAGCGCATCGTCGACCTGGTGCACGGGGCGACGGACGACGGCGCCCGGGTGCTCACCGGTGGCGAGCCGATCGCGGGGCCGGGGTACTTCTACCCGCCCACGGTGCTCGCCGAGGTGGCGCCGGGCTCGGAGATCATGCGCGAGGAGGTGTTCGGGCCCGTCGCGCCGGTGACGACCTTCCGCGAGGAGGATGAGGTGATCGCGCTCGCCAACGCGTCCGAGATGGGCCTGGCGGGCTACGTCATCACCCGCGACCTGGAGCGCGTCCTGCGGCTGACCGAGCGCCTCGAGGTGGGCATGCTCGGTGTGAACGTGGGAGTGCTGTCCAATGCTGCGGCGCCCTTCGGGGGCGTCAAGCACTCCGGGCTGGGCCGCGAGGGCGGAGCCGAAGGAATCGAGGAGTTCCTCGAGACGGTGTACACGGCTCTGCCCGCCTGAGCGCGCTGCCTGCCTGAAGCGGCAGCAGAGGTGGCCCTCTGCGGCCGTGACCTGCCACGATGGAGGCTCACCCGATCAAGGAGACTCGATGACGAGCACCCCCGTGCCCACGACGTCCGAAGCCACACAGCCGGAGGCGCAGCGCTTCGATCCCGCCACGGTGCTCGCCGAGCTGACCCTCGAGGAGAAGATCTCCCTCCTCGACGGCGAAGACTTCTGGCGGACCACGGCCGTGGAGCGTCTCGGCGTGCCGCAGATCATGGTGGCCGACGGTCCGCACGGTCTGCGCGCCCAGATCGACGACGGTGACAACCTCGGCATCCTGGAGGCCACGAAGGCCGTCGCCTTCCCCATCGCAGCCGCCACCGCCTCCTCCTGGGACACCGGCCTGCTCCGCCGCATCGGGGAGGCTCTGGCGGAGGAGTCACTGGCGCTGGGCGTCTCGGTGCTGCTGGGGCCGGGCGTCAACATGAAGCGCTCGCCGCTGTGCGGGCGGAACTTTGAGTACTTCTCGGAGGACCCCCACCTGGCCGGTGAGCTGGCTTCGGCCTTCGTCGAGGGCGTGCAGAGCCGGGGTGTGGGCACGTCGCTGAAGCACTTCGCCGCGAACAACCAGGAGGCCGACCGGCTCACCGTCTCCGCCGAGGTGGACGAGCGCACCCTGCGTGAGATCTACTTCCCCGCCTTCGAGGCCGTGGTCACGCGCCACCAGCCGTGGACGGTGATGTGCTCCTACAACCGGATCAACGGCGTCCACGCCTCCCAGGACCCGTGGCTGCTCACCACTGTGCTGCGCGAGGAATGGGGCTTTGACGGGCTCGTCGTCTCCGACTGGGGAGCGGTCGTCGACCGTGACCGTGCGGTCGCGGCCGGTCTGGATCTGGAAATGCCTTCCTCGGGAGGTTCCGGGGCCGCCGCGGTGCGCGGCGCCCTGGAGGCCGGCACGCTCACCGAAGCGGAGATCGACGTCGCCGCGAAGCGGGTGCTGGAGCTGGTCGCTCGATCCGCCCACCCCAGCTACACCGGCGACTTCGACGAGGCTGCGCATCATGCCTTGGCTCGGGAGGCGGCTGCCGAGAGCCTGGTGCTGCTGAAGAACGACCGTGGCGCCTTGCCGCTCGCGCCGGAGGGCGGGCCGGTGGCCGTCATCGGCGAGTTCGCCCGCTCCCCGCGCTTCGGCGGTGGTGGCAGCTCGCAGGTGACCCCCACCCGTCTCGACGACGCCTGGAGCGCACTCCAGGAGCGTCTCGCCGGCCGCGAGCTCGACTTCGCCCCAGGTTTCGCCCTCAGCGACGACGTGGACGAGACGGAACTGGCGGTCTTGCGGGAGGAGGCGGTGCAGGCAGCTCAGGGTGCCGCCACGTCCCTGGTGTTCCTGGGGTTGCCTGACGCTTACGAGTCCGAGGGCTACGACCGTGACCACATGGATCTGCCCGCCCAGCAGATCGCCCTGCTGGAAGCCGTGGCCAAGGTCAGTGAACAGGTGATCGTGGTGCTGACCAATGGCTCGCCGGTGGAGATCGCTTCCTGGCAGGGTCACGCCGACGCCGTACTCGAGGCCTGGCTTCCCGGCCAGGCCGGTGGCCCGGCGCTGGTGGACGTACTCACCGGCGCGGTCAACCCTTCCGGCAAGCTCGCCGAGACCTCCCCGCTGCTCCTGGAGCACAACCCCGCCCAGGGGAACTTCCCCGGTGACGGCGAGGTGGTCCGGTACGGCGAAGGCGTGCTGATCGGGTACCGCTGGTATGACTCCCGCGCTCTGCCGGTGGCCTACCCCTTCGGGCACGGCCTGTCCTACACGAGCTTCGCGTACTCCGATGTGCAGGTCACCGTCCTCGACGACGGCGTGGAGCCGAGCGTGCGGGTTCGCTTCACCGTGACCAACACCGGCGAGCGGGCCGGCAAGGAGATCGCTCAGGTGTATGTGCGCGACGAGGACTCCTCGGTCTTCCGCCCAGAGCGCGAGCTCAAGAGCTTCGCCAAGCTCGCGCTGGAGCCTGGCGAGTCGAAGACGGCTGAGATCGACCTCGACGCACGCGCCTTCTCCTACTGGCACCCGCGCCTGCGCCGCTGGATCGCCGAACGCGGCACCTTCACCCTCGACGTCGGGCCCTCCTCGCGTGAGATTGCGCTGAGTGCCTCCGTCGACCTTGAGGGGGAGCTGGTGGTGCTCCCGCTGGATCCGGACTCGCCCGCGAGTCAGTGGCTGGCGCATCCGCAGGCTGGTCCGCAGCTCGCCGAGGTGATTGCTGGCACGAGGCTGGAGACGATGCTGACCAGGCCCGAATCGGCCCGCATGATCGCTGCCATCCCGATCCGGCGGCTCTCCCGGTTCCCCGGCACTCCGGTGACCGAGGAGTGGTTGGAGCGCGTCAGCGCCGCAGTGGCCGGTAACTAACTCGCGGCCGGTGGCAGCGGGTGCTGCCACCGGCTCTGCGGACCGGCCCCGGGCGCAGCGGTCACCCCGCGGTGGAGGTGCGGATCACCAGTTCGGGCCGGTGCACGACCTGCTGGGCAGGTCCACCACCGAGTAGGAGGTCGGCGGCCCGGAATCCCATCTCGCGCGCAGGCTGACGCACCGAGGTGAGCGGGGGAGCGAGAACGGGCGCGAAGGACACATCGTCGTAGCCCACCAGCGCCATGCCGCTCGGGACCGCGACCCTTCGCTCACGTAAGGACCACAGCGCACCCAGGGCCACCATGTCGTTGATGCAGAAGGTGGCGGTGACCTCGGAGTGCTCTTCCAGCACCGTGGACATCGCCGCGGAACCGCCCTCGGAGCTGAGCGAGCTCAGCGTGAGCTCGACGAGCGAGTCGGGATCGGCACCGGCCTCGGCTAGCGCTTGGCGGGCTCCCTGCCGGCGCTCGGCGCACTGGGGGATGCTGGTGTGACCGTTGAGGAAGGCGATGTCCGTGTGTCCGAGGTCCAGCAGATGCCGCACGGCGAGCTTGGCACCGTGCACGTTGTCCACTGAGACGGAGGAGATGTCCGGATGGTCGCTCAGCCGGTCGAGCAGCACCACGGGGGTGCCGCGCTCGCGGAGTTGTTCGATGGCGGTCATGGTCTCGTCCGGCGGGGTGATCAGCACGCCACGCACACCGTGCTCCTCGAACTGCTGTAAGAGTCTGGCCTGACGCGCGGGATCCTCGTCCGAGCTGCCGAGCATCAGGGTGTGCGAGTCACGCGAGAGGCGATCCTCCACGCCGCGGGCCGCAGCGGTGAAGAAGGGGTTCTCGATGTCCAGCACGATGGCGCCCACCACCGAGGGAACCCCCTGGCGGAGCTGGCGTGCTGAACCGTTGCGGACGAAGGCGAGATCCTGGACGGCAGCTTCGACGCGCGCACGCGTGTGCTTACTGACCCGTTCCGGGCGATTGAGCACGTTGGACACGGTGCCGACCGACACACCGGCGCGCGCGGCCACATCAGCGATGCTTGCCCGCGCGCGGCCATTGAGCGGTGCAGCCATGGTCCCCTCTCCTCGGTGGCAAGCATACGGCGGGCTCCCTTCACGCCGGCGTGTTCCCCGGGGTGGTCGTCGGGTCGCGGGCCCCGAGCGCGGTGCCGTGACTGAACCGAGACCAGGATGTCGGGTGCGGACCGTTGACGAGTGAAAGGATTCAATTTAGTGTGACGGAGCACAGGAAGGCATCAGTGTCGACGCCCATCCTGCGCGACTCCGGCAGCCGGTCAACGGTCACCGACGCGCACATCTCCATACCGATCCAGGTCCGTCGGCGCGGCCGGGCAGCACCCCAGGTGTGGCCCCCGCCGCGCTTCCCATGAGGCCGGCTCAGTGGCCAGCCGCATCACGGTTCGACTCCACCCCTGATCCCTCAGGTACGAAAGGGAATCTCATGACTGCAACGTCGCAGCCCCGCACGCAGCTCCTCGCGGCCACTGGTGCCGCGCTCTCCATAGGTCTCGTCCTCGCCGCCTGTTCCAATGGCGCCGGAGGCGGCGAGTCGGTCGAGATCAGCTTCCTCGTCGACAATCAGCCGCACACCATCTCTCTCGCCGAAGATCTGGCGGCGGCGTTCTCCGAGGAGAACGAGGACGTCACCGTCACGGTCGACACCCGTCCCGGCGGCGGCGACGGTGACAACCTGGTCAAGACGCGCCTGGCCACGGGGGAGATGGCCGACGTGTTCATCTACAACAGTGGCTCGCTCTTCCAGGCGCTCACGCCCGATCAGGTGCTGGTCGACCAGAGCGATGCGCCATGGATCGACGATCTCGACGACGACTTCGTGACCACGGTCAGCACCGACAACGGCATCTACGGGAATGCCTGGGGGGCCACGTTCGGCGGCGGCATCATCTACAACCGGCCGATCTACGACGAGCTCGGCCTGGAGATACCGCAGAGCTGGGACGATTTCATGGCCAACAACGAAGAGATCGCCGCGGCGGGGTACGACCCCGTCATCCAGACCTACGGCTCCACCTACACCTCTCAGCTTTTCGTACTGGGAGACTTCGCCAATGTCGCCGCTCAGGATCCGGACTGGGCTGAGGAGTACACCGCGAACAACCGCCGGTACGCGGACGAGCCGGCAGTCCATGCCTTCGAACACCACCAGGCTGTGTATGACGCCGGCTATTTCAACGAGAACTTCGCCTCGGCCGACGATGCCGCCGGATCGCGCATGGTCGCGGAAGGCGAGGGCGCTCACTACCCCATGCTCACCAACACGGTGCTGACCCACACCCAACAGAACAGTCCCGACCACGTGGACGACCTGGGCTTCTTCGCGATCCCCGCGCAAGACGCCGACCACACCCAGGCCACGATCTGGCAGGCCACGGGTATCTACATTCCGCAGAGCACCGAGGGAGACGAACTGGAGGCGGCACGTGACTTCGTCGCCTTCATCACCTCGGAGCGTGGTTGCGAACTCCAGCTCGAGCACCTCAATCCCGGTGGGCCTTTCCCCGGCACGTGCGACCTGCCGGATGACGTCGCGCCACTGCTGACCGACATCGAGGCCTATGTGGAGCAAGGGCGCACGGCGCCCGCCTTGGAGTACTTGTCGCCCGTCAAGGGGCCGAACCTCGAGCACATCCTCGTCGAGGTGGGCTCCGGCATCCGCGACGCCCAGAGCGCTGCGGAGCGTTACGACGAGGACGTCATCAACCAGGCCCGCCAGCTGGGCCTCGACGGTTGGTGAGCGCCACCACCCGCGAGGCGCGAACCCACCTCACCCGGGGTCGCCCCTCGCGCAGGTCCCGGCCGGGGCGGGCGGGGAGTTCGGTGATATCCCGTCACGCCTACCCGATGTGGTTCTACATTCCGGCAGGCGTGCTCTATCTCGTCTTCTTTGCCATCCCGACCTTCGCGTCTTTCTATTTCAGCCTCACCCGCTGGACCCTTTTCGATGCGCAGTTCATCGGCTTGGAGAACTACATCAGGTTCTTCTCGGAACCGCAGTTGCGGCAAGGCTTCATCAACACCTTCATCTTCGGCGTCACGACCTCCGGCGCCAAGGTGGTGATCGGGCTCGCCCTGGCCGTCCTGCTTACCTCGCAGATCGTGGCGCGAGGGTATCTACGCTCCGTGGTCTTCTTTCCGGTGCTGGTCTCCACGATCGGCGTCGGGGTGATGGCCACCGCCATGCTGGATCCCTTCGACGGTGTGGTGAATGCGATGCTGGGCTGGTTCGGCATTTCCGGGCCCGGTTGGTTCACCGATCCGAATATCGCGCTCCTGACGGTGGCCGGTGTTGATATCTGGAAAGGCCTGGGGATTGCCACACTGATCTACATCGCCGGCCTGGCGACCATCCCACGGGAGTACTACGAGGCGGCTCAGATCGATGGTGCCGGCCGGTGGCAGCAGTTCCGCACCATCACGCTGCCGCTGGTCATGCCGGCGACCGGCACGGTGATCATCCTGTCGTTGATCGGTGGCCTGCGGACCTTCGACCTCATCTGGGCCACCACCGGTGGTGGGCCGGGCTTCGCCTCGGACGTGATCGCCTCGGTGATCTACAAGCAGTACCAGGCCGGCTTCTACGGTCTCTCCACCGCGGGCAACGTGATCCTGTTCGTGGTGGTGACCGCCGTCATGGTGCCGATCACCATCCTCATCAACCGCAAGGCGGTGGACCGATGAAGGCGAAACACCGCGGCCTCACCGGCGTGATCGCCATCGTGGCCTCCATCGTGGTCTTCATTGTCCCGTTCATCTTCGTGGTGCTCCAAGCAATGAAAACCCCGGCTGAGGCCTCTCGTCTGGAGTTCTCCTGGCCGGAGCAACTGGCCTTCGTCGAGAACCTGACCGAGGTGCTGACGATGCGCAACGGCGTGGTGATTCGCGCCTTTATCAACTCCACCGTGATCACCGTGTCTGCCGTGACGATCATGGTGATCATCTCGGCGATGGTGGGGTATGTGCTGGCCCGGCGGTCGAGCAGGTGGAACCCGCTGGTGAACTTCCTCGTTCTCGCGGGACTGATCGTCCCGCCGGCCGTGGTGCCGACCATCTGGCTCCTGCAAGGGCTCGGCCTCTTCCGCACCATTCCCGGTCTGGTCCTGGTGCAGGCGACCTTCGGTATCTCGTTCTGCATCCTGCTCTTCCGAGCCTTCGTGGGCACGATCCCTCGGGAGCTGGACGAGGCGGCGCTGATCGACGGTGCCGGGCCGGTGCGGCTCTTCTTCCGCGTCATCCTGCCACTCATGAAACCTACGGTCATCACCGTGATCGTCGTGCAGGCCGTGAACGTCTTCAACGACTTCGTACACCCGCTGTACTTCCTGCCGGGCGATGAGAACGCCACTGTGCAGTTGACGCTCTACAACCTCATGAGCGCACAGGCGGCGAACCAGTGGAACTTGCTCTTTACGAACACTCTCCTCATCACGATCCCCCCTCTGATCATGTTCATCTTCTTCAACCGCCAGATCGTCGCCGGTATGACCTCCGGCGCGGTCAAGGGCTGAAAGCGAGCAATACGCGATGAGTACTCACGTCACCGAAGTCCGTATCGAGCGTCGGCGGGATGGCCACTATGCCGATGTGCCGCGACCGCGGCTGACCTGGCTGGTGGAGACCGACACCCAGGACTGGCACCAGAGCGCAGCCGAGCTTCGTCTCGACGGCGAGCAGATCGCCCAGCTCGAGACCAGCGAGTCGGTGCTGGTCGACTGGCCCTTCGCCCCGCTGAGCCCGCGGGCCCGGCACCGCATCGAGGTGCGTGTGACTGGGAGTGATGGCCAGGTGAGCGAGTGGAGTGACCCGGTCGAGATCAGGGCCACGTTCCTGGGCGCGGGGGAGTGGCAAGCCGACTTCATCGAGCTGGCTGCCCCGGAGGGCATCGCGAGCCCGGGCTTGATGCGGACCGAGTTCGAAGCCGCGCGGGAAGTGACCGCAGCCGTGCTGTATGCCACCGCCCAGGGCGTCTATCAGGTCTCGATCAACGGCCGGGATGTCGACGACGCCGTGCTCAAGCCTGGCTGGACCAGCTACCAGTACCGCATCGAACACGAATGCACCGATGTCACCGAACTGGTGCGCCAAGGTGAGAACGCCATCGGGGTCCGCTTCGCCGGGTGCTGGTACACCGAGGAGTACGGCTTCCATGGCGCGGGACGGCGCTTCTATGGTGAGCAGCCGGCCGTGGCTGCCCAGCTGCACCTGACGTACACCGACGGCACCACTGAGGTGGTGGCCACCGGCCCGCAGTGGAAGGGCGCCGCTACCGGCCCGTTGGTGTCATCCAGTCTCTACCACGGCGAACGGATTGACGCCCGGCGCGTGGAGAGCGGTTGGGACGCACCGGGCTTCGACGACCACGCCTGGCCCGGCGCCCAGGTCCGAGCCGTGGACGTGGTCCCGGAGGCGATGGTCGCCGAGCCGGTGCGCCGCACCGAAGAGCTCTCCGTGCGCGAAGTGATCACCACCCCCTCGGGCCGGACAGTGCTGGACTTCGGCCAGAATCTCGTGGGGCGCCTCCGCGTGCGCGTGACCGGCCCCGCAGGGCACGTCATCACCCTGCGGCACGCGGAAGTGCTCGAACACGGTGAGTTGGGGACCCGCCCGTTGCGCGAGGCCAAGGCCACCGACCACCTAGTGCTCTCCGGCGGCGAGGACGTCTTCGAGCCCGAGTTCACCTTCCATGGGTTCCGCTATGCGGAGGTGGGCGACTGGCCCGGCGAGGTCGATCCTGCTGCGGTCACGGCGGTGGTGATCACCTCCGACATGCGCAGGACGGGCTGGTTCGAGTCCTCGCACGAGCTCGTGAACCGTTTGCACGAGAACGTCGTCTGGGGCATGCGGGGCAACTTCGTCTCCGTCCCCACTGACTGCCCCCAGCGCAACGAACGCCTCGGCTGGACCGGAGACATCCAGGTGTTCAGCCCGACTGCGTCCACCCTGTTCGATTCCCACGCCTTCCTGACCGGATGGCTGCGCGACGTCGCGGCAGAGCAGGCGGGGAACGGGGGAGTCTGTGGATTCGTGATCCCTCAGGTACTCGAGGGTGGCGGGGAACCCGCCGCCGCCTGGGGCGATGCGACCACCGTGGTGCCGCTCGTCCTCTACGAGCGCTTCGGAGACCTCGACACCCTGCGCGATCACTTCCCGTCGATGAAGGCCTGGGCGGATGTGCTGCTGCAGAAGGCAGGCAGGAAAGGCCTGTGGGAGGGGGACTTCCAGTTCGGTGATTGGCTCGATCCTGATTCGCCACCCGCGCACCCCGGCGAGGCGAAGACCGACAAGGATCTGGTGGCGACGGCGCACGTGATCCGCTCGGCACGCCTGGTGGCCCGTGCCGCTGGCATCCTCGGTCACGAGCAGGAGTCGCAGCACTACGCCCAGGAGGCCGACCGGGTGCTCCACGCCTTCCATGCGGCCTTCGTCGAGCCCGGTGGGCGCATGAGTTCGGACACGCAGACCGCCTACGCCATGGCGATCGTCTTCGACCTAGTCGATGAGGAGACCGCGGGGCTCATGGGTGACCGGCTGGCGGAGCTCGTCGCCGAAGCCGGAGACACCATCGGGACGGGGTTCGTCGGCACACCGATCATCAGCGATGCCCTGACCCGAACGGGACACGCAGAAGTCGCAGGAAAACTGCTGCTCCAGACCAAGGTGCCCTCGTGGCTCTATGCGGTGACCATGGGTGCGACGACCGTGTGGGAGCGATGGGACTCCATGCTCCCGGATGGCACGATCAACCCCGGTCAGATGACCTCTTTCAACCACTATGCCTTCGGTGCAGTGGCCGACTGGCTCTATCGCTCGCTCGCCGGGCTGGCCCCGGCAGCGCCGGGCTACCGGAAGCTTCGGATCGCGCCGACGCCCGTGGTTGGCATCGACCACGCGACAGCCCGTCATGAGACGCCTTACGGCATGGCTGAGTCCTCCTGGCGCATTGAGGGCGGGGAGATGACGGTGCGGGCTCTCATCCCGGCGAACACCACCGCAACGATCGAGCTGCCCGGGCGGACTGAGCAGCAGGTCGGTTCCGGCACCTACGAGTTCAGTGTGGCCGACCCGCGATGAGAGCCGCCGCGGCATCGGCTGCGGCAGCCCATGACGACGACTCCAGAGCCCGGAAGCCGAAGGAGGCACCATGGCGCGGATCCGCATCCTCTCCCTGCCCGGCCACCCTTGACCGTGGCCGGATGCGAAGACTAACCTCGAATGAAACGATTCAAAAGTGAAGGAAGCGCATGTCCCCCTCGCAGCTCCCAGCCACCGCGACTGCCGCCCGAGAGGCGCTGCGCACCCAGACCATCGAACTCCCGTCCTGGGCCTTCGGGAACTCCGGCACCCGGTTCAAGGTCTTCTCCCAGCCCGGCGGCCCGCGTGACCCCTACGAGAAGATCGCCGATGCCGCTCAGGTGCATCGTTACACCGGGGTGGCCCCCCGGGTGTCCTTGCACATCCCGTGGGACCTGGTCGATGACTACGGCGCCCTGAGGCGGCACGCCGAGGACCTCGGCGTCAGCATCGGCACCGTCAATTCCAACACCTTCCAGGACGACGACTACATGCTCGGCTCGCTCTGCCACCCCGATCCGGTGGTGCGGCGCAAGGCGGTCGACGCCCACCTGAGGTGCCTGGACGTCATGGGGCACACCGGATCCCGGGACCTGAAGATCTGGCTCGCCGATGGGCTGAACTACCCCGGCCAGGACGATCTGCGCGCCCGGCAGGATCGCCTCGCCGAGGGGCTCGCCGAGATCTACGCCGCCCTGGAGCCACACCAGCGCATCGTGCTCGAGTACAAGTTCTTCGAGCCGTCCTTCTACTCCACCGACGTGCCGGACTGGGGCACCTCACTGCTGCACTGCATGGCGCTCGGCGACCAGGCCATGGTGGTCCTGGACACCGGGCACCACGCCCCGGGCACGAATATCGAGTTCATCGTGGCCCAGCTGCTGCGCGTAGGACGCCTCGGTGCCTTCGACTTCAACTCCCGGTTCTACGCCGACGACGACCTCATCGCCGGCGCGGCCGACCCCTTCCAGCTCTTCCGGATCATGCACGAGATTATCTCCGCCGACGCCCTGCAGCCGGACTCCGGGGTGAACTTCATGCTCGACCAGTGCCACAACATCGAACCGAAAATCCCCGGCCAGATCCGGTCGGTGATGAACGTCCAGGAGGCCACGGCCAAGGCGCTCCTGGTGGACCGCTCGGCACTGCGCGCCGCCCAGGAGGCCGGCGATGTGCTCGGGGCCCACGGCGTGCTGATGGACGCCTACAACACCGACGCCCGACCTCTGCTCGCCGATCTGCGTACGGAGCAGGGCCTGGATCCCGATCCCATGAGGGCTTACGCCGCCTCCGGCTACGCCGAGCGGATCGCTGCCGAGCGCGTCGGCGGAAGCCAGGCCGGCTGGGGCGCCTGACCATCTGATATCCCCAGCACGTGTCCCACGCGAGTAGCCAGAGACCTTCAGGAGAACACCACCATGTCGCACCCCGCCGCTGAGCTCATTGCCCGGTCCAATCGCCTCGGTTCCGATGCGCGGAACACCAACTACGCCGGCGGCAACACCTCCGCGGCCGGCACCGAGACCGATCCGGTCACCGGTCAGGACGTGGAGTTGCTCTGGGTCAAGGGGTCCGGGGGCGATCTCGGCACTTTGCGCCAGGAAGGACTTGCCGTCCTGAGGCTGGACCGCATGCGCGCCCTGGTCGATGTCTACCCCGGGGTGGAGCGCGAGGACGAGATGGTCGAGGCCTTCGACTACTGCCTGCACGGCAAGGGCGGTGCCGCTCCCAGTATCGACACCGCCATGCACGGACTGGTCGACGCCGCGCATGTCGACCACCTGCATCCGGACTCGGGCATCGCCCTCGCCACCGCGGCCGACGGTGCGGCGCTGACTCGCGAGTGCTTCGGTGACCGCGTGGTCTGGGTGCCCTGGCGGCGCCCCGGCTTCCAGCTCGGCCTCGACATCGCGGAGATCAAACAGCAGAACCCTCAGGCGATCGGCTGCGTGCTCGGCGGCCACGGCATCACCGCGTGGGGCGCCACCTCAGCGGAATGCGAGGAGAACTCGCTGATGATCATCCGCACCGCGGAGCAGTTCATCGCCGCCAGAACCGCCGAACTCGAGGCCCAGGGCACCCACCCCTTCGGGCCGATCCGCGACGAGTATGCAGCGTTGCCGGAGGCCGAACGGCGCGCCAAGGCCGCTGCGCTTGCTCCGGTCATCCGGGGGCTGGCCTCCACCGACGCGCCGCAGCTCGGGCACTTCACCGACTCCGAGGTGGTGCTGGACTTCCTCGCCCGAGAGAAGCTCGCCCCACTGGCTGAGCTCGGCACCTCCTGCCCGGATCACTTCCTGCGCACCAAGGTGAAGCCTTTGGTGGTGGACCTACCCGCGGACGCTCCGGTGGAGGAGGTGGTCGCCCGGCTGACCGAGCTGCACCAGGCCTACCGGGAGGACTACGCGGCCTACTACGAGCGCCACGCCACGCCCGACTCGCCCGCCCTGCGTGGCGCCGACCCCGCCATCGTGCTCGTGCCGGGCGTCGGCATGTTCTCCTTCGGGCGCACCAAGCAGACCGCGCGCGTGGCCGGAGAGTTCTACATCAACGCCATCAACGTCATGCGCGGCGCGGAGGCGATCTCCACCTACACCCCCATCGAGGAATCCGAGAAATTCCGTATCGAGTACTGGGCTTTGGAAGAGGCCAAGCTCCAACGGATGCCTCGACCGAAGCCGTTGGCCACCCGGGTGGCGCTGGTGACCGGAGGTGCCTCGGGGATCGGCAAGGCTACGGCGGAGCGTCTCGCCGCGGAAGGTGCCTGCGTGGTCGTCGCCGACCTCGATCTCGGTAAGGCGCAGGCCGTGGCTGAGGAGCTCGGCGGTGCCGACGTCGCGATCGGCGTCCAGACCGATGTGACCAGTGAAGCGCAGGTCCAGGAGGCCATCGCCGCCGCGGCCCTGGCCTTCGGTGGTGTGGACCTCGTGGTCAACAACGCCGGGCTGTCCCTCTCGAAGTCGCTGCTGGAGACCACCGTCAAGGACTGGGACCTCCAGCACGAAGTCATGGCCCGCGGCTCGTTCCTGGTCGCCCGCGAGGCAGCCCGCGTCATGATCGCCCAGGGCCTGGGCGGCGACATCATCTACATCTCCTCGAAGAACTCCGTCTTCGCCGGCCCGAACAACATCGCTTACTCCGCCACCAAGGCCGACCAGGCCCACCAGGTTCGCCTCCTGGCCGCGGAGCTCGGCGAGCACGGCATCCGCGTCAACGGCATCAACCCCGACGGAGTGGTGCGCGGCTCGGGTATCTTCGCCGGCGGCTGGGGCGCACAGCGCGCGAAGGTCTACGGGGTCGATGAGTCCGAACTCGGTCAGTACTACGCCGGGCGGACCCTGCTGAAGAAGGAAGTCCTGCCCGAGCATGTTGCCGCCGCCGTCTTCGCGCTGACCGGCCCCGACCTGGTGCAGACCACCGGGCTGCACGTGCCGGTGGACTCCGGCGTCGCCGCCGCCTTCCTGCGGTAGTGACCGTGAACCGGACCTACCTCTCTGTGGATCTCGGCGCCTCCAGCGGGCGGGTGGTGGCCGGGCACCTCGACGACGGCCGCATGGTCACCGAGGTGATCCACCGCTTCGACAATGTGCCCGTTGCTGTTCGTGAGGGTGGGCGCGAGGTCCTCCACTGGAACGTCCTGCGCCTGTACGAGGGAATCCTGACCGGCGTGCGGCTCGCGGCACGTAGGCGGAATGTGGTCAGCCTCGGCATCGATACCTGGGCCGTGGACTACGGCCTGCTCGACGCCGACGGCGCTCTGCTGGGCAACCCGGTTCACTACCGCGACAGCCGCACCGACGGCGTCGCCGCAGAGGTCTTCACCCACCTGCCTGCGGAGATGCTCTACGAACGCACCGGGTTGCAGTATCAGCCCTTCAACACCATCTTCCAGCTCGCGGCAGCAGCCGGTTCCGCGCAGCTGGCAACAGCCCGCCGCCTCCTGCTCCTGCCCGACCTACTCGGATACTGGCTCACCGGCGTCGCGGTCGCCGAAGCCACCAATGCCTCGACCACGGGGCTCCTCGATGTCGCCGCGCGAGGCTGGTCCGCCGAGATCCTGCTGGCGCTCCGCGGCGCCCTGGGCATGGACCTCGGCCCGCTGCTCCCCCCGGTGGTCGAGCCGGGCACGCAGATCGGAACCGTGGATGTCGCTGGGCTGCCGGAGGTGCCGCTGGTGGCGGTCGGCTCACACGACACCGCCTCTGCCGTGGTCGGGGTGCCGGGCGACGGGGACTTCGCCTACATCTCGTGCGGCACGTGGTCCCTCGTGGGTATCGAGTTGGCGGAGCCCGTGCTGAGCGAGGCAAGCCGGGACGGGAACTTCACCAATGAGCTCGGCGTGGACGGCTCCGTGCGGTACTTGCGCAACGTCATGGGGTTGTGGCTACTGCAGGAGTGTGTGCGGGAATGGGCCGAGGCAGGGGAGGAGATCGACCTCGCCGAACTCCTGGCCCAGTCCGAGGAGGTGACGGCGCTGCGCTGCGTCGTCGACGTCGACGACTCCGCCTTCCTCGCGCCCGGCGGCATGCCGGAGCGGCTGGCGCAGGCGGCCGCCGAGGCCGGCGAGCCCGTACCGCGCACCCGGGCGGAGATGGTGCGCGCCATCCTTGACTCCCTGGCGCTGGCCTACCGTCGTGCCCTGCGCGCCGCCAGCGACCTCGCCGAACGGGAGATCTCCGTGATCCACCTCGTCGGTGGCGGCTCGCGGAACGAACTGCTGTGCCGGCTCACCGCCGAGGCCACGGGTCTGCCGGTGATTGCCGGGCCAGTGGAATCGACCGCCCTGGGCAACCTGCTGGTGCAGGCACGATCGCTGGGCGACCTCGGGGAGGGCGTGGATCTCACTGGGCTGCACCGCCTGGCGCTCGCCTCCGCTCACCAGGAGCTCACGCGCTATGAACCACGGGGCGGCCGGGCCGACTGGGACGCGGCTGAGGCGCGCCTGCGCTGACCTGAGCCCCGGCTCAGGTTGCCGACGTCGTTGTTGAGGGGAACTCAGCAACGACGTCGGCAACCGCGCCGCGATCTGTGATGCGCGCCTTCGCGCCGGCCTCAGCCGGCGATCTCGCTGCGGTCCCCGGACCACAGCGTGTGGAAGGAGCCCTCGCGGTCGGTGCGCCGGTAGGTGTGGGCGCCGAAGAAGTCCCGCTGGGCCTGGATCAGGGCCGCCGGCAAACGCTCGGAGCGCACGCCGTCGTAGTAGGCGAGCGAGGAGGAGAAGGCCGGGGTGGGCACCCCGTTCTGGGCGGCGCCGGCCACCACGCGACGCCAGGCCTCCAGGCCGTCGGAGACCGCGTCGGTGAAGTACGGGTCCGCGAGCAGCAGAGCAAGATCGGGCTCGCGCTCGTAGGCCTCGGTGATCCGGTCCAGGAAGCGGGCGCGGATGATGCAGCCGCCCCGCCAGATCCGCGCCATGGCACCGCGATCGATGTTCCAGTCGTACTCGACCGAGGCGGCCGCGATCTGGTCGAAGCCCTGGGAGTAGGCCACGACCTTCGAGGCGTAGAGCGCGCGGCGGACGTCGTCGATGAAGCCCTCGCGGTCGGTGACCTCCCACGCGGCGGTCTTGGCGGGGAGTGCCCGGCGGCCGGCCTCGCGCTGCGGGAGCGATCCGGAGAGCGATCGTGCGAAGGTGGCCTCGGCGATCCCGGTGATGGGCACGCCGAGGTCGAGGCCGTTCTGCACGGTCCAGCGGCCGGTGCCCTTCTGCTCGGCCTGGTCCTGCACGATGTCGACGAAGGCCTGGCCGGTCTCGGGGTCGGTGTGCGCGAGCACATCGGCGGTGATCTCGATCAGGTAGGACTCCAGGTCACCGGTGTTCCACTCGGCGAAGATCTCCCCGATCTCTGCCGGGGTGGCGCCCAGCCCCTTGCGCAACAGGTCGTAAGCCTCGGCGATCAGCTGCATGTCCGCGTATTCGATGCCGTTGTGCACCATCTTGACGAAGTGCCCCGCACCGTCCGGGCCCACGTGGGTGCAGCAGGGCACGCCGTCGACGTGGGCGGAGATCGACTCGAGCATCGGCCCGAGGCGCTCGTAGGACTCGACCGTGCCGCCGGGCATGATCGAGGGGCCGTTGAGTGCCCCTTCCTCGCCACCGGAGACGCCGCAGCCCACGAAGTGGATCCCCCGTTCGCGCAGCGCGTGCTCGCGGCGGATGGTGTCCGGGAAGTGCGCGTTACCCGTGTCGACGATGATGTCGCCCGGTTCCATGAGTTCGGCGAGCGCGTCGATGACGGCGTCGGTGCCCATGCCGGCCTTGACCATCACGATCGCCACCCGCGGGCGCTCGAGCGAGGCCACGAAGTCCTCGAGCGATTCCGAGGCGACGAAGGTCCCCTCCTCGCCGTGGTCGGCGAGGAACTTCTCGGTGCGCGTGTAGGTGCGGTTGTGCACCGCCACCTTGTGCCCGTGCCGAGCAAGGTTGCGGGCCAGGTTCAGGCCCATCACAGCCAATCCGGTCACGCCTACGTCGGCGAGCTGGCTCATCGAATCCTCCTGAGAGTGCGGTGTATCCGCTCACACCGTACTGCGCAGCGCGGCAGCAGGAGGACTCGGGGTTGCGGGCTGAGACAGGGCCCTGGGCGCTGTTCTGCGACCAGGTTCTGGGCGTGGGTCGAGCGCGATCCCGCCCGGCTGGAATGATGTGCCCCATGGGATCCGGTCAGCAGATGAAGCCGGTGCTGCCCGGCTGGCGGCACGTGTACTCCGGCAAGGTACGTGACCTCTATGTGCCCGATCGTGATGGAGGCCAGGAGGCGCAGGCGGGGGAAGCCGCCGGCTCCACCGACGACGTCGTGCTGGTGGTGGCTTCGGACCGCATCAGCGCCTACGACCACATCCTGAGCACGCCCATCCCGGACAAGGGCCGCATCCTCACCGCACTCTCCCTGTGGTGGTTCGAGCAGCTTGCCGACGTCGTCGCCAACCATGTGGTCTCCACCGAGGTGCCCAGCGCCGTGGCGGGGCGGGCCATGATCTGCCACCGGCTCGACATGCTGCCCATCGAGTGCGTGGCGCGCGGTTACCTCTCCGGTTCGGGGTGGGAGGAGTACCGCCGTACTCAGGCCGTCACCGGCATCCACCTGCCGGCCGGTCTGCGGGAGAGCGACCAGCTTCCGGAACCGATCTTCACCCCGGCCACCAAGGCCGAGATCGGCGAGCATGACGAGAACATCGACCTCGACCAAGCCAAGCGGATCGTGGGGCCCGAGCAGGCGGAGGCCGCACGCGACCTCACTCTGACGGTCTACTCGCGCGCCGCCGCACTGGCCGGTCAGGCCGGCATCATTCTGGCCGACACCAAGTTCGAGTTCGGCGTGCTGCCGCAGGGGGCGGCCGGTGGTCGGGGGAGCGCGGGCGAACAGTCTCCGGGCAGTGCGGGGCTGATCCTGGGAGATGAGGTCCTCACCCCCGACTCCTCACGCTTCTGGCCGGCCGAGGACTGGGAGCCGGGCCGGCCTCAGGCAAGCTACGACAAGCAGTTCGTGCGCGACTGGCTCACCTCGCCCGACGCGAACTGGGACCGCGCCGCGGACGCCCCGCCGCCACCCTTGCCCGCCGAGATCGTCGAGCGCACCCGGGATCGCTACGTGCAGGCCTTCGAACGGCTGACGGGCGAGCAATTCGCCTAGCTCGCCGCGCGCCCTGTGCGGGTGTGGCGCCCAGTAGGATGGCAGCGCCGTCGTTACTAGGGAGCACACGTGGGTTACATCGTCGTCGAGGTCATGCCCAAGCAGGAGATCCTCGATCCCCAAGGCAAGGCCGTGGCCGGAGCGCTGGCGCGCCAAGGCCACCCCTTCACCGATGTGCGGCAGGGCAAGCGCTTCACACTCGCCGTGGACGGTCCTGTTACCGAGGCGCACCTGGCCGCTGCACGCGCCGCTGCGGAGACCACGCTCTCGAACCCGATCATTGAGGACGTCGTGGGCATCCACGCCGTCGAGGAGGACCTCCCGGCCGACTCCGGCGCTGCGATCTCCGCCGAGGTGACTGCGTGAGCAGCCGGATCGGCGTGGTCACTTTCCCCGGTTCGCTGGATGACCGTGACGCCCAGCGCGCGGTGCGTCTGGCCGGTGGCGAACCGGTGGCGCTGTGGCATGCCGACACCGACCTCGCCGGTGTCGAGGCCGTGGTGCTGCCCGGAGGTTTCTCCTACGGCGACTATCTGCGTGCGGGCGCCATCGCCTCGCACTCGCCGATCGTGCGCGAGATCGTCACGGCCGCCGGCCGGGGCCTGCCGGTCCTCGGCATCTGCAATGGCTTCCAGATTCTCTGCGAAGCACACCTGCTGCCGGGGGCGCTCATCCGGAACGACCACCAGCGCTTCCTCTGCCGCGACCAGCAGCTCGAGGTCACCAACGCCGCCACGGCCTGGACCAATCAGTTCGCGCCGGGCCAGCAGATCACCATCCCGCTGAAGAACGGTGAGGGCGGATTCGTGGCCGATGACGCCACGCTGGATCGCCTCGAAGGTGAGGGCCAGGTGGTCTTCCGCTACCTGGGCTCCAACCCCAATGGTTCGCTTCGTGACATCGCCGGCGTCACGAACGAAGCTGGGAACGTCGTCGGGCTGATGCCGCACCCGGAGCACGCCGTGCAGCAGGGTTACGGTCCCGATGTGGCCGGAGCGCCACGCAGTGGCACCGATGGCCTCGGACTCTTCGCCTCAGCGATCCGGAGCCTGGTCAGCGCGTAGCTCAGCCGGGCTCACTCAGCCCGGCTCCGGCCCGGTGGCGGCGGGCAGCTCCGGGTGGTTCGACCACTGCGACCACGAGCCGGGATAGAGCGCGATCCGGGCCGGGTCGTAGCCTGCGGCCGCCATGGCGGCGATCTGATGGGCGGCGGTCACTCCGGAGCCGCAGTAGACCGCGACCGCGTGGCCCTCGACGCCGAGAGCGGCGAAGCGCTGCCGCAGCGTGTCGGCGGACAGGAAACGTCCCGCCTCGTCGAGGTTCTCCGTGGTGGGGGCACTGATCGCGCCAGGGATATGCCCGGCGCGCGGATCGATCGGCTCGGTCTCGCCGCGGTAGCGCTCGCCGGCGCGCGCATCGAGGAGCACACCCTCGCGCGCCGCGGCAGCGACGTCCGCCATGCTCAGCGTGGGCAGGTGGCCGCGCTCACCGTCGGGGCCTCGCTCGACATCAACCACCACATCACCGGGCGGCGGCAGCTCCTCGCCGCTGGCCACATCCAGTCCCGCCGTCTGCCAGGCGTGCAGGCCGCCGTCGAGCAGCCGCACGTCCGTGATCCCGGCCCAGCGCAGCAGCCACCACGCACGCGCCGCGGCCCCGTTGCCCGCGGCGTCGTGCACCACCACCGGTTGGCCGGTGCGCAGTCCCCAGCGCCGTGCGGCGCGCTGCAGTTCCGCGGCGGTCGGCAAGGGGTGCCGACCGCCGGTCGCGTGGCCGTGACCGGCCAGTTCGCTGTCCAGGTCCACGTAGACGGCGCCGGGGATGTGCGCCGCGAGGTACTGCTCATGCCCGTCGCTGCGGCCGAGCTGCCAGCGAACGTCGAGGACCGCCGGGGGCCGCTCACCGTGGAGGAGCTGAGCGAGATCGGCAGGCTGGATGAGGAGGCTCATGCCCGCACCGTAGAGCATGGGCCGCTCGTGCTCAGCCGGGGGTGACCGTCCCGGCGAGATGGATCTTCCCGGAGCGCCGATTCCACGCCACGAAGGAGCCATCGGGGGAGGGGCGGAAACCCACCGTGGCCGGCAGAACGACCGGCTTGCCGAACTGCACGCTCCAGGTGAGGGATTCACCCCGCAGCGCGTTCGGCATCCCGGCCAAGGCCAGTGCGGCGGTGTGCATGCCGTGCGCGATGCGCCGCGGGAAGCCGAAGGCCCGTGCCGCCACCCGCGAGGTGTGGATCGGGTTGCGGTCACCGGAGACCTCGGCGTACCGGGCCGTGTCCTGCGGCCCGAGACGCCAGATGGCGGAGGCCGCCGCCGGCGGTTCGGGGAAGCCCGCCCGCTCCGCGGCCGGTCCAGCCTCCAGGCCCGCCGGGCGTGAGGAGGCTAGGTAGGTCGAGACGCCCCGCCACGCAGGTTGCCCGCTGTCACCGGCGACGCTGACCTCGGTGACCAGGTCGATGGTGACCCCGCGCTTGTGCTCGCGAGGTGACTCCGCCCAGGCCAGCACACTGAGCTCCTCACCCCATCCCAGCCGGCGGCGCTGCTCGACCCGGTTGGCCACGTGCACCATGCCGACGGCGGGTAGCGGGAAATCCGGGCGGGTCATGATCGCCATGGCGGCGGGGAAGGCCAGCGTGTGTACATAGCCGGGTGGCAGCACATCGGTACCGGGCTCACCGACCAGCTGCTGGTAGGCCGTCAGAGTGGCGGCATCGGCGCGTGCCTCGGTGCGGAGCGCCACCTCGGGCAGGCCACCGGTTCGCGGCGGGCGCACGGCGAGCACACCTGCGCGCACTCCGGCCCGGGCATAGAGCCCCCCGAGGGAGGGGAGCTCGGAGACGTGCTTCTCGCGGTATCCGCTGGGCGCCGGCATTACTGCCCCACCATCAGCTGGCCGCACACCCGCACGGTCTGGCCGTTGATCCCGCCGGCCTGCGGTGAGGCCAAGAAGGCGACCGTCTCCGCCACATCCACCGGTTGGCCGCCCTGCTGCAACGAGGAACTCCACCGCGCCACCTGGCGGGGCACCGGCGGGATGGACGCCGTCATCTCGGTCTCGATGAACCCCGGGGCCACCGCATTGGCGGTGCCACCGCGCTGCGCCATCGGCGCGGCCAGGGCGCGGGTCATGCCGATCACCCCCGCCTTCGAGGCGGCGTAGTTGCTCTGCCCGCGATTGCCGGCGATGCCCGAGGTCGAGGCCAGGGAGATGATCCGCGGGGCCGTCCCACCGCCGAGCTCACCGGCGAAGGTGTCGTTCATGCGCAGGGGTGCGGCGATGTTGACCGCCAGCAGCGCGTCGAAGCGATCGGCGGTCATCCGGGCCAGGGTCTTGTCCCGCAGGATCCCCGCGTTGTGCACCACGATGTCGAGGTGGCCGTAGCGGGAGCGAGCGAGCTCGAGGATGCGTTCAGCGGCGTCCGCGGCGGTGATGTCGAGCTGCAGTGCGATGCCGCCCACCCGGTTCATGGTGACCGCCAGCGCTTCACCGGCGGCCGGCACGTCCACTCCGATCACCCGGGCACCATCGCGCGCCAGCACGGCCGCGACCTCGGCGCCGATGCCGCGAGCGGCTCCGGTGACCACAGCCACCGCCCCGCCGAGCGGACGAACCCAGTCCTGCGGCTCACTGCCCGCGGAGGACCCCACCGCGATGAGCTGGCCGTCCACGAAGGCGGAGCGCGCGGACAGCAGGAAACGTAGGCCCCCGCGCACGCTCGGCGCGGTCACCTCCACGCCCTCGGCCAGGACCAGCCCGTTCGCGGTGGTCCCAGAGCGCATCTCCTTGGCGGTGGTCCGCACGAAGCCGTCGACGCCGTGACGTGCGGCCGCCAGCGCCGGTGCTACGCCGTCGGGGGACGGAGCCGGTGCCGGTGCGCTGCGCGAGAGCGTGATGACCCGCGCACTGGAGGCGAGCTGTCGCAGGGTTGAGCCCAGCTCCAGGGCCGGGGCGGACAGCTCCGCAGGGTGGCTGAGGCCGGTGAGCACCAGGATCACCGCGCCCCAGCGTTCGTGCTCCGGCAGGCGCGAGTCGCGGCGGACGTCAAGATCCCAGTCGAGCAGCCCCTCGGCGATCGTGGTCGCCTCCGCCGTCGATCCCTCGTCGGCGAGCACGAGCACCGGTCCGGGCACCAGCGGGGTGTCCACGGATCGTGGATCGGTGCGGCGCAGCTTCGCCGGCCGCGGTAGTCCGAGCTTCTTGGCGACGACGGCCAGTGGGCCGGAGCGGGTCAGGTCCAGGTACTTGTCGCTCACTGGGAACCTCCGGCTTCGAGCAGCATGGTCACGGCCTGGCCGCCGGCGGCACACACCGAGATCAGCCCTCGGGCCGGCTGGCTCGGGCGCAGCTCGGATTCGCCGCGCTCGTGCAGCAACTTGGCGAGCGTGCCCACGATCCGCCCGCCGGTCGCGGCGAAGGGGTGCCCGGCGGCGAGAGAGGAGCCCGTGACATTGAGGCGCTCGCGGTCGACCGACCCGACCGGGCCGTCCAGCCCGAGCCTCGTGCGGCAGAAGTCCTCATCCTCGAGTGCGGCGAGAGTGGTGAGCACGGTGGCGGCGAAGGCCTCATGAATCTCGACGAAGTCGAACTCGGCCAGCGTCATCTCGTTGCGCGCCAGTAGCGCCGGGATGGCGTAGGCACCGCCCATGAGCAGGCCCTCCTCGCCGCTGACGAAGTCGGTGGAGGCCACCTGGGCATCAATCACCCGGGCCAGGACCGGCAGTCCGCGCTCGCCGGCCCATTCCTCGTCCGCGAGCAGCACCGTGGAGGCGCCGTCGGACAGGGGAGTGGAGTTCCCGGCCGTCATGGTCGCTTCGGCGTCCGCGATCTGCTTGCCGAAGACCGGCTTGAGCGTGGCGAGCTTCTCCAGGGAGGTGTCAGGGCGCAGGGACTCGTCGCGATCGAGACCCCGGTAGGGGGTGATCAGGTCGTCGAAGAAGCCGCGCTCGTAGGCCTGGGCCAGCCGGTGGTGCGAGGCGAAGGCGATCTCGTCCTGGGCTTCACGGCTGATGGCCCAGCGCGCCGTGGTCAGTGCCTGGTGCTCACCCATGGTCAAGCCGGTGCGGGGTTCCCCGGTATCCGGTGCCACCGGGGCGAGGTCGGCGGGGCGGATCGAGGACAGCGCGGAGAGCCGCTGTTTGAGCGTCTTGGCGCGCGAGGCCCGCAGGAGCGCCTTGCGGAGGCGGTCGGAGACCACGATCGGGGCGTCGGAGGTGGAGTCGACGCCGCCGCCCACGCCCACCCGGGCCTGGCCGAGGGCGATCTTGTTCGCCACGGTGAGCACCGCCTCCAGGCCGGTGCCGCAAGCGCGTTGGAGATCCACAGCTGGAGTGCGCGGGTCCAGCGCGGAGCCGAGCACCACCTCGCGCGTGAGGTTGAAGTCGCGGGAGTGCTTGAGCACGGCCCCGGCGGCGACCTCGTCGAGGCGTTCCCCGGCCAGGCCGAAGCGGGCCACGAGCCCGTCGAGAGCGGCGGTGAGCATGTCCTTGTTGCCGACAGAGCCATAGGCGCTCCCGGCTTTCCCAAAGGGGATGCGGTTGCCACCGATGATGGCGGCTTGGCGGTGAGTGGAGGCCACGTTGTCGTCCTCTTCGTCGAGTCGGATTGTGCTGCGGGGGGTTCCGTTACCGACGGTACCTGATACCGTCGGTCTATGTTACCCACGGCACAGTCGCCGGCAACGGATGGCCGGACCGCGCGCTGGACCGCCCATCGCGCTAGCCGCCATGCGGAGTTGGTGCGTGCCGCACGGCATGCCATCCACGAACAAGGCCCCGAGGCCTCGATGGCGGAGATCGCCGCCCATGCCGGCATCTCCAAGCCCGTGCTTTACCGCTATTTCCACGACAAGAACGGCCTGCGCGACGCGGTCGGCCGTGCGGTCCTGCGGCGCATGCACGACGGCCTGGAGCAGGCCGCCACCAGTGCGTCCGGCCCGCGGGAGCGCATCGCCGGCATGGTCGAGGTCTATCTGGAGATGGCGAACGCCTCGCCGAACGTCTATGCCTTCGTGGTGCGCGACAGCGAACTCGGCAGTTTCGTCGGCGAGGTAGTCGATCTCGTGATCGACGCCGTCCGGCCCGCCTTGCCCGATGAGGATTCCAGCCTGGACGAACGCCTGCGGCCCTGGGCGGCCGGCGTGGTCGGGCTGGTCCGCGGGGCGGTGGAGGAGTGGCTGAACCATCCCGGCGCGCTCCAGCGTGAGGACGTGGCCGGGCAACTGACCACCTGGCTGTGGGACGGCGCCGCTGGCCTCCTACGCCGGGCCCGCAATGGCGCTGGCCTCGAAGAGAACCGGAGTGAATGATGGCCGCAACACCCGTAAGTCACCAGAACCAGTCCCCCGCCTCCACCGCCGTGCCGAGCCCGGATCAGGCCGCGAAGCCGGTCAGCGCGGCGAGCCCGGCGCCCGCCCGCTCCGAGCGCCGCGATGGCGCCGCGCCCCGCATCGATGTCACGGCGCTGAACCGGCTGCTGGACGGGCGATGGGCGCACTTCCGCCGCGATTCGCGCGATCTCGCCTGCGACGAGGGCATGCGCAAGATCGAAGGGCTCCCGGCCTCCGAGCATCGCGACCGCGTCTTCCGTCAGCTCGGTGAGCTGGTCGAGCGGGGGCGCCCGCACCTGGCCTTCCCCGTCGAGTTCGGTGGTGGGGAGGATCCGGGCGGCAACCTCGCGACCTTCGAGGAACTCGTCGTCGCCGACCCGTCCCTGCAGATCAAGGCCGGCGTGCAGTGGGGGCTCTTCGGTGCGGCGATCCTGCACTTGGGCACCGAGGAGCACCACCGCCAGTGGCTGCCCGGAGCCATGGACCTGAGCGTGCCGGGCTGCTTCGCCATGACAGAGATCGGCCACGGCTCCGACGTCGCCTCGGTCCTGACGACGGCGACCTACGACGCCGAGACCGAGTCCTTCGTCATCAACACCCCCGTGCGGGCCGCGCGGAAGGAGTACATCGGTAACGCCGGCCAGCACGGCCTGGCTGCGGTGGTCTTCGCGCAGCTCATCAGCCGGGGCGTCGGGCACGGTGTGCACGCCTTCTACGTACCGATCCGCGAGCACGATGAGGATGGCGAGCTGCGCTTCCTGCCCGGGATCGGCGGGGAGGACGACGGGCACAAGGGTGGGCTCAACGGGGTGGACAACGGCCGGCTGTGGTTCGACCACGTGCGCGTGCCGCGGACCCACCTGCTCGACCGCTACGGCCACGTCGAACCCGACGGCAGCTACACCTCGCCCATCGAGAGCCCGGGGCGCCGCTTCTTCACCATGCTCTCCACCCTGGTGCAAGGCCGGGTCTCCCTCTCCGGGGCGGCAGTGGTCTCGGCGAAGATGGCGCTCGCCATCGCCGTGCGCTACGGCACCGAGCGGCGCCAGTTCACCGCTGAGGATCCCAAGAGTGAACGCGTGTTGCTCGACTATCCCCGACATCAGCGGCGCCTGCTCCCGCTCCTCGCACGGACCTACGCCGCAGCCTTCGCGCAGAACGAGCTGCTCGAGCGCTTCGACGGGGTCTTCTCCGGGCAGCACGACACTGACGAGGACCGTCAGGACCTCGAAACGCTCGCCGCTGCCGCGAAGCCGGTGAACACCTGGCTGGCCCTGGACGTGCTGCAGGAGGCGCGCGAGGCCTGTGGCGGCGCGGGCTATATTGCGGAGAACCGCCTGACCGGACTGCGTCAGGACATGGACGTCTACGCCACCTTCGAGGGTGACAACACCGTGTTGCTGCAGCTGGTGGGCAAGCGCCTGCTCACCGACTACGGGCGTGAAATGGCTCAGGTGGACGTCGCCGGCGCGGTGCGCTGGGTGGCCGACCGCGCTGCGGACATGACCATGCACCGCACCCCGCTGCGCCGCGCAGCCCAGAGCATCCGCGACTCCGGATCCAAGGCGCGCTCGGCCGGGCATCTGCGCGAGGCCGACACCCAGCGGGAGCTGCTCGAGGACCGGGTCGAGACCATGGTCGAAGAGGTGGCACTCGCCCTGCGCCCGGCACGCAAGGCGCCGCCCGCCGAGGCCGCAGCGATCTTCGATGCCCACCAGCACCGGTTGATCGAGGCGGCGCGGGCCCACGCCGAACTCCTGCAATGGGAGGCCTTCACCGCGGCGCTCCGCGAGGTGCGCGACCCGGGCACGCGCGAGGTGCTCACCACCGTGCGGGACCTCTTCGGGCTCACCCTCATCGAGAAGGACCTGGCCTGGTACCTGATCCACGGGCGCATCTCCGGCCACCGCGCACGCACTGTCACCAGCTACGTCGAGCGTTTGCTGGCGCGTCTGCGGCCGCACGCCCGGGATCTGGTGGACGCCTTCGGCTATCGCGAGGAGCACCTGCGCGCGCAGATCGCCACCGGCGTGGAAGGGGAGCGCCAGGAGGAGGCCCGTGCCTACCTGCGGCGCCGCCGCGCCACGGGTGAGGAGCCGGTGGACGAGAAGTCGCTGAAGCAGGCCAAGGACTGAGCGGGCGGGGTAGCCCGGAGCGCTGGGCCCTCATCGGCGCCCTGGGTCGCGCTCCGGTGATCGGTGCGGGCCGGTAGAATCCGCCGGGTGACTGCCGCCCCGCACCAGGCCCTCCCGGACACGGTGGACAACGCCGCCGCCACCCCGGATGACACGCTCCCCTTCGCCGAACTCGGGCTGAAGGACAACGAGTACCAGCGCATCGTCGACATCCTCGGCCGCCGCCCCACGGCTGCCGAGTTGGCGATGTACTCCGTGATGTGGTCCGAGCACTGCTCGTACAAGTCCTCCAAGGTGCACCTCAAGCAGTTCGGGGACAAAACCACCGAGGAGATGCGCGAGCACCTCCTGGTGGGCATCGGGCAGAACGCCGGCGTGGTCGATATCGGCGACGGCTGGGCCGTGACCTTCAAGGTGGAGTCGCACAACCACCCCAGTTTCGTGGAGCCCTATCAGGGCGCGGCCACCGGCGTCGGCGGCATCGTGCGCGACATCATCGCCATGGGTGCTCGCCCGGTGGCCGTGATGGACCAGTTGCGCTTCGGTGCGGTGGACCACCCGGACACCGCCCGCGTCGTCCACGGCGTGGTGGGTGGCGTGGGCGGCTACGGCAACTGCCTGGGCCTGCCCAACATCGGCGGCGAGACCGAGTTCGACGCCTCCTACCAGGGCAACCCCCTGGTCAACGCCCTGTGCCTGGGGGTGCTGCGGCACGAGGACATCCATCTGGCCAACGCCTCAGGCGTGGGCAACAAGATCGTGCTCTTCGGCGCGCGCACCGGCGGTGATGGCATCGGTGGCGCCTCAATCCTGGCCTCGGAGACCTTCGAGGACGGCGTGCCGGCCAAGCGGCCCAGCGTGCAGGTCGGTGACCCCTTCATGGAGAAGGTGCTCATCGAGTGCTGCATGGAGCTCTACGCCGCGAACCTGGTGGAGGCGATCCAGGACCTCGGCGCCGCCGGGATCTCCTGCGCCACCTCGGAGCTGGCCTCCAACGGCGACTCCGGCATGCACGTGGACCTGGAGAACGTGCTGCTGCGTGACCCCTCGCTGACCGCGGGCGAGATCCTGATGAGTGAGTCCCAGGAACGCATGATGGCGGTGGTCACCCCCGAGAAGCTGGAGCGCTTCCTGGCGATCACCAGCAAGTGGGACGTGGAGACCGCCGTCATCGGTGAGGTCACCGGAGACGGGCGCCTGACCATCGATCACCACGGACACCGGATCGTGGACGTCGATCCCAAGACCGTGGCGCACGACGGCCCTGTCTACCAGCGCCCCTTTGCCCGGCCCGCCTGGCAGGACCAACTCAACGACGACGCCGCAGCGGCCCGCCACCTCCCGCGCGCCGCCAGCGCCGCGGAGCTACGCGACCAGGTGCTGCAGCTCGTGGGATCACCCAACCTGGCCTCGGCCTCGTGGATCACCGACCAGTACGACCGGTACGTGCAGGGCAATACCGCGCTGGCCCAGCCCGACGATGCCGGCGTGATCCGCGTGGACGAGGCCACCGGCCGCGGAGTCGCGATCGCCACCGACGCCAATGGGCGCTTCGCCAAGCTCGATCCGCGTACCGGCGCCGGCCACGCGCTGGCCGAGGCCTACCGCAACGTGGCCACCGTCGGGGCGCGTCCCCTGGCGGTCACCGACTGCCTGAACTTCGGATCCCCGGAGGACCCGGATGCGATGTGGCAGTTGGTCGAGGCCATCGGCGGCCTGGCCGACGCCTGCCAGGAGCTCGGTGTGCCGGTCACCGGAGGCAACGTCTCCCTGTACAACGGCACCGGCGAGCCCGGTCAGATCGACTCCTCCATCAACCCCACCCCGGTCGTGGGTGTGCTCGGGGTCCTCGACGACGTCGCCACGGTCACGCCGTCGGGCTGGACCGAGGACGGCCGGGAGATCTACCTGCTGGGCGTGACGGCCGAGGAACTCGACGGCAGCGAGTGGGCCCGCGGCATTCACGACCACCTGGGCGGACTGCCGCCGCGCCTGGACCTGGCCGCAGAGAAGCGCCTCGCCGAGGTTCTGGTGGGCGCGGCCGGCGACATCGCTCACGCCGCCCACGACCTGTCCACCGGCGGGCTCGCCCAGGCCGTGGTGGACATGGCACTGCGCTTCGGGATCGGCGCGCAGATCGACCTCGCTGAGGTGGGCGAGCGCGACGGGGTGAACGCCACCGCCGTGCTCTTCGCCGAGAGCGGCGCTCGAGCGTTGGTCGCCGTGCGGGACGGTCAGGGCGGGGAGCTGGTGGCTTTGGCGGCCGAGCACGGCGTCCCGATCACCCGGATCGGCGTCAGTGGGGGGGAGAGCGTGCAGATCGACGGACTGGACGGCCTCGATGCGCCCTCGTTGGACCTTCCCCTGGCCGAACTCCGCCGCAGCGCCGAGGCGACCCTCCCGCAGTACTTCGGCTAATCCCCGGCCGGCTAGGACACCTCCGGACGGGACACCCCTAGCCGGGACACCTCGGGACGGGATGGGCCGACCGTCCGACCCCCGGGGCGTCGGCCTTCTGGGGCGTGGGCTTCCTGGGGCGTGGGCTTCCTGGGGCGTGGGCTTCCTGGGGCGTGGGCTTCCTGGGGCGATTGTGCTCAGGAAACGTCGTTCTCAGCCGCCCGACGGTGTGTCATAGCGACGTCGAGTGAGCACAATCGTCTGGGGGAGCTGGGGGAGCTGGGGGAGCTGGGGGAGCTGGGGGAGCTGGCTAGTGATGGGTGCGTCGACGTAGCGCGTCTGTGAGTGCGAGGAGGAAGGCGACACTCATCGCCGTCAGGGCAACGACCATGGTCGCGCGCATGGCGGGGCCATAGCCACCGGCCAGCGCGCCGCTGCCCGCCTGCTCGAGGCGGGAGAAGAAGACCGCCGCTGCGATCGCGATACCGATGGCGGCGCCCATGCGCTGGCCCGTCTGGAGCACACCACCAGCGGAGCCACCGCGGGTGACGGGCACGTCCGCCAGGGTGAGCGCCTGGTTCGGGGAAATCACCGCCCCATTGCCCAGCCCGGCGATCGCGAGCCAGCAGGCCAGCACGAGTGCCGTCTGCGGACCATCGGTCGTGGCAGCCGTGGAGGCCACTCCGGCCATCCCGATCCCGGTCAGAGCGATGCCGGTGACCACGGTCCACCGCCCGAAGCGCTGCACCAGCCTGCCGGAGAGTGCTGCGGAGATCGCGCCCATCAGGGCGAAGCTCGTCAGGGTCAGTCCGGCCTGGAGAGCACTGAGTCCCAGGCCCTGCTGCAGGTAGAGCGTGCCGGCGAGGAACATGCCGGTGAAGCCGGCGAAGTAGGCCGCGGCCACGGCAGCACCCAGCACGAAGGAGGGGGTGCGCATCAGCTCTGAACTCACCACCGGAGATCCTCCAGCGCGCTCCAGGCGCCGCTCCCAGAGCACGAAGGCGGCGATGAGCACAGTCGCGACGCCCAGCAGCCACCACGGCACGTCGTTCGCTTCGGCATCACTGGCCGAGGCGAAAGGGAACATGATGCACAGCACTGCGGCGGCGATCAGCAGCATCCCGACGACGTCGATACGTGCCTGGGTGGCCTGGGGTGCCGTGCGGGGCAGATAGCGCAGTGCCAGGGGCACAAGAATCAGACCCAGGGGCACATTGACCAGGAAGACGGCCCGCCATCCTTCCTCGGGCCCGAAGGCGGCGATCAGCAACCCACCCACGAGCGGCCCGAGCGCTGTGGAGATACCGATGGTGGCCCCGAAGTAGCCGAAGGCCCGTCCGCGCTCCGGGCCGCGGAAGAGTTCCTGGATCAACCCGATCACCTGCGGGTTCAGCACGCCGGCGAAGACCCCCTGCAGCAGGCGCAGGCCGACGAGCACCTCGGGCGTGGGGGCGAAGCCGCAGGCGGCGGCAGCGAGCACGAAACCACTCAACCCCAACACGAACACCCAGCGCCGGGACAAGACGTCACCCAAGCGCCCAGCAGGCACGAGCACCAACCCGAAGGTGAGCCCGTAGCCGGCAACCACCCACTGCAGTTGACTCGGGCTGGGCTCAAGGGCCCGCTCGATCGAGGGCAGGGCGACATTGACGATCGAGACGTCGAGGAGTGCCATGAATCCGGCGCCGAGGCAGATGACGAAGGCGCTCCAGCGGGCGCGCGCGGGCATCTCCGCGGCGTGGGGGGCTGAGCTCACCGCTCTGGTCTACCACCTCTGCCCGGATGAGCTGGGGTCGAGATCATCGACGAGCTCAGATGCTCCCTGCCCGGGTCTCGCGCGCGGCGATGGCTACGGCCGCGGCCTCGTGTGCCGCAGCCTGAAGCGTTGCGAGTCCATATCCCTGACGCTGTGTGCTCGAGATCCCGAGGGCCACGGGGAGGCGCAGGGGGGTCGAATCGGTCTCGAAGACCCCGGAGAGGATGGCCACACGGACCGTCTCAGCCCACTGGGCCGCCTCGTCCTCGACGCTCCCCGGCAACAGGACCTCGAAGCTGCGGCCCGCTGCGCCATCGCGGCCCACGATCGCCCCGGTGGGGAGCAAGCTGATCACGGTCTCCCCGATGGCCACCAGCGCCCGGTCGGCATCCTCGCGGCCGAAGGCCGCAGCGATCTCCCGATCGCTCTCCGGCTCGAAGACCACGAGTGACAAGGGGGTACCGTCGGCTGCGAGGTCCCTCAGTAGTTCGCTGGCGCGGGAGGTGAACGAGGCGGTGGTCCGCGCGCCGGTCATCGGGTCGAAGTTCCTGCTTCCCGCCCGCGCAGCGTGCTGGTGGTCATGACGGAGCACGATCAGCGCCAGAGCGGTGACCAGCACACCCAGTGAGGCGAGGATCCCCGTGACCTGGGTGGAGGCGTAGGTGGCGAAGAAGTCGGAGTCCGGGCCGAGAAAGACGAACACGACGAGGCGCATCACGTAGTAGGCCGCCAGGAAGCCCATGATCACCGCGAAGGCAATGACCGTGCGCAGGTGGCCGCGGTCATCGCGCACCGCTTCCCAGACCAGCAGACTCAGCGCCAGGATCATTGCGCTGAGGTATCCGATCATCCCCTCCCACGGGTAGTCGTGCGGTTCGACCACGGCGGCGAACGCGGTGAGTGACACCAATCCCGCGGTCACCGGCAGCATGGCCCGACGACCCGCATGCGCTCGCAGGCCATTCCATGCCGCGCTCGGAGCAAGGACAAGGAGGCAGTTGGCCAGTAATACCAGCGGGGTGCGGGCTTCTGGCAGCAACTCCACGGGAGCCAGCAGCACGCACGCCAGCAGCGAACTGGCGAAGGCGGTGCACCACAAGCGCTCGGCGAGCGAGAGGTCCGGACCCCAGGCGTCCGCCAGGAAGAGCGCCGACGTGACAACCACCACCAGCGCACTGAACAGCAGCACGGTGAGTGGATCGAGTGCGATCACGAGACCTCCTGGGGAAGTGTGACGATGAAGGTGGAACCGGAGTCCTCCGAGCTGCGGAATGTCAACGTGCCGTGCTGCGCCTGAACGAGCCGTCGGCTGATGTGCAGCCCCAGGCCGGTGCCGGGCACTGAGCTCTGGCGTGCAGCGGAGGTGCGATAGAAGCGATCGAAGATCTGGCCCTGCTCCTCGGCGGCGATGCCGATGCCGTCGTCGGCCACCGTGAGCACAGCGTGCCCGTGCGTGGATTCGAGGGTGACCTCGACCCGTCCGCCGTCTCGGGAGTACTTCACCGCATTGGACAGCAGGTTGTCGCACACCTGGGCCAGCCGGATGCGGTCGCCGCGCACGATGCAGGGTTCAGGCGCGTCGAAATCCACGGTGATGCCCCGTTCCTTGGCGCGCAGCTGATGGGTGGCCACCGCTTCGGTGGTCACCTCCCGCAGGTCGATAGCCGTCCTGGTCACCTCGAGCTCGCCCGAGCCCGCGGTGAGGAGGTCATTGATCAGTCGTTCGAGCCGGTCGGCGTTCCGGGAGGCCACGGCCAGGTAGGAGCGCGGGAGGTTCGGTACTGACGGGTCAGTACTGGCGAGCTCGAGGTAGCCCAGGATCGAGGTCAGGGGAGTCCGGAGTTCGTGGGAGACCGCCGAGACGAACTCCTCCCGCTGGGCCAACGCGTTGTTCTCCGTGGTGACGTCCTGGTAGGCCACGACGGCGCCGCTCCGTTCACCGCCCTCGTCGTAGATCTGCGTTCCGGAGACACGCATGATGCGCGGAGTCGGGCCTGCTCCCTCCACCTCGGCGAGCTCCCGGTGGATCTCCTCACCTCTGCTGACCCGCACGACCGGGCATGACGGCGCGAGGTGGTGGCTGCGACGTGCGTGGCCCGAGCCAGGATCCTCGAGCTTTTCGGCGTAGTCACCCTGGCGCACGGACCCGCCCAGGATCTCGTTCATCCTGCGGTTCATGTGGGTTACGCGGCCCTCGGCGTTCAGGGCGATCACGCCGACGTCGATGGTGTTCAGAATGCCGCGGAGCAAGGTTTCTCGGTCATCGATGGCCTCCAGAGCTTCCTGCACCAGAGAGCTCTGCCGTGCCAGGAGTGCGCTGCGGGCGTGGGAGCGGCGTTCCAAGTACCAGGTGTAGAGACTGGTGGCGGCGAGCACCAGCGGGATGAGCAGGTGCCTGACCTCGAAGGATGCCGGTGTTGCCGGCGCGGTCCAGTTGATGAGCTCCGGCCCCCAGGCGGCCAGTGCTCCCACTCCGGTCGCGAGGATCGCGCCCGCTGCGCCGTAGGTCATCGAGAGCCACAGAGCAGGCAACACGAGCAGCACGGCAAAGGAGTTCCCGGCGATCTCCAGCAGTGCGACGACCGCCATGTCGCTGAGCGCGAGCAGGGCCGGGCACCACGATGGGAGCCGGCCCCACGGCAGGATCGCGGAGAGCCCGGTGGTCATCACTGCCAACACCATGGCGGCGAAGAAGTAGCGGTTGCCGAGCATCGACAGATCGGCAAACAAGGTGCCAAGCAGGACCGCGAAAATCACCGCACCAAAAGGAAGGTGATGCCCGAAGATCGTGACGGGACCTTGCGGCATCCCCTGGGCAGACCCGGAGAATCGGGACCGCCGTGCCCTGCGGCGCAGGGCTGCCGAGCGGCGGAAAGGCATGTCGGCACTGTAGTGCCAGTAGTGCGTAAAATCGGCGTTATGGCCGAGCAACGAAGTGCCGTCGTGATCGAGGACGAGGCGGATATTCGACGGCTGCTCGAAACGACCCTTTCCCAAGCAGGATTTGTGGTGCATTCGGCGGGCAGCGGTCGCGAGGGGATCGCCCTCGTCCGAACCATCGACCCTACCGTGACCACCTTGGATATCGCTTTGCCAGATATTGACGGGTTCGAGGTGGCCCGCCAGCTCCGTGCCTTCTCGGGGACCTACTTGGTGATGCTCACCGGCCGGGCCGAAGAAATTGACACGCTGCTCGGCTTGGAAGCTGGCGCGGATGACTACGTCACCAAGCCCTTCCGGCCGCGGGAGCTGCGGGCCCGTATCGAGGCGATGTTGCGCCGTCCGCGTGATCGCATCGCCGCTCCCGGTGCCGCCAGTAGTGGGACCGAGCTTCGCACGCCCCCGGCCGCCCTCGGTGGCGACGTCGCCGTGTCCGGTGACGTCGCCGGTCACCGGACCCTCGTGCACGGTGACCTGGTGGTGGACGTCGCTTGCCGCACCGCCGAAGTGGGCGGGGTCGTCGTCGATCTCACGCGCACGGAGTTCGAGCTGCTCGTGGCGATCCTCGAAGCCCCCCGGCGGGTTCTCACCAAGGAGGCCCTCGCGCGGCGTGCTCTGGGTGGCGATCATCTCGCCATCGGGCCCGCCGAGCGGCGTTCCGTGGAGGTCCACATCGCCAACGTGCGGCGAAAGCTCAGGGATGATCCCGCCGTGCCTCGCTATGTCGAGACGGTCCGCGGCGTCGGTTACCGGCTTGCCCGGTTGAGCTGAGCCAGCGGCATCGGGCCGGCCGGCGTCTTCGGCCGGTCGCTCATGCATGGAATCCGCGGTGCTTGCGCACGAGCTTCTTCAGCATCCCGAGAGTGAGCAGGATGGACAGGATCGCCAGTGACAGCCAGCCCCACGTGAGTAGGTCTGAGCGCACTGCGTCGGAGAGGTTCGTCCAGGTGAACCAGGCCAGCCCGCCGATGGCGCCGATTCCCAGCACCACCCAGATCCATCCGGCGCTGCCGCCGCCCGACTCGGCCTTCGCCTGCGCGGACCAGTTGTCCTTCTCGACCTTGTTCATGACCTGCCACCACGAGACGACGAAGTAGAGCCCGCGCATCCACATGTACGCCTCGGTGGGGAAGAAGAGGCCGGCAAAGAGCCAGTCCCGCCAGGTGCGGTCCTTCATGGCCGCGGTGATGCGGAGGTTGAGCGCGAGCGCCGTGATGGGTGGCACCAGCCAGATCGGGTGCGGGGCGAAGGCCGCCATGGCCAGCGAGCCCGCCAGCAGGAGCGCGAACATGATGCGGACGATGATGTTGAAGAGCATCGCGATGTTCTCGCGCCACCGCAGTCGCAGATTCGGATGGAAGGGGCGCTGCCGCATGAGCTCGATGCCGCCGGCCGTCCACTTCACCTGCTGGGCGTAGAGCGAGGCGCCGGTGGCCATGCCGCCCACGTAGGCGCGTGCCAGGGCGGAGATCTTGGTGGAGAAGCCCACGTCGCGGACCTGGAGGGAGAGGAGTGAGTCCTCGACCTCGGAGTCCGTGGTCCAGGGGTGGGACTGGTGATAGCGGCTCATCAAGGCATCCAGGGCGCGTCCACGGAACAGCGAGGCCTGCCCGCCGAGCACGGCCATGTTGCGGTTGCGCAGCAGGTTGTCCATGTTGAAACCGGCGAACTGGTTGCGCTGGGCGGAGAGCAGGAACCATGCCATCGGCCCGGAGGCCTGGTGGGCATCGATCGAGTAGATGGCCGAGATGCCGCCGATCCGGCTGTCGTCCATCATTTCCGCGCGCAGGTACTCCAGGCACCGCTGGTCGAGCCGCACGTCACCGTCAACGCCGAAGATGAAGTCGTGCTCGCGTGCCAGTTCCCAGCCCTTGTTCAACGCCCCCACCTTCTTGGCGGAGTTCTTGCCGATATCCACCACGTGGACCTCCACCACGTGCTCGGTGTCCTGGTGCAGCGTGACGTGAGAGCCCTCGTAGCGCTTGGCCTGCCAGAAGGTGTCATCGGTGGAGTTGTTCACGATCACGTAGATGGACTCGGGCGGCCGGGACTGCTCCAGCAAGGAGTCCAGGGTGCCCGCTATGGTGGCGCCCTCGTTGTAGGCCGGGATGATGCAGCCCACGGTCCCGAGCTCGGGCACCACGAGATCGCGGGTGGCCAGGGGGTAGGCCGTGGCGTGGAGGGGCGACGTGGTCAGGGCGCGTGACTCGCTCGCGAGCACGGCCGAGTCCGGGCTGCTGCTGAGCGGTGGGTGCGTGGGGGACGTCGTGCCGCCGTAGCCGGCGCGCGGCGCCTGGGCAGGCTGGCCGAGTGCTGCCACTGCGGGAGCGACGGGAACCGTGGCGGCGACCGCTGCGGCCTCGGCGGTGGTGGTCTGGCCGGCGTGCCGACCGGGCCAGGTCAGGTTGAGGGTGATGCCAGGCATGAGGGTTCTCCTTCTCGAGGACGGTGCCAAGAGAACTGTGGAGCTCGATGCTCAAGGCTTGCTCAGGAGCGGCTTAAGACCTGAGTAGTGTTTACGCAAGACTCAAGTATTGCCATGGCTACGACTTGAGTAGCGGTTGCGGGGGTGGCCATTTCCGCTGTCTCTGCGCGGGTCCGGTACCGTCGCAGGTGTGAGTACCCCCGAAGAGACCAGCGCTGCCGAGCAGGCCGCAGGCGTGAGCAGCACCGGGTCCGCACCCTCGGAGGTGCCGCTCCACGAGGCCGTCGATCGACGGACCGTACGCCGCGCGCCGCGCTACAGCACGTTCATCTTCCTCGGCGTCGTACTCGCTGCCGTGGCCGCCTTCATCCTCTCGGGTTTCCCACCGTCACAGGTGGCCATCGACCAGGGCGTCCACCTTGCCCGCGGCACCCTGTTCCTGATCTTGCTCGCCACCCTCGGCGTCGTCGGCGGCGTGCTCGGCGCCATTGTGGCCGTCGCTCTCGACCGGCTCTCCCTGCGCCGGCTCAGGCGGCGCATGCGCGAGGTGCGGCCCCCGGGAGAATGAGCACACCGCGCGAGGCGCTCCGAGAGCGTCACATCGCCAGGGAGATCTCTGGCCCTTCGACTGTGGGAAGATGAGGCAGTGGCACGCGGAGACGGACGCCTGACTCATGAGACCTTTCCCGAGGAGCGAGGACCCCAGGACGAATGTGGGGTCTTCGGCGTCTGGGCACCCGGAGAGGACGTCTCCCGGCTGACCTACTTCGGGATCTACGCCCTGCAGCATCGTGGCCAGGAGTCGGCGGGCATCGCCACCTCCAACGGCGAGCAGATCCTGATCTACAAGGACATGGGTCTGGTGTCCCAGGTCTTCGATGATCGCGCCCTGGAGTCGCTGCGCGGGCACATCGCGGTCGGTCACACGCGATACTCCACCACCGGATCCTCCGAGTGGATCAACGCGCAACCCACCCTGGGGCCCACGGCCGCGGGCACCGTGGCGCTGGCCCACAACGGGAACCTGACCAACACGGCCGATCTTGTGGCCTGGGTCCGGGAGATCTCCGGCCAGGATCTCACTGGAGAGATGGGGCGCGGTTCCTCCTCCGACACCGCCGTGGTCACCGCGCTGCTGGGAGCGATCGGTGGTGAGGACGAGCCCCTGGAAGACCTCGCCATGCGGCTCTTCCCCCACCTGGAGGGGGCCTTCTCCCTGGTGTTCATGGACGAGGGCTCGCTCTATGCCGCTCGGGACCGGCATGGGATCCGGCCGCTCGTCCTGGGCCGCCTCGAGAAAGGCTGGGTGGTGGCTTCGGAGACTGCCGCTCTCGACATCGTCGGCGCCACCTACGTCCGTGAGGTCGAGCCCGGCGAGATGATCGTCATCGATGCCGCAGGCATGCGCTCCCATCGCTTCGCCGAGGCGACGCCGCGCGGCTGCGTCTTCGAGTACGTCTACCTGGCCCGGCCTGACACCAAGATCGCGGATGTTCCGGTCAATGCCGCACGGACCGAGATGGGCCGGGTGCTGGCACGCGAGGCCCCCGCCGAGGCTGATCTGGTGATCCCCACCCCAGAATCCGGCACGCCCGCGGCGATCGGGTACGCCCAGGAATCCGGTATCCCCTTCGCTCAGGGTTTGGTGAAGAACTCCTACGTGGGGCGGACCTTCATCCAGCCCACCGACACCATCCGCCAGCTCGGTATCCGGCTCAAGCTCAATCCGCTGCGCGAGGTCATCGCCGGTCAGCGACTGGTGGTCATCGACGACTCCATCGTGCGGGGCAACACCCAGCGCGCGCTGGTGCGCATGCTGCGCGAGGCCGGCGCGGCCGAGGTGCACGTGCGGATCTCCTCGCCGCCGGTGCAGTGGCCCTGCTTCTACGGCATCGACTTCGCCACGCGCGCCGAGCTCCTGGCGAACGGCATGAGCGTCGAGGAGATCCGGGACAACCTGGGAGCGGACTCGCTGAGCTATATCTCGGTGGAGGGCATGGTCGCCGCCACCACGGTGCCCGAGGACCGCCTGTGCACCGCGTGCTTCACCGGGAACTACCCGATCCCCAGGGAGCGTGTGCAAGCCGACCCGACCAGTGCGCACCCCGCGCCGGCCCAGATCCCGCCGCCAGCCCTGACCGCGACCGGATCGGAAGCCCGCCGATGAGTGATACCACGCCGCCGCAGGCCTCGAGCAGCCCCGTGACCTACTCCTCGGCCGGGGTGGACACCGAGGCCGGTGACAAGGCCGTTGAGCTGATGAAGGAGGCCGTGCGGGCCACGCACGGCACACTCGTCGTCGGAGGTGTCGGCGGATTCGCCGGCATGGTCGATGTCTCGGCGTTGAAGGACTACCGACGGCCCCTGCTGGCCACATCCACCGATGGCGTCGGCACCAAGGTCGCCATCGCCCAAGCCCTCGACATCCACCACACCATCGGCCAGGACCTGGTCGGCATGGTGGTGGACGACATTGTCGTCGTCGGAGCGAAGCCGCTGCTGATGACCGACTACATCGCCACCGGCAAGGTGGTGCCCGAGCGCATTGCCGACATCGTGCGCGGCATCGCTGAGGCCTGCGCCGCCATCGGGGTTCCGCTGCTCGGCGGGGAGACGGCGGAGCATCCCGGCCTTCTCGAGGCCGGTGAGTACGACGTCGCCGGCGCTGCCACCGGTGTGGTCGAGGCCGACGCCGTCCTCGGGGCCGATCGGGTGCGCGAGGGCGATGTCGCCATCGCCATGGCCTCCTCCGGGCTCCACTCCAATGGCTATTCCCTGGTGCGGCGGGTGCTGGAGGTCGCCGGTCTCGGCCTCGACGCGCACGTGGCGGAACTGGGACGCACCGTGGGAGAGGAACTGCTCGAGCCCACCCGCCTCTACACCACGGTGTGCTTGGACCTGATTGCCGAGCTGGATGTTCACGCCTTCACCCACGTCACGGGCGGCGGCCTGGCCGCGAACCTCGCGCGCGTGCTGCCCGCCGGCTTGGTGGCCACGGTCGACCGTGGTTCGTGGACAGTGCCACCGGTGTTCGACCTGGTGCGCCGGCTCGGGGCCGTGCCCTGGCACGACGTGGAGAACACCCTGAATCTTGGCGTCGGCATGGTGGCCCTGGTGCCGGCCGATCAGGCCGACGCAGCCATGGCCACGGTTCGCGCGTGCGGCATGGACTCATGGGTGCTGGGCGCGGTGCGCGCCGACACCGGTGAACTCGCCGCAGACGCCGACCGTGATCTGGTGCGCGGCACCAAAGGTGTGCACGCCGGCGCGGTCGAACTCACCGGGCGCTACCGGATCTGATCGCCGGGCCTGGGACTCACCGGATCCGCGACCATGCCCAGGCGGGCCTGCGACCACGCTGCGACCACGCGAGGAACTGGGTTCAGCGCCAGTCGTCGTCGTCGGTGGCCGGAGGGATCTCTACCGCAGCAGGCTCATAGTCCTCGAGCGGGCGAGGCCCGCCTCCGGACGCCAACTCGCGCTCCAGCGCCTGGAGATCTGTCTCCGGCGTGGAGTACTTAAGCTTCCGAGCGACCTTAGTCTGCTTGGCCTTCTGACGGCCGCGCCCCATGGCGTCGACCCCCTCCAACTAGAACCGGGGCGGGCACCTTGCGGCGCGGCCCCGTATGTGGTCAATGTGTGTCGTGGTTCCACCGTACAACGTCTGCGGCTACCGGAGCTATCCGACGCCCCATGACAGACGTCTCAGCCCCTGAACCAGCTTCTCAGAAACAGCACGTCCGAACGGTTGATTTCAGCGGCGGGCGGACAGGACGGCCAGGGCGATCCCCCCGCCGATGAGAGCGAGGCCACCGGCGACGACGGCGATGGGGCCGGGCTTGCCAGCCTTGAGGTCGTCGGTGAAGTGTTTGGCTTTGAGTTGCGCGGAAGCCTTCGCCTTGGCCACCTGCACCTTGGGGTTGACGCGATCACTGGCCTCGTCCACGGTCGCCGTCATCTCGAGCCGGGCGCGAAGGATCCGCGCCTTGAGTTCATCGATGGAGGGCTGGGAGTTCTTTGTCTTCGCGCTCACTGCAGTCCCTTCTTCACGGCCTCGACGTCGTCCTTCAGGTCCTCTTGGAGCGTGATCTCGTACTGCTTGGAGGCCTTCAGCTGGGCTCGCCCGATCAGGGCGAGTACCCCGATGATGAGCAGCAGGACGCCCGCCACGATGAGCGCAGAGGCCCACGCGGGTAGCCAGATCGCCAGGACGAGGATGGCTGCGGCGAGCAGGACGCCGAGCAGGTACAGCGCGAGGACGCCGGCTCCGGCGAAGAGTCCGATGCCCATTCCCATGCGCTGGCCCTTGGCCTTGGCCTGGGCGATCGCCAGTGCGATCTCGGCCTTGATCAGGTTGGTCACCTGGGCGGAGAGGTCGGAAAGAAGTTCACCGAAGGTGCGCTCGCGTTGCGGGGGCGGGGAGCCCTGGGGCGAGGTGGTCACGGCGTTTCCTCCTTGCGTCGGTCCAGGCACGGTCAAGCGCCCGTGAGGTCTCTAGCCTGCCACTTCTCGCGCAGAACGCTAACCCGAGTCGTGATGCGCTGCCGCTGGAGCCGGGTCGCGGACCTGACCCTGCGTCTCCGTCGGGAGAATGTCGAACGCCCCAGGTCCGAAGAACCTGGGGCGTGATGGTGGCTCCGGCCGGGGTCGAACCGGCGACCTTTCGATTTTCAGTCGAACGCTCTACCAACTGAGCTACAGAGCCGTGACACAGACGCCCGGTCATATCCGAATGACCGGGCGACTGCATACCGCGACCCTGACGGGACTTGAACCCGCGACCTCCGCCGTGACAGGGCGGCGCGCTGACCAACTGCGCTACAGGGCCTTGCTGTGCTCCACATTCTCTCACGACGAACCGTGTGAGTCTGCCGGAGCAGTACCCCCAACGGGATTCGAACCCGTGCTACCGGCGTGAAAGGCCGGGGTCCTAGGCCGCTAGACGATGGGGGCCGGTGAAGGACGCCCGCGACGCCGGAGCGCCCCAGAACCTCAGTCAGCATACGGCCTCAGCGCGCCGCTGGGCAAAGCCGGATCCTGTGCGCCTTGTCACGCCAGCCTCGCGCGGTCACGCCCTCGGCTGCTGCTAGTGGGCCTCGGTGGAATCGCTCGGGTGAGGCACCATGGAGGCATGGTGGAGATGACGCGCGAGGAGTTCGAGGACGCCGTCTCCGAAGGGCTCGATCTGGTCCCCGAGGAGCTCACCGCCCGGATGGACAACGTGGTGGTCCTCGTCGAGGACGAGCCCACGGCGGAGCAGCTCGATGGCGCGGACCCGGCCCATGGCCTGCTCGGCATCTACGAGGGCACCCCGCTGACCGAGCGGGACTCCTGGTGGGAGGCGGGATCGCTGCCCGATCGGATCACGATCTTCCGTGGCCCGACCCTGCGCATGTGTCAGACGCCGCAGGAGGTCGTGGAGGAGGTCGCGGTCACCGTGGTGCACGAGATCGCGCACCACTTCGGCATCGACGATCAACGGCTCCACGACCTTGGCTGGGCCTGACCGACGAAGCATCGCGTCGCCGCCGCTTCGCCCGTAAGGTCGACTTCCATGGAAGATGGTGGTGTAGAGCAGACGGTGGAGGCGACCTTCGAACTCGCCTCCATTCTCTTGTGGACGGGCCTCGGCCTGGCCATCGGCATCGTGGGGGTGACCGTCATCCTGGCGGTGGCCCGCGTCGTCGGGCGACGTCGGCGGCCTATCGAGTTCATCGAACGACGGTTGCGCACATCGCTGCTGGTGATGGGTGCACTGGTCTGCGGCTGGATCGGCTTCGTGGCTGGAACGCCGCAGACCCTGGATGAGGACCAGCCCGGCTGGCGCGGGATCGCACAGCACGGCGTGGTCATCCTCATGATTCTGGTGGCCGTCTGGATCGCCACCTCGCTGGTGCGGGCCGGCGAGGACATCGTGCTGAACCGGCCTGGCCAGGACCTCGAGTCGCGTCACGGGCGCCGCGTTGTGACGCAGGCGCAGATTCTGCGCCGGCTGGTTGTAGCGGTCATCGTGATCATCGGTTTCGCCTCGGCACTGTTCACCTTCCCCGAGGCGCGCACCGCCGGCGCCTCGCTGCTGGCGTCAGCGGGCATCGCCTCGGTGGTGGCCGGGCTGGCGGCACAGTCCACACTGGGCTCGGTCTTTGCCGGCCTGCAGATCGCGATGACGGACTCCCTACGCGTGGGCGACGCGGTCTTCGTCGAGGGCGAGTTCGGATTGGTGGAGGAACTCACCCTGACCTATGTGGTGGTCCATGTCTGGGATGGCCGGCGCATCGTCATGCCGTCCACCTACTTCACCACCACGCCCTTCGAGAACTGGACGCGGCGGAGCTCCGAGATGCTCGACTCGGTCGAGTTCGACCTCGACTGGCGTGTGCCGATCGACGCGATGCGCGCCGAGATGGACCGGCTGCTGGAGAGCAAGGCGGGCGACCTGTGGGATGAGCGGGTAGGCCTGTTCCAGGTCCTCGAGGCCACCGGCGGCATGGTGCGCGTGCGCGCGCTGGTCTCAGCCAAGGACGCCCCCACGCTGGTCGATCTGCGGTACTTCCTCCGCGAGGAACTGGTGAAGTGGGTCAAGCGCGAGGCGCCGCATTCACTGCCGCGCACCCGCATCGAAGGAGAGTTCGCCGACGTGGAGAGTCTGCGTGGTGTCACCGACGAGCAGGCATTCGACTCACGGCCGGTGCGCCCCATGGGAGGAAGAGGGGCCGTCAAGCGACCCCCGCGCCCGACCGCCCAGGAGGAGACACGCGTCCTCGGGCCGGAAGAGATGTTCGCTGAGCCCTCGGCGCTGTACACCGGCAGCGCCGAGAACGAACGTCGCGCGGAGAACTTCACCGGCCCGGATGACGAGGCGCAGGCCGAACGCGAGGAAGAAGCCGAACGGCGCGCCACGGAGTCGGTCTTCGAGGACGCCTATGACAGGCCCCAGGCGAGCAGCACCCGCATCGGGCTCACAGACCAGCCCAACGACGGCGAGACTCAGACCATCCCCGCCGTCGAGCCGCGCACTGCCGAGGAGCGCGGCGAGGGCACCGGGAAGCCCACCGCCTGAGCTTTCGCCCACTCGGGAGCCCGGCCGAGGCGGGCGAGTGGCGCGGATGGCCCCATCAGGAGCACTATGGCGGCATGAGGACTTCGCAGTCATCGACCAAGGTCGTCAAGACCGAGCAGGAATGGGCACAGCTCCTGAACCCCATGGAGTTCCAGGTACTGCGTCAGGCAGGAACCGAGCGCCCCTTCACCGGGGAACTGCTCGAGGAGAACCGAGAGGGCGTTTATCGCTGCCGGGCGTGCTCTGCTGAGCTCTTCCGCTCAGCGACCAAGTTCGATTCGCACTGCGGCTGGCCGTCGTTCTTCGCCCCCCAGGATTCTGAGGCGGTCACCCTGATCGAGGATCGCTCACACGGCATGCTCCGCACCGAAGTGCGCTGCGCGCGGTGCGACTCCCACCTGGGCCACATCTTCCCCGATGCGCCGCAGACACCCACCGGCGACCGCTACTGCATGAACTCGGTGGCCCTGAGCTTCGAGCCAGCTCAAGACTGAACCTGCGCGAATGACCGAGGTCCTCGCTGGCTTCGTCGGCCTCGGGGTCGTGGTCGCCATCGGCTATGCCCTGGCGCGCTGGGAGGCACTGCCCTCCGGTGCGGACGTCACGCTGGCGCGGCTGACCTTCTACGCTGCCACGCCCGCGCTGCTCTTCCGCACGATGGCCTCGGCCGATGTGGCCGAGATCTTCTCCGAACGAGCCGTTGTCTCGGTCTCCACGGCGCTCCTCCTGCTGGTGCTGTACTGCGTGGGGGCGCGGCTGTTCAGTTCGCTGCGCGGGGCAGAACTCACGCTCGGCGCCCTCTCAGCCAGCTATGTGAACGCGGGAAACCTGGGCATCCCGCTGCTGGTGGTCGCGGTCGGGCATGCGGCCGACATCGCCCCGATCGTGCTGCTCCAGCTGCTGGTCATGGTCCCGGTGGGCTTTGCGGTCCTGGACCGGCAGACCGGACGCTCGGTGATGTCGATCGGCAAGATCCTGCTCACCCCGCTCCGGAATCCGTTGGTGATCGCGGTGGCGCTCGGTCTCCTGGTCACCGCTGCGGGCGTCCGGCTACCGGCTCCGGTGATGTCACCGGTTCACCTGCTCGCTGACATGGCGGTGCCGATCATGCTGATCGCCTTCGGCTTCTCGCTGCGCGGAGCGCCGCTCCCGGGTCAGGGCGAGGTGCGGGCGCCCATGTGGGCCGCCGTCGCAGCGCGCGGAGTGGGGGCACCGCTCATCGCCTGGACCATCGGCACCCAGATCTTCGACCTCGCCGGTGCGGAACTCCTCGGCCCCGTGGTCGTGGCTTCGCTGCCCACGGCGCAGAACGTCTTCGTGTACGCGATGCGTTACGGGAGGGCCGTGCCCATGGTGCGCGACACCATCTTGGTGAGCACTCTCGTCTCGGTTCCCGTGGTGATGACGCTCGTCGCGGTCATCGGCACCTAGCGGCCTCCGCCACCCCCACCTCCGGCGCCGCCCCCGGAGGATCCGCCGCTGAAGCCGGAGCCACCCGAGCCGCCCGGTGTCGAGGTGAGACTCCTGCCCGCAGCCGTGTTGAACCCGGACAGGCTCCGGCCGAGCTGGCCCAGGCCTGGCTGATTGCCGGTGTGGTGACTGCCGACGTACCAGGCAGTGTTCGCACGGTAGCGACCCTCGGCTTGCAGCTGGTCGAAGATCCCCGACCATCGCTCGGCCTCGCCGTAGATCATGGCGTAGGGCAGGTACCGCGAGAAGACGTCGATGCCTTCCTCGAAGCGGATCTGTTCGGCCTCGGCGGTGGCGATGTAGAGCTGGAACCCGCGGGATTGCTCGTACAGTGCCCGGCCGGCGGCGGAACGCGGCTTGGTCCACGTGACGGTCGACTGGCGGAGGAAGGCCCAGAGGAGGGCGGCCCCGGTGACCAGGGCGGCGAGCCGTACTGCTGAGGGAGGAAGTGCGCCGAAGCCCTCGCTCGTGGCCACGATGCCCGCAACGAGCATGACCACGGTGGGCAGGGTGATCCCGCTCCTGGGCGTGACGTCAGGCTGCTCGGGCCGCACCCGCGCAAAGAGCCCGCGCCGCATCACCCCGCGGCGAGAAGCCTTCCCGAAGGCCCGTGCGTGGCTGGCAAACGAGTTCTTCAGAGCCTTGAGCCGGACCTCAGGTCCTGTGGCGAAGAGGGCCCGTAGCAGCTGTTGCTCGTGTTCGCGTAGTTCCCCGGAGCGCTCACGGGCGTTCGAGGCGAGCTGCAGCGACCAGTCCTGGGGTTCGCCGCGGCGGGAGTGCGCGGCCTCCGAGATCCGGAGGAATCCGCGCACCGCCAGATCCACCACAGTGGCCGACAGGTGCTGGGGGGCTGGCTTTCTGTCCACCAGGAAGCCCAGTTCCGCGGGCGAGAGCCCCGGTGGCGGTGTGAAGGCGACCGTCGCGGTGGGCTCTCGCGTGAGCGGAGCCACCGGGAACGTCTCTGCCTCCTGCGCCGGGGGGAAGCTGCCGGGCGGCAGGCCCACGAAATGGAGGTCGCGTCCGGTGCGGCGCCGGCGCACCAGGTCGGCCACGATGGCGCCGACGGCCAGAACCACCAACCCGGGCCAGTAACGCACCAGCGGATCGGTGACCCGGGCGATCAGCCCTGAGACCCCCGGCCCTCCGGGTGTCGAGGTCTCGTCGGGCTCGAGCATGATCTCCGCGCCGGGCACGGAGCCCTCGGGGAAGGCGACGCTGATGGTCAGCCCCTCGCCGGGGGCGAGATCGGCGGCGGAGAACTCAGCAGTGTTCGCGTTCGCTCCGGATGACTCGCACGACGTCGTCGATCCGAACGGCCCCTCCCAGCACAGCAGGTCCTCGACCGGCGCCGGCCCGGTGACGGTCACGTCGACCTGGTCGATCCTGACCTCCCAGTCGTGGCCGGTCACGTTCCAGTAGAGCTCGTCCTGATCGGGTACGTCCGGCTCGTCGCGGATGGGATTGACCAGGCCATCGATGGTGTAGCTCAGAACGTAGGTCTGCATGCCGCTGCGAGTGTCATCCGATCCGTCCGGTGCGCCGATGGCGAGCTGCAGGAACTGCCCGTCTTCCTCCACCCAGACCTCGGCCGGTGCGCCGGAGGGGCTGGAGACCTCGTAGTCGGAGACCTCCATCACGCGCATCATGTCGTCGTCGTGCTCCCAGGCCATCCACTGCTCGATACTGCGGAACAGGCCCAGGCCATCGCGGGAACCGAAATCCCACTCCAGGGTCTCGGTGACCCGGATGGAACCATCGGCCGCGAGTACCGCCTCGATGCTCAGGCTACGCAGGACGTCGTCCGACGGATTGGCCGCAGCCGGGAATGCAGCAATGGCGGTGGTGCCCAGCGCGATGATGCCGGCGGCCGAGGCTCGAGCGAAAGTCATGGATGTCCCCCTCATGCGGATTACCGTAGCCGGAGAAACTCCCCGTCCCACGACCGTCCCAGAGTGGGCGGTGCGGTCAGCGGCCGCCCACGCCCCCGCCGCCGACGCCGCCTCCGGAGAAGCCACCCCCACTGGAGAAAGCCGAGCCTCCAGAGCCTCCCGGGGTGGAGGTCAAGGTGGATCCGGCGGAGTCGGAGAAGCTCGACATGCTCGTGGCCAGAACCGCCAGGGGTAACGTGCCGCCGGTCTGGCGAGCGACGTACCAGGAGGTGTCGGGTTCGTACCGGCCTTCGGCCTGGAGTCGCTCGAAGATGCCGGCCCACCGTTCGGCGAGACCGAAGACCATGGCGTAGGGCAGGTAGCGGGAGAAGACGTCGATGCCCTCCTCGAAGCGGATCTGCTCCGCTTCCGCGGTCTCGAGGTAGAGCTTGAAGCCGCGCGCCTGCTCGTACAGGGCACGCCCCACCGGCGTTCGCGGACTCGCCGTGACCGTGACGAGGAGGTGGATCACCAGCCACAGCCCCAGGAGAGCCGCCGTCGCGATAGCCAAGGCGACCGCCGAGGGCGGGATCACCGGTGCAGCCAGGTTGACGGCGGCGAGCAACAGCAGCAGGGCGATGGCCGGCGCGAACAGCTTGGCGGCCGAGGCCAGACCGCTCTCGCGCGCACTGACATGGGCGGCGCCGGACAGGAGCCCCCGGTCGGTGACGAGGGAGCTCACCCGCTCGTTGAAGGCCAGCGCCTCCTCCGCGAACTCCTCGTCCAGGCTGGACAGGGCCACCGTGCCCTCCGCGCGGCGGGCCGGGCCCTCGCCGGTGGGCTCCTCGTCCGTGGTGACCG